>NZ_AUTQ01000081.1 GCF_000498095.1 Pseudoalteromonas sp. TB64
AGTTGCAAAATAAAAGGCTCCTGAATAAATTCAGAAGCCTTTATAAACTAACCAGAAGATCGGTCAATGGATCGTTAAATATTTCTTAACTGATCGGCATTAAGCTTATGCTGGTTTTTTGCTAAATACAGATAAGTAATGTTTAGTGCTAATTCTTTAATATACATTTTTTTACTCATCATTTAAGGGCAATAAATACTAATAGCACAATAGAAAGCCCTACTGTTTTTATTTCTGCTCATTTTAAGTTATTTTCATTGTTTAATTAATAATACTCATAACAAGTAAAAAATTACGCTCGATATTACCTTAATAATCTAACTAAAAAATTCGACATCGTTGACCAGCTTCCTTATATTAAAAGCAACTTTTAATAACAAAATGAATACCATGGCATCTACTCTTTTAAAAAGCGCGAGCCTAAGCCTACTAGTTACGCTATTTGGCTGCTCGGAGCCTGCTCAAGAACAATCTACACTTGAAAATACAACAGGTGTAAATCTCAATAATATTAAACAACATATTAAAACACTTGCCTCAGATGAATTTGAGGGTCGTGGTCCACTAACTCGCGGCGAAGTAAAAACGGTAGGTTACTTAAGTGAGCAATATAAAGCACTTGGTTTAACTGGCGCTTATAACAGCAAATTTTTACAACCCGTAAAAATGGCGATGGTAACTGCTGATCAAAACATGCAACTTAACATTGGCGATTTAAGCTTTAAAGCCGGTAAAGACTTTACTGCGCGTACCAAGCAATTACAGCCTCTTATAGATGTACGCGATTCTGACGTTGTTTTTGTAGGTTATGGTATTAATGCGCCAGAATACGACTGGAACGATTACAAGAATATTGACGTAACAGGCAAAACCGTTGTTGTATTAGTAAATGACCCAGGGTTTGCAACACAAGATGATGCTCTATTTACTGGCAACGCAATGACTTACTACGGTCGCTGGACTTATAAATACGAAGAAGCGGCACGTCAAGGCGCAAAAGCAGTGTTTATTGTGCACGAAACAGCACCAGCAGCTTACCCTTGGGGCGTAGTTGAAAGCTCAAATACTGGCACAAAATATACCTTAATGGATAACAATCTAAACGCATCCGAATTACCTGTTATGGGTTGGTTGACACTTAACGCAACCGAGCAGCTATTTAAATCAGCAAATCTTAGCTATCAACAATTAAAGCTAGAAGCGCTTAATAAAAACTTCAAAGCAACTGCACTAAATTTACAAGCAAACCTCTCGTTTAAAAATGAAGTATCACATGCTAAATCACATAATGTGGTTGCTCAAATAATAGGGAGCGAATCGCCTGATGAATACGTTGTAATTAGCGCTCACTGGGATCACTTTGGTACAAAACAAACTGATACAGGCCCTAAAATTTACAATGGCGCAGTAGATAACGCATCTGGTAGCGCTGCGACTTTAGAAATAGCTCGCATAATGAGTAAAATGAACAAAGAGCACCCATTTAAACGCTCTATTATTTTTGCCAACTTTACTGCTGAAGAAACAGGTTTAATTGGCTCAGAAGAATTTGCATCGGGAACTATAATCCCTACTAAGCAAATGGTTGGGTTATTAAATATAGATGGTATGAACGTACTTGATGGGACCGACTACATTTTACAATACGGCAAAGATTTATCGACAATGGAAAACTACCTAGCGAAAGCAGCTAAAGCGCAAGGTCGTGTTGTAAAAATGGACCCTCGCCCACAAAATGGTTTGTTTTTCAGATCTGATCACTTCTCACTTTCTAAGCAAGGCGTACCTAGCTTATTATTTATGAGCCTTGGCGATACTGATCCTGAGTATATTGCACATAAATATCACAAAGAAGCAGACGATTACTCAGCAGATTGGTCATTAGGTGGTGTAAAACAGGATATAGAATTAATTATTGATATAGCTACTCAGCTTGCTAATAATGGGGATTGGCCAAAGTGGACAAGCGATTCAGACTTTAAAGCTAAACGCGCTGAAGATAAGCAATAACGATTATTAAATGATCACTTTAAATTTATAAAATCCTCCTCCTTGGGGGATTTTTTATTAAACATATATTAATAATAAATGTCATTACTAAAATTAGATAATAAACTCACTCTCATCAGTTTAAAAAAACAAATTTTTATTCAAATATCAATTTTAGGTGCTCATAAAAAAGCAGCCTAACACTATTCGTATTAAGCTGCTCGAGTATGATTTTTTACTAATGTATAACTATTGTACTGTAGCAAATTCTTCTTTAGAAAGTTCACCATTTCCGTCTAAATCTAAGTCGTTAAATAACTGTGCTAACTGTTTGTTAGTTTGCGCTTCTGTTTGACTAATAGCGCCGTCACCATCAGTATCAAATGAGTCAAAATCTACTGCTGCAAACGCCGCTGAAGAAGATGCTAATGCTATTATTGCTAACGTTTTATGTAATGTTTTCATATTATCTTCCTTTGGCTTAAAGCCCTAATAAATGGTAAGAAGTCCTTTTCAAAGATCCTTTAGGAGTCGAATTTATATATTAATACTCAGAGAACTCTTCTTTAGAGAGTTCACCGTTACCATCGATGTCTAGCTCAGAAAATAACGCCATTAAATCAGCATCTACCGATGCCTCTGCTTGGCTGATTGCTCCGCTGCCATCTACATCTAACGTTTCAAAATCTGTGCTTGCAAATACCGCTGATGAAGAAGCAAGAGCCATTAATACAAGTGTTGACTGTAATTTTTTCATAATTTAATCCTTCAGTAATATATAGCGAATAAATGTGCCCATATGTAAGTACCAACACGTCCTTGTTATTCTTTTTAATAAGCTCCCTTGCCTATTAAGGTTGTCTTTGGCAACTCAGAATTTAAATAACATTACTGGGCATCAAACTGTTTTTATTGAAGCTTACGCCTCTGTAAATTCGTCTTTTGATAGCTCACCGTTTTGGTCAGTATCTAGGTCTGTAAACTGGCTCATTAACTCTGCATCTACCGAAGCTTCTGCTTGGCTAATTGCACCGTTACCGTCTACATCAAGTGTGTCAAAATCTGTTGCTGCAAAAGCCGCTGATGAAGAAGCTAGAGCCATTAATACCAGTGTTGATTGGAAAGTTTTCATAATAGTAATCCTTCATTCGGTTATTGCGATTTAGCTACTTAGCTTAATCACGTTTTGCTTAATACAAACCAAGTATTACAAGTTCGATGCCAACTTTAAAAAACACCTTAAAACCAATGGCTTAGGTTTATTTTTGAGGGTTTTACCAGAAAAGCGAGGGTTCGTTTGTTGCCTTTTAGCAACAACTAGTTAGCCGCCAATAAATTAGCATTAAAAATCAATGACTTAGGGCTTAATAAAAAGACACAAAACATAAACTAAATTATTTTTATCATAGCTTTAAGCTACTTTTTTAATAAACGCATCCTGAATATGTTTTTATTGAAAAGTAACAAAACAAAAAACAAAAAATAACTCAATGATATATAAGGGTTTAATTATAATTTAATAACTAGTTAAAATATATTTAGTCATTTAAAATTAAAAACATGAGTTTGTTGCTATTTGGCGAATACATGTATTTTTTAACAATAAAAAACCGCTAACAAGGTAGCGGTTTTAAAGGTTAGCTGTTAATTGAGCTCGTATAAATAATTACTTCCACCCTTGTAACCAATTTTGTGAGTTTTTTAAATCTCGCCAGCTAATTGGATATTGGCTTTTTGAAATAATAGCTTCAGTAATACATTCAATTACGTTTGCATCTTCATCGTAATCAACCTCAATAATAATAAAGTGCTTTTCTTTATTAATTGCAGGTACTGCCGTCCACTTACTATTCAATAACTTCTTAGGGTTTAGCTTATTCATTGTTTATATTAAGTCCGGATAACCTAAATTTATGTTACAAACTAATACGACTCAATTATATATTTAGTTCAAACTCTATTGAGCAATCAACTTACCTTTATACATTTGCATTTGACAATGAAAGTCATATTCGCCAGCCTCAAGCGCAGGTAATTTAATAGTATTACCATCGCCCATTACAAGGGTTTTACTAATATCGAGCTGTGGGAATATGACCATTTCGGCGCAAGGGGCGCTGTCTTGTCGATCAAAGGTTAGCTCAACTTCTTTATTAGCAACTACTTTAATATGCCCTGGCTGATATACGCCGTTATTAACAACAACCTTTACTTTATTGTCGTCACTCTGGGTTTGTTCTGGTTTGTATAACCAAAACCAGTAAATAATTGCAGCTATTAACAAAGCGCCTAGTATATTAATCATCAACATAATTGTTACTCCTAAATGAAAGGCTTTAGCTTATGATTTTTCTGGTTTGAAAAAACGTAATCTATTTGCGTTACTTACTACCGTTAATGATGAAAGTGCCATAGCTGCACCTGCAACAACGGGGTTGAGCAATATTCCAAAAAATGGATACAATAAACCAGCCGCAATCGGTATACCTGCGACGTTATAAACAAATGCACCAAATAAGTTTTGCTTAATATTTGAAATGGTCGCGTTACTAACTGCAATTGCATCAGCAAGTCCATGAAGCGATCCGCGCATCAGAGTTATATCAGCACTTTCTATTGCCACATCGGTGCCTGTGCCTATTGCAAAGCCAACATCAGCTTGAGCAAGTGCAGGGGCATCGTTTATACCATCGCCTGTCATTCCTACTATCTCACCTTTCGCTTGGCGCTTTGTAACTTCGTCTACTTTATCGTTTGGCATTACTTCAGCTATAAAGTCATCAATCCCAACTTGCTTAGCAACAGCTTGTGCTGTGGCTTTGTTGTCACCTGTTAGCATAACCAAGTGAATACCTTTATTTTGCAAACGTTTAATTGCTGCGGCTGAATCTTCTTTAATCGGATCGGCAACAGCTATAATCGCTTGTAGCTGATTGTTGCTAGCAAAATACATAGGTGTTTTAGCATCTGCGGCAAGTGTTTGTGCTTGCTCGGTTGCATCATCAACTGCCACGTTGTATTTATCCATTAAGGCTTTATTACCAAATAATAATACCTGCCCATCAACGCTCCCTGCTACACCTTTACCTGTAAGTGCATTAAAGTCGGTTACTTTACTTAAACTTAAGCCCTCGTTTTTAGCATAACGTGTAATCGCTTCAGCAAGTGGATGCTCAGAGCTATTTTCAAGGCTGCCAACAAGTTGCATTACGGTATTTTTATCACTGTTATTAAAGGTAATTACATCGGTCACCTCAGGTGTACCTTGAGTAATAGTGCCGGTTTTATCCAAAATCATAGTAGTGATTTTAGAGGTCGTTTGCAGTGACTCGCCATTTCGGATTAATATTCCAGATTCTGCAGCTTTACCAATACCGACCATAACCGACATTGGCGTTGCTAAACCAAGCGCACATGGGCAAGCAATAATTAGCACGGTGGTTACTGCAACTATTGCATACGCTATTGACGGATCAGGTCCAAAATTTAACCATACTAAACCAGCTAATACAGCAATAATCATAACTGTTGGTACAAAGATCCCCGATATAACATCGGCTAAACGACCAATAGAAGGCTTTGAGTTTTGTGCACGTTTTACCATATTGATAATATTAGCGAGTGTTGTTTCGCTACCAATATGCGTCGCTTTAAATAGTAAAGTGCCACTTTTATTAATACTTCCTGCGACTACCTTATCGCCCGTTTTTTTACTTACAGGCATAGGCTCACCGGTTAACATTGATTCATCAACCGTGCTGCTACCCTCTATAACATCGCCATCTACTGGGACTTTTTCACCAGGGCGCACCCTCACTTCATCATTTTTTATAACATCACTAATATTGATGTCTTGCTCTTCGCCACTTCGAATAACGCGTGCTGTTTTTGGCTGTAGACCAATTAAACGTTTAATCGCTTGTGAAGTACGTCCTCGCGCTTTAACTTCAAAGGCAAGACCTAGGCTAATTAAACCAATGATCATCGATGAAGCTTCAAAATACACGTGCCTTGCTACTTCAGGTAATAAATTAGGTGCTATAACTACAAACATTGAATATAACCACGCAGTACCTGTACCAAGTGCTATAAGCGTGTCCATATTTGCTGCATGATTTTTAAATGCCTGCCAAGCGCCGTTATAAAACTGTTTACCCGACACAGCCATCACAACTAATGTAATAATACCAACTACAAACCACGCAATTCTTTGTGGATTTGTGGCTACGCTCATATCAAAAATAAGCCCGTATATCATTAAAGGTATGCCTACACCCAATGCGAGCATCATATTACGCATTAGCTTTTTATAGTGTGCCTCGTCCGATTTAGCTTTTTCATCAAGCGCATCTTGATCGGAGTCGTTGCTCATTGGCTTAGCGGCATAACCAATATTTTCGACAGCTTTGATAAGTGTGCTTTCCTCTGCACTCCCCTCTACACGTACGGTACGTTCTGCAAAGTTCATTTCTACATTTTTTGCACCTTGTACACCTTGCAGGGCTTTTTCAATTTTCCCCACGCAACTGCCACAGTTAGCGCCTTCAATCATAAAGTTTTGCGCGGTGTCTCTTGTATTAGTAGTCATTACGCTTCCTCTTTGTTCATTTGATTGTTAATTGGGTCAACAAACGATTCTATTAAGCTACATACATCGCTTGCATTTGCACCATCCGCTGAAGAGTCCCACTGGGCAAGAGCTGCTTGCATCCGTGTACGCAATTTTAGCGTTTCTTGAAAGAGTGCCTCTGTTTCTTCTAAACGTTTGGTTATAAGTTTACGTGTTAATGGGCACGGGCAATTTCCTTGCTGTGACTCACCAATAATTTGTTGAATATCTTTAACTGAAAAACCTAGCTGACGCGAACTAATAATAAACTTTAAACGCTGCTGATCACTTGCTGTATATTCTTGATAGCCATTTCCTGTACTGCGTATTGGATTAAGTAACCCTACACGCGTGTAATGGCGAACGGTATCGGGGGTAACACCCATTAACTTTGCTAGTTGCTTAACATACATAATGTAGCTCCATGGTTGTTCAATACCTGAATCATAAACCTAGGTGCGACACATAGGTCAATGGCTATTTTTAAATTAGTTAAATAATGGCACAAACATAATTAACTTGAACTGATTTAACTACTGACTTTATATATTGTTATTAATTATGGCTATTTGATAGGATACTATGTGTAAAGGATGTAGCTGAAAAACTAAGGATAGAACATATGCTAATTCAATTAATAAAACAAAGTGTCAGTAAATTTTTAGATGGGCTTAAAAGCCCATGGTAAAACTTATTAAAGACGAACCTAGTGATATAAATGTTGCAGGCTATTTTATCGTGCTAGTTTCATTTACTTTGTTCAACGTCGCAATAACATGGTATCTACTTTCATATGGGCTAGATGACATCTTTCAAATGCTATCGTACCCATATAGCGGCTACCCTGTCATCGTTTATTCAAATGGCAGTTTAGCTGCGCCAATCATTTGGTTAATACTGTTCACGACGTTACTTCTTATCGTAGTTCGTGGGGGTTATGAATTATTTAAAAAACCTTGGCTGAAGAAAGTGCTTGTTCACCTCCAAATAGCTCTTTGCGTTGCGGTGATTCTGGTTATTTTAGCTTTTTTTGTACACTCTATTATTTGGAAATCTGCTGCTCGCGAACATGGTTATATTGAATGCCCTAGCTCCAATACTACACTTGTAAAATTTAGTAAAAGCAGAACTGCTTGGACTAAAAAAGAATCCTTATGTCATGACTATCAGGTTGGTGAAGCTCTTTCGTCAGGCAATCATGAAGATATTATAGAAACAGCTGAATACTTGAAGAACAGGTAATAAATTACACCTAAATCACTTAATTTATATTGTAGGAGGGAGAAATAAAGCTCTCTGCTACTTTATAAATCCTATTATCACCTAGTAACCAAAAAAAACATTTAATCTGACAAGGTAAAATCTGCCACTAATTACACACACGACTCTTAATTATAGGTATTTTATCGGGTATTATAGATAAAGGATGTAGCTAAAAAACTAAGGATAGAACATATGCTAATTCAATTAATAAAACAAAGTGTCAGTAAATTTTTAGATGAGCTTAATAACCCATGGTAAAGCTTATTAAAGATGAATTTGATGATCTAAATATTGCTAGCTATTTTATCGCGCTAGTTTCGATAACTTTGTTCACCGCCGCAATAACATGGTATTTATTCTCATATGAGCTAGAACATATTCTTCAAACACTATCTTACCCATATAGTGGCTACCCTGTCATCGTTTATTCAGATGGCAGTTTCGGTATACTACCTGTCTGGCTAATACTGTGCACGATTGCACTTTTGAGCGTATTTCGTGGGGTTTATGAACTATTTAAAAAATCTTGGATAAAGAAAATAATTCACTACCTTCTGATAGGTCTCTGTGCTCTGCTTGTTTTGGCTACTTTATCTTCATTTATTCATTCTCTCATTTGGGAGTCTGCGGCTCGCGAACATGGTTATATTGAATGCCCCATGTTTGATACCACACTTGTGAAGTATGCTAAAAACGTAACTGCTTGGACTAAAGAAGAATCCTTATGCCATGATTATCAGGTTGGTGAAGCTCTTTCGTCAGGCAATCATGAAGATATTATAGAAACAGCTGAATACTTGAAGAACGGTAATAAGTAACAACTAAGTTACTAATTTATTTTGAAGGGAGGCGTAAATCCTCCCTTTCTATTTAAAGTTACAGCACTTAGTCGTCTTTTATATTGTTAAGGCCTTTGGTGCCCTCTTTAGCTTTAAGCTTATGGTGTATTGCCGACTTAATTAGCATATAACCACTAATAGGCGCTGTAATTAATAAAAATATTGTAATCAATATTTCTTTAACACTAAGCCCATTCTCTGCATTGGTAAAAAAAACCATTGAAGCAATTAAAACACTCGCCATACCCAGTGTTGTTGCCTTAGTAGGTCCATGCAAACGCATAAAAAAATCAGGTAATTTAATAAGCCCAATCGAGCCTATTAGTATAAACGCGCCACCAAACAACAATAATATTGATACAACCCATTCGCTAATCATTATTCCACCCTATTCGATTATATCGCCACGAAGTAAATATTTGCACACCGCTACCGTGCTTATAAAACCAAGCATAGCGATAAGTAACGCTGCTTCAAAGTAAAGCCCTGTGCCCATACTAATACTGTATAAAATAATAAGTGCTATTACATTTATATACATAGTATCGAGCGCTAAAATTCGATCAGGTACTGATGGACCGATAATTAATCGCCATAAATTAAGTAACAGTGATAACCCAATCATTGAAAAAACAATAAGTAATACAGTGTCTAACATTGAAATATCTCCTTGAGAGGAGCTTCGTAGCGTTGTTTAATTTGCTTAATTAGCGCCTCTTCGTCTTTTAAGTCCAACACATGAATAAGTAAATAACGCTGTATTGGCTCATCGCCCTTATTTATTGATTCAGGAATAGGATAAACCTCTGCGCTTACTGTGCCTGGTGTTAACGATACACTGCTTGCCAATATAGTGATTGGCATATTATGCGTTAAATCAATTGGTATTTTTACAAACGCTGGACGTAGTTTTTTAGTTGGACCAAGTATTAGTAAAGCAACCTGTAAATTGGCAACAACAATATCGTAAAGCACAATAAGTAACTGTTTAAATGCTAACCCAGGCTTTAAAATAAGCGGCTGAGGATCGCGTAGTGAAAAGCTTAGTAAAGGTATAAATATGGCAAAAAACACTGCCAATACTAAATGCCCTGCCGAAACACTATTATTGAGTAATAACCAAACGATAAACAAAAACAAACTACGAAATGGCGTTGGTAACCATCGAAAACGGGCTTGTAATCTCATTACGAACCTCCTCTTAGTACAGCGTTAATACCACCGCCTATATCGTGGAGTTGCGTTGCAGCTCCAATCATGTACTCGCTTATCGGTCCACCAAAAATAACCAGCAATGGCGAACAAGCAAGCAAACAAACTATTACGGTTACTTGTAATGGGTGTGCATTTACATCATCAGAACTTTCATTTTTTCTGTCTTTACGTTCCCAAAACAAGCTGGTACCCGCACGAGATAATGCTATTAGTAGTACAAAACTTGTAATTAAATAGACAGGCCAAAATAATAAAGCTTGTTCGCTATTTAAAGTGGTTTTAAGAATCCAAATTTTTCCTACAAAACCCGAAAATGGTGGCATTCCAACAACCGTTAAAGCTGCAATAATAAAACACCCACCTAACAAGAAAGGCTGATTAACCATGCGTCCGCNGCTTTACCACGTTGGGTTGCTATTAAATCGGCTAGTAAAAACAATGCAGCACTAACAAGTGTTGAATGTACCAAATAATATAACAGCGCAGCAGTCGCATTTACGTTTTGTAATGCAATCAGTGCGACTAAAGTACCTACTGAAACAACAACTAAATTAGCAGTTAATTTACGTAAATCTTGCGCTGCAACTACGCCTATAGCACCTACAACTATGGTGGCAATAGCTAACCCCCATAACCAAGGTTGTGCCATATGTTCAAGTTCGCCAGCTTGCTCTCCAAATATCACTGTATATACACGTAACATGGCATATACACCAACTTTGGTCATAATTGCGAATAACGCTGCAACCACAGGTTTCGCACTCGCATAAGTATTTGGCAACCATAAATGAAGTGGTAGTAATGCCCCTTTTAACGCAAATACAACAAGTAGTAATAAACCACCCGCTTTTGCTAAATAAACATCATCGCCAGTAAGAAGTGGCATTTTGCGTGCCATATCAGCAATATTAAGCGTGCCTAATACGCCATATAAAATACCTAAGCCAATTAAAAATACGCTTGAACCTACTAGGTTTAATATTACGTATTGCAGCGCTGCACGCGTGTTTTGTTTATCGCCTGCGTGCATAAGCAATGCATATGAGGCAATAAGTAGCACTTCAAAAAATACAAATACGTTAAATAAATCGCCAGTTAAAAAAGCGCCGTTAACGCCCAATACTAAAAAGTGAACTAACGGGTGAAAAAAGCTGCCTTTTTCATCATCCCCTGCACAACTATATAAAATAACACCTAACCCTAAAAAAGAAGTTAGCGTTACTAATAATGTTGAGAGCATATCGGCAACAAGTACTATACCAAACGGCGCAGACCAGTTACCAATGGCGTACACGTTAATACCTGTGTTATACACATGTATTAATAAAAACACGCTTACTGCAAACGTAATTATGCCCATAATACTTGAGGCAATACGTCGTATTGGTACGCTTTTACCACACGGTGGCAGCAGTAAAATAACCGCAGCAAACATGGGTAATAAAATAGGTAAGGATGCTAAATGTTGAATCATTTTTGCTCCTTATTTTCAGCCGACATTTTTACCAAATGACCATCAACATGGTCGCTACCTAAGTCGGCACGACCACGGATTGCTAAAATAACGACAAATGCTGTCATTGCAAAACCAATCACTATTGCAGTTAACACTAATGCTTGAGGTAAAGGGTCAGCGTAGTCGGCACCAGTACCAAGTACTACTGCTTTGTTAATGGTAAGACGACCAGCAGAAAACAAAAATAAATTAACTGCGTATGAAATCATAGTAAGCCCTAGCACTACAGGGAATGTACGCGCTCTTAGCAGTAAAAAAATACCGCAACTCACTAATACTCCAACGCAACATGCGTACAATAATTCCATTAAATATTTACCTCTTTGTTCTGGGTATCTGCTGTCATGTTACCTAAGCTTGCTAAAATCATTAGTGTAGCGCCCACAACCGTTAAGTACACACCTAGGTCAAATACAATAGCACTGGCAAGCTCTGTTTTACCGATAAATGGTATATCGAAATAATCAAACCACGTTGTTAAAAATGGCTTATCGAAGAACCAACTACCCACGCCTGTAAACATTGCAATAGCGATACCTGAGGCAATTATTTTACGGTAATTAACATCAAAACGTTCGCTTATCCATGCGGAACCATGCGCCATATATTGCAAAATAAAGGCAATAGATGTAACTAAGCCAGCAATAAACCCACCGCCTGGTAAGTTATGACCTCGTAAGAAAATATACGCCGATACTAACAAAGCAAGTGGTAATAAACTGTGTGAAATACTCGCTAACAAAATAGGATGACGCTCTCGTGCCCATGGGCGTCCTTCACCATCACTCGCTGGCATAAACAGAGGAATTCTAGAAAGCATTTTAAATATGCCTAATGCAGCAATACCTAAAACAGTAATCTCACCAAGCGTATCAAATCCTCTAAAATCAACCAAAATAACATTAACAACGTTAGTACCACCACCACCTGTTTTTGCGTTGGCAATAAAAAAGTCAGAAATCGATTCAAGTGGGCGTGTAAGCAGTGCATAACAAATACTAGCTATAACTACACCTAAAGTAGAAGCTATACCGATATCGCGTAAAATACGCAGCGAACTTGATTCTTTTGGCGTATGTTGAGGCAAAAAGAATAACGCCAGCATAAGCAGTATAACGGTAGCCACTTCAACGGTAAGTTGAGTAAGTGCTAAGTCGGGCGCCGAAAAACGCGTAAATGCGACTGACACCATAAGACCCACAATAGAGAGCATTAACAATGCAACCACTCGCGACCTGTGCCAAATAACAGTTGCTAATGCACCTATCATTAATAAACCGGCACCAATAGCATTGTGTACGTCAATTGGGGTTCTTGGCATACTGCCAGCTAATTGTTGCATTTCAAATAATGGCCAACCAGCACACAGCAATACTACACCTAGCATAACGACAAGGTAGCGCTGTAAAGAACCATTTTCAGTATGACTAATTTTTGATTGACACCAAGTTATAACGCTGAGGATAACGCGTTCAAATGTTTTTTTAGCATTAAATGGCGGTAATGAAGCTTGGAACTGGAACAAATACTTACGATTTACATATATAAACAAACCGCCAACCACAGCCATTGCACTCATCAGAAGTGGTAAGTTAAATCCATGCCAAATAGCAACTTGATAATCAGGCATTGCTTTACCTAAAACAGCAGTGGATGCTGCAGATAGAATATCGCCAACTACAAAATGTGGAAACATACCAACTAATAAGCAAAGAACAACAAGTATCTCTATTGGTACTCGCATATAACGTGGTGGTTCATGCGGTGTACGTGGTAAATCAATTGGGTCGCCATTAAAAAATACATCGTGGATAAAGCGAGCAGAATACGCCACCGAAAATGCACCTGCTATTGTAGCCAGTACTGGAATCAACCAAGACATAGAACCAAGAACTTGTTGGTGCAATGTTTCTGCAAAAAACATCTCTTTTGATAAAAAGCCATTAAGCAATGGGACACCTGCCATTGATGCAGCAGCAACCATAGCAAGCGTTGCGGTATAGGGTAAAAATCGCCACATACCATTAAGTTTACGCATATCACGCGTGCCTGTTTCGTGATCTATTATGCCTGTAGCCATAAATAACGACGCTTTAAACGTTGCGTGATTTATAATATGCAAAATAGCTGCAACGGTAGCAAGCTCAGTATCTAGACCAAGTAATAAGGTAATTAAACCTAAATGACTTATTGTAGAGTAGGCCAATAGCCCTTTTAAATCGTGTTTAAATAACGCAATGTAAGCGCCAAATAATAAAGTTGTTAAGCCTGTTAACCCTACAATTGCAAACCAAATATCAGTACCCGCTAAAGCAGGATAAAAACGAGCCAATAAAAATATACCTGCTTTTACCATAGTAGCAGAGTGTAAATAAGCGCTTACCGGTGTAGGCGCAGCCATTGCGTGTGGCAGCCAAAAGTGAAACGGAAATTGTGCCGATTTGGTAAATGCACCAAGTAACACTAATACAAGCGCAAATTCGTATAAGTCATGCGACTGAATAATCGCCTTACTTGCTAAAATAACATCAAGGTCGTAACTACCAACAATATCACCAAGTATCATTAACCCTGCAAGTAATGCCAATCCGCCAGCACCCGTTACAGCAAGTGCCATACGCGCACCTTTGCGTGCTTCAGATTTATGCCACCAAAAACTAATGAGTAAAAATGAGCTTATGCTAGTTAATTCCCAAAATAACCAAAGTTGAATAACGTTGTTAGACATGACAATGCCAAGCATTGCGGTCATAAATAGCATTAAATAACTGTATAACTTAGCCATCGAATCGTTAGAGCTTAAGTAATACCGGGTATACAAAATAACTAGTAAGCCTATGCCTAAAATCATAAACATAAACAATAAGCTAAGACCATCTAACCGCAGTGATAAATCAAGTCCTAAAGATGGGATCCACGACACTGAGTAACGAATTGTTTCACCCGCTAAAGCTGCAGGCGCATGGTATAGCGTAATGCCTAAAGCAATTAATGGCGCAAGAGCCGTTAAGCTAGCAGATTGATTGCGTGAAAGTTTGCCAGTGCATGCTGAAATAACACTGCCAATTAAGGATAACAAAGGTATCCAGAGCAAAGTCATAATGAAGGGCCTTTTAGAGTCATAAGTTTATCAGTGCATCACTTGGTTTACATTAAGTGATGCTTTTACTGCCTGTTTTTTAACGACATTAATACATATAGTTATACTGATAAACATGCTTTTTGTCTATAAAAAGCGGTAGTACCTGAATGAATATTGAACGAAGAAAGTAAAATTACGAAAAAAGTATTCTAGGGTTAAAAACGGTGAGGGGTAGCCTTTATATGTGCTTGCCAAAGCGCCCTATATTGCCCTGAAAGCCCTATCTGTTGATATTCCATAATGGACCAAGTTTTAGATGGTTTATAAGCTGTCCCACCTTGCTGGCAGCTCTCACTTTTATACCATCCTTTAGGCGCAGGTTCCCCGTGCGAAATAAATAAGTTAGGTGCAACAAACCCTTTTTTACTACATAACCAAGCTTGTTTTGTATTTGGCAGCGCATATTCATCCTCAAAACCACTAAAATGCATAAGTTCATGTAAAAATACGTTGTAGTTAACATGTGAATTCAGCTGCATTATGTTGTTTTGTACATTCGCACTGCCATACCTTGGCATCATTATTATAAAATCAAATTTTCCAGAAAGTTGTTTTTTTAATGATGATGACTGCCAATTGCACTGCGCCATTTTATTTACTGTATTTGTGCAATCAATAGCGCCTGCAACATAAACAGGCTTAGTGAAACAAAATACATTGTTATCAGGTTCTGGTTTTTCGTTGTATTTTTTTATCAGCTCAGAGAGTTTATAAAGTCCGCTACGATGATCGCTCATCGTTACCACATTAAACAAACATTGATTATTTACAGGCAACTCTGAACCTAATGCTAAAAAACCAAGGTTGTGTATGAACGATTCTGGAATATTGGTGTAAGGCGCACTTAATTTTAAATTAAGGTGATTCAAAGTATCGCCTTTAGGCAGTAAACCATTTTTAGCTAATAATTTAAGATCATCCCACCGAGATTGGGTAAATAACTGACGTGCTAAATTTTGCCGCTGTGATTCACTTAAGCTATAAATACTTGCTTGCCAAAATAGTTTAGCTGTATCGCTACGTTTATTTTTTAATAACCTAAGAGAATACACATATTGCGCCAAAGGAATTTTGTTACGTGCTAACAAAGCGAGCTTAAAATCAGGGAGTAATTGTAAATGCTGAGAAAAATAACGAGGAAACTGCCAATAACTTTGCACAGCATTGGCTTTTGCGTTTAAAACGTGCCAAAAGCCAAGTACATTATGGTGATTACTGGAGCCAGAAATTAACAAGCTACACAGTAATACACCAACTATCTTTAAAATATTAACCCGCGTTTTCGCCAGTCATTAGCTCAAGCTCTAAACGCGCATACTTATATTCAATAAACTCATGGACGTTAGTAGCAAGCGCTAATCTAAAATAATCAGAGGCTAAATACTCATTACCTGCGGCTTGGTGTAACTTAGCTAAATAAAAATAAGCTTCGCATAAGCGCTGCGCATATTCTTGTTCTGACTTAACACCCTCACTGATGCCTGATAAAAATGTGTGTTCACTCATATCACCCGTAAAAAGCGAAATTAGCTGATACGCCCATTGTGATTCATCAAGCGCTGTTGCATTTGTTTTTAGCTCAGTAAGCGCTTGCTCTTTATTTTCTTGAGCCTCTGCCAAATAAAGCCATAGTACACGGTAAGGATCATTTGGAGAGCGCGCTAAAAACTCAACGAAATCGCTTTTAGCAATATCGGCTCTGTCGCCATAATAAAGTGCAATGCCACGATTTAAATAAGCGTATTCGTGTTGTTCATCTAGTTCTAATGCCGAATCAAAAAACTCATAAGCTTTTTCGTATTGCTGCATTAGCGTATGTTGAATACCCAAGAAGTTATACACTTCTGATAAATCAGGTTTTAACTTTATTGCACGATTAAAGTCAATGCGCGAAAGTGTAGTCATACCTAAGCTATCAAATAGTACACCACGATCGTAGTACAGCTTTGCTTGTTGTTCGGGACTAAGATCGGCTCTGTTAAGTAGCTCTGAATAACGTGCTATAGCAATTTCACTTCTAAAGTCAGAAGCTAATGGAGCAGTAAAAGGCACATTAATAATAGGTGTAGGTTCTGACTGTGCAGTTGATTGGCAAGCGCTTAAAGACAAAATAGCGAAAGATGCCAAAGCTAAGTGTTTGAGTCTCATTAAAATCCTTAGTACCAAGATATGTAACAATATGACAGGAAATGCCTGAATAGGTTCATAACAACCGACGAACTATTATTGCCACACTAAAATTGCTCAATAACAACATCAAATTTAAATGCATTGGTATTCCATTTAAAGTTTTGATCACTATATATGAGTAATTTAGCTTCCTTGAATAATCTTTGTTTAAATTTAATTAACCTCATTAAAGCATAAAAAAAGGGGCTAAACAGCCCCCTTTTATATTATCCAGTAAATATATCTGGATGAAGTATTAGCAATTACGCGTCAGTTGGCGCGTCAGCTGCAGGTGCTGCTGATTCCATTGCTTCTTTAATACTTAGACGTACACGGCCTTGGCGGTCTACTTCTAGTACTTTAACTTTAACTTCTTGACCTTCAGAAAGGTGATCTGCAACGTTATTAACGCGCTCAGTACTAATTTGAGAAATATGTACTAGACCATCTTTACCAGGAAGAATGTTTACAAACGCACCGAAGTCTACGATACGTACAACTTTACCTTCGTAGATAGTACCTACTTCAAGTTCAGCTGTTAATTGCTCAATACGGCTAATTGCATTAGCTGCACTTTCGCCATCTGTAGCTGCAATTTTAATTGTACCATCATCACCGATTTCAATCGTTGTACCAGTTTCTTCAGTAAGTTGACGAATAGTTGCGCCACCTTTACCGATAACTTCAGCGATTTTCTTCTGTGGGATCTTCATAGTATAAATACGAGGAGCAAATTGAGATAGCTCTTCTGAAGGTGTAGAGATTGCTTCGTCCATTACCGCTAGGATATGTAAACGTGCTGCTTTTGCTTGTTTAAGAGCAATTTGCATGATCTCTTGAGTAATACCTTCAATTTTAATGTCCATTTGAAGCGCAGTGATACCGGCAGCAGTACCCGCAACTTTAAAGTCCATGTCACCTAAGTGATCTTCATCACCTAAGATATCTGAAAGAACAACAAACTTTTCGTCTTCTTTAACTAGACCCATCGCGATACCCGCAACAGATGCTTTAATTGGTACACCAGCATTCATAAGTGCAAGTGAAGTACCACATACAGAAGCCATTGAAGATGAACCGTTTGATTCAGTGATTTCAGATACTACACGGATTGAATATGGGAATTCAGTCAATGTTGGCATTACAGCAGCGATACCACGCTTAGCAAGGTTACCATGGCCGATTTCACGACGCTTAGGAGAACCAACAAAACCAGTTTCACCTACACAGAATGGAGGGAAGTTATAGTTAAGCATAAAGTGGTTTTTGTGAGTACCAGTTAAATCGTCGATTAACTGTGAATCACGTTCTGTACCAAGTGTAGCTGTTACTAACGCTTGAGTTTCACCACGAGTAAAGATAGCAGAACCGTGAGTACGCGGTAATACGCCAGTCATTACGTCTAGTGCACGAATCATATCTGGTTCGCGACCATCGATACGTTTTTCGCCAGCAGCGATACGACCACGAACGATTTTCTTCTCAAGTGAACCGAAGATTTTACCAACTTCTTGCTTGTCTAAAGACTCGCCTTCAGCAAGTTCAGCTGTTAGTACTGCAACAACTTCGTCTTTCGCTTCGCCAAGTGCTTCTTTACGCGCTACTTTATCAGTGATTAAGTAAGCTGCGCCTACTTTATCAGCTGCAATTGCTGCTACTTTATCTTCAAGTACAACGTTTTTAGCCGGTGCAGTCCAATCCCAAGTAGGTTTGCCTGCTTCTGCTTTAAATTCTTCGATTGCAGTGATGATCGCTTGAGATTGCTCATGACCATATACAACAGCGCCAAGCATTACGTCTTCTGCAAGTACGTTAGCTTCTGACTCAACCATAAGTACAGCTTTATCAGTACCGGCTACCACTAAATCAAGTTGGCTTTCTTCAAGCTCTTTTAATGTAGGGTTAAGTACGTATTCGCCGTTGATGTAACCAACACGAGATGCACCAATTGGACCACTGAACGGGATACCAGAGATAGCAAGTGCTGCTGAAGTACCAATCATCGCAACCATATCAGGTTGGATTTCAGGGTTTACAGAAACAACAGTAGCAATAACTTGTACTTCGTTTACGAAACCGCTTGGGAAAAGTGGACGAATTGGACGGTCAATAAGACGTGCAATAAGTGTTTCGCCATCGTTAGGACGACCTTCACGCTTTAAGAAGCCACCTGGAATACGACCAGCAGCGTACATACGCTCTTGGTAGTTAACTGTTAGTGGGAAAAAGTCTTGACCTGGTTGAGCTTCACGCTTACCTACAACAGTTACTAAAACTGAAGTATCACCAATGCTTACAAGTACTGCGCCGTCAGCTTGACGAGCAATAGCACCTGTTTCTAGGGTTACTGTGTGTTGACCTAGTTGAAATTTTTTAATAATTGCTTGCACTTAAAATATTCCTTAAATGTGTTCTTAAATAAGTTGCCATCAAAGAACCAATTACAGTACATAATTGTATTTATTTTAAAATCAATTAAGTACTACAATTGGCGATGACGTAAATAATCAAGCTAAACCTTTTTAGCTTGTGCCGTAGTATATACCAAAGCACCGTTAAAATGCGAGCCTAGCAATCAGATAAACACGACTCTAAATACGTATTTAAAATCATTTTATCTAGTTTGAATAATGGGGTTTTTATTTTTAAATTCAAGAAGTTTAAAATTGCTTTGTGCGGTAGGTGAGGAATTTAAGACACAAAAAAAGGAGCTAAAAAGCTCCTTTCTCTGCAATCAAGTTCTTAGCGACGTAAGCCAAGCTCTTGGATTAATGCTGTATAACGCGTGATGTTTTTACCTTTAAGGTAATCAAGCAATTTACGGCGAGTACTTACTTTACGAAGCAGACCACGACGTGAGTGGAAGTCATGCTTGTGGTCAGCAAAGTGACCTTGAAGCTTGTTGATATCAAAAGTAAGTAAAGCTACTTGTACTTCAGGTGAACCAGTGTCGCCTTCAGCACGTGCAAATTTAGCAATGATATCGATTTTTTCTTGATTACTTAGTGACATAATAACTCCAGAAATTAAATTTAAAAGGTGTCTTAGCCGATCACTAATTCAGCCAAAACGATTAAGCGGGCGTATTCTACCAACTGTGGGGATAACTACAAGTTAATTATCCCCAATATGTATTAATAAGCTGTCGTTAATAATACATATTACTTTTTATTGCGGTTTAACGTAATCATCTTGCTGACTAGCAAGACCACGTTTGACTTTTAAATGACCGCTTGAATTACGCTCACCAGTACCAATAAACACCCCTTGTGCAACCACTTTAATTGCCCCTTCAGGCAAAGTAACAGGAAGTTCTACCGCCTGCCCGTGGCTAAACACCGAACCCTGTTCAGTTGTTATTTCAACAACAGGCAGATCGGTTAAAGCAGTATCTATTGGCAATAATAGCGAATCTAAGTAGATAGAAGGAGCAACCTCTTCTTCTTTCGCTTTAGCAAGCAACGCTTCAATTTCGTCAAGCGTTACCATTTTATCTGCGGGATACTGACCAACAGCCGTTCTGTGAAGCATAATAACATGAGCACCACAGCCAAGGTTTTCACCTAAGTCATCAACGATAGTACGAATGTAAGTCCCTTTAGATACATGGGCCGTCATTTGTAATACGTTGCTTTCTTCATCAAATTCGTCAAATGATAAGCTAAATACATTTATCTTTCTGCATTTACGAGGTACTTCAATACCTTCGCGAGCATACTTATATAAAGGTCTGCCTTGGTACTTAAGCGCTGAATACATTGATGGATATTGATCAGACTCGCCAACAAATGCGGCAATTTCTTTTGTTAGCTGCTCACGCGTTACGTTCACATCTTTTGTGCTAACAATTTCACCATCAGAATCTGATGTTGTTGTACGCTCACCCAGTTGTGCTCGAACAATATAGGTTTTATCTGTATCGAGTAGAAACTGCGTAAACTTAGTTGCTTCACCAAAACAAATTGGCAGCATACCTGTAGCAAGTGGATCTAAAGCACCTGTATGTCCAGCTTTTTGCGCAAAATAAACACCTTTTGCTTGCTGTAGTGCTTTATTTGATGAAATGCCTTCAGGTTTGTTTAACAACAAAATACCGTCAACCGCACGGCCTTTACTGCGTTTTGCCATCTGTATTAGTGCCTTCTTCGCTATCTGTATCGTCTACGTGCTTAGTACTTTCTTCGCTGTCTGAAACTTCAGCAGCATCAACACTCTCAGCTTCGTCATCAACATGCTCAACTTCGTCATCTACATGCTTAGCATTATCTTCACGAATAATCGAATCAACTAAGTTAGAAATACGCATACCTTCCATAAGTGAGTTATCAACAACAAACTTTAACTCAGGCATAATACGTGCGCGGATACGCTTACCAAGTAATGAGCGAATATAACCCGTTGCTTCATTAAGTACTTTTGCACTTTGTTTTGCTGCATCTTCATCTTGTGTATTAAACACCGTAATGAAAATTTTGGCATAAGATAAATCACGCGATACTTCTACCGCAGACACTGTCACCATACCTAAGCGTGGATCTTTAATTTCGCGTTGTAAAATGACAGCAATTTCTTTTTGGATTTGCTGTGCAACACGATCAGTGCGAGAAAACTCTCTCATTGCATTTGTCCTAAAATCATAACTTATTGAAATTTAATAATAAGCTAATTAAATACTAGATACACAAATGGGGGCTAAGCCCCCATTTATTAGTTTAGCGAGCTAACAATTATAAAGTACGTTGTACTTCAACTGTTTCAAATACTTCGATTTGGTCGCCAACACGTACGTCATTGTAGTTCTTAACGCCGATACCACATTCCATGCCGTTACGAACATCAGCAACATCGTCTTTAAAGCGACGAAGTGACTCAAGTTCACCTTCATAGATAACCACGTTTTCACGTAGTACACGGATTGGAGCGCTACGTTTAATAACACCTTCAGTAACCATACAACCAGCGATAGCGCCAATTTTTGGAGACTTGAATACGTCACGAACTTGAGCAAGACCAATAATCTCTTGCTTAAATTCTGGTGCAAGCATACCTGACATTGCTTGTTTAACTTCGTCAATCAAGGCATAAATTACGCTGTAGTAACGTAGGTCTAAGTTTTCAGTCTCGATAACTTTACGAGCTGAAGCATCAGCACGAACGTTAAAGCCAACTACAATCGCGTTAGACGCTGCAGCTAGTGTTGCATCAGTCTCGGTAATACCACCAACACCTGAACCTACAATCTTCACTTTTACTTCATCAGTAGAAAGTTTAGTTAGTGAATCAGAGATTGCTTCGATTGAACCTTGAACGTCTGCTTTAAGTACCACGTTAACTTCAGAAACATCGCCTTCAGTCATGTTAGTAAACATGTTTTCAAGCTTCGCTTTTTGTTGACGAGCTAACTTAACATCACGGAATTTACCTTGACGGTATAAAGCAACTTCACGCGCTTTACGTTCATCTTTAACAACTGTCGCTTCATCGCCTGCAGCAGGAATACCAGAAAGACCTAAAATCTCTACTGGAATAGATGGACCAGCAGACTTAATGTCTTTACCGTTCTCATCTCTCATTGCACGAACACGACCGTACTCAAGACCACATAATACAATGTCACCTTGGTTAAGCGTACCAGATTGAACAAGAACAGAAGCTACTGGACCGCGACCTTTATCAAGGCGAGATTCAATAACAACACCAGCAGCCATACCTACAGTAGGAGCTGAAAGCTCTAAAAGCTCTGATTGGTTTAATACAGCTTCAAGAAGGTCATCGATGCCTAAACCTGTTTTTGCAGAAATATGAACGTACTGCGTATCACCGCCCCATTCTTCTGGAATAACGTCTAGTACAGCAAGTTCGTTTTTAACGCGATCTGGATCTGCGCCTTCTTTATCCATTTTGTTTACAGCAATAATTAAAGGAACGCCAGCAGCACGAGCATGCTGTACCGCTTCTTTAGTTTGTGGCATTACACCATCATCTGCTGCAACCACAAGGATTACGATATCTGTCGCTTTAGCACCACGAGCACGCATTGAAGTAAATGCAGCATGTCCTGGTGTATCTAAGAACGTGATCATGTGACCGTTCACGTCTACGTGGTATGCACCAATGTGCTGTGTAATACCACCGGCTTCGCCTGAAGCAACTTTTGCTGAACGAATGTAATCAAGCGTAGATGTTTTACCATGGTCAACGTGACCCATAACAGTAACTACTGGAGCACGTGGCTCTGATTTACCATCTTCATGGCGATCATTAAGTACTGTTTGCTCTAATTCGTTTTCTTTAACAATGATAACTTTGTGACCCATTTCTTCTGCAACTAGTTGCGCAGCTTCTTGGTCAATCACTTGGTTAATGGTAACCATGTCACCCATTTTCATCATTGTTTTAACAACTTCAGCGCCTTTAACTGCCATGCGTGATGCAAGCTCAGCTACTGTAATTGTTTCGCTAATACGCACTTCATTTTTAACATCAACAGTTGGTTTTTGGAAACCATGTTGTAATGATGCTGGTGCTTTTAGCTTGGCTTTATTACGGCCTCTTGACGCTGCAAACTTATCTTTTGCTGGCGCTTTTTTCTTTTTCTTCACACGGCGTGTACCTTGCTCATCACGAGCATCGGCAACATCTTCTGCTTCACGTGCATAAGTAGAAGTCGTAAGATGGTGATCCGCTGTTTCTTCGCGTTTCTTACGTTCTTCTTCTTCTTTCTTCCAGCGTGCCGAGTTTTCTTCAGCTAGCTTTCTTGCTTCTTCTGCTTGACGTTTCGCTTCTTCTTCAGCTTTCTTCAATGCGGCCTCTTCTGCTTCTTTTTGCAGACGCTCAGCTTCTATGCGATCTTTCTCAGACTTAGCACTTTGCTCTGGGGTCATCTGCTTTTGTTTCGCTTTACGCTCTGCATCAGCTTTGCGTTTAGCTTCTTCTTTGGCTTTACGATCAGCGTCTTCTTTCGCTTTACGTTCTGCCTCTTGTTTCGCTTTTAATTCTGCGGCTTCTAGCTCAGCTTTTTGCTGCTCTTCAAGGCGCACTTTTTCTTCAGCGGCTAAGCGTGTTTGCTCTTGTTCTTGTTCCATTGCGCTTTTTTTCACGTATGTACGTGTTTTGCGAACTTCAACTTGAACAGCTTTAGCTTTACCCGTAGAGCCAGTTACACTTAATGTGCTCTTACTCTTACGTTGTAAAGTCATACGCGCTGGGCCATCTGAACCAGTACCGCCATGATGCTTGCTTAAATGATCAAGTAACGTTGCTTTTTCTGCTTCAGTTACATTATCAGTAGCCTGCTTAGTGATACCTGCTTGTGAAAACTGCTGTAGCAATTTATCAACAGTTGTACCTATATCGCCGGCTAGTTTTTCAACATTTACTTCTGCCATAGTGTGTAATACCTCCGTTAATAAATTACTCGTCTGCAAACCAACAAATGTTACGTGCAGCCATAATTAGTTCACCCGCTTTTTCAGATGTAAGCTCTGTGATATCAACTAATTCGTCAATACCTTGCTCTGCCAAGTCTTCAAGTGTAACAACACCTTTGCTCGCCATAACAAATGCTAAGTGACGTTCTAAGCCTTCAAGCGCAAGTAAGTCTTCAGCTGGTTCTGCACCATCTAAGCTTTCTTCCGTTTTAAGGGCTTTAGTCGTTAATGCATCTTTTGCGCGTGAACGTAAAAGATCGACCATTTCTTCATCTAAGCCATCAATTTCTAAAAATTCAGATGCAGGTACATACGCCACTTCTTCAAGTGTCGAGAAACCTTCATTAATAAGTAATGATGCAAACTCATCATCAATTTCTAAACTTTCAGTGAATAAGTTAAGTAACTTATCAGATTCTGCTTCATTTTTAGTGCGCATATCTTCAACAGTCATTACGTTTAGTTCCCAGCCAGTTAATTGGCTTGCTAAACGAACATTTTGACCATTACGACCGATTGCTTGCGCTAGGTTATCAGCTTCTACTGCGATATCCATTGAGTGAGTGTCTTCATCCATTACGATTGAAGCTACTTCTGCTGGTGACATTGCATTGATAACAAACTGTGCTGGGTTATCGTCATAAAGTACGATATCAACACGCTCACCACCTAACTCAGACGATACAGCTTGAACACGAGCACCACGCATACCAACACATGCACCAATTGGATCAATGCGTTTGTCGTTAGATTTCACGGCGATTTTAGCTCGAGAGCCAGGATCGCGTGCCGCTGCACGTAACTCTATCATTTCTTCGCCAATTTCTGGCACCTCAATGCGGAATAATTCCATCAGCATTTCTGGTTTAGAACGCGTAACAAACAATTGTGCACCGCGTGCTTCAGGCTTAACTTCGTATAAAAGACCACGGATACGGTCACCCGGACGGAAGTTTTCACGTGGAAGCATATCATCACGGTAGATAACGGCTTCTGCGTTATTGCCTAAATCAAGAACAATAGAGTCACGCGTTGCTTTTTTAACAACACCTGTTACTAACTCGCCTACTTGATCTTTGTACGCATCAACAACTAAAGCACGCTCAGCTTCACGTACTTTTTGTACGATAACTTGCTTAGCCATTTGTGTTGTAATACGGTCAAATTTAATTGAGTCAATTTGCTCTTCAACGTAATCACCCATTTGCAAATCAGGTTCTTCAACCTGCGCTGCTTCTAAGGTAATTTCGCTGTAAGGGTTCTCTAAAGAACCATCTTCTAAGACTGCTGCAATCTGCCAACGACGGAACGTATCGTAATCACCCGTTTTACGGTCAATTGCTACACGCACTTCAATTTCGCCATCGTGTTTTTTCTTTGTCGCTGTCGCTAATGCGAACTCTAGAGCTTCAAAAATCTTTTCTTTTGGAACCGCTTTCTCATTGGAAACGGCTTCAGCAACCAATAATATCTCTTTTGCCATGGGTAATGCCTCGCTTGCCCTATTCCTTCGCGCTCGAATTTAAAACTTCGCGATTAAATTCGCACGTTCGATGTTACTAAGCATGATTAGATGCTCTGCACCATCGCTAGATAGTGTGATCATATCGCTGCTAACTGTTACTAAATCGCCTTTAAAATTACGACGACCATCTTGTGGAAGTTTAGTACGCACGCGTACTTCCTCTCCCTGCGCCTGCTCGTAGTGATCTTGTTTGAATAATAGACGATCAACACCAGGAGACGATACTTCCAAATCATATTCATTTGTAATCGGGTCTTCGACGTCTAAAATCGCACTAATTTGGCGACTTGCATCCGCACAGTTATCAACTGAGATCCCATCCTCATGAGCAATGTATACTCTTAAGGTAGAATGGCGACCCGCTTGCACAAATTCAAGACCATGTAATTCAAAGCCTAACATTTCTACCGCTGGCGACAACATGGTTACTAAATCTTGTTCAAGTTTTGTCACGAAAATCCTCCATACAAACAAAAAAAGGGCTTATAGCCCTAAAATACTGAGTTTAAATTTAATGACAATTGCCATCAAACCGTAAGGTGCAGATACAACAACGCCCCGAACCAAGCGGGGCGTCACACCAAAAAGCATAAAACTGTGTGGCCTAGGGCCGAGCTTGGTTGCGAGCCAGCAATCTGACCAAATTAAACTACACTAGCTTAAACGCAAAACGCGCATTACTTAGAATGCGCGATATAAATTAATAAGCTTACACTTATTAGAATTGGTTGCGGGAGCCGGATTTGAACCGACGACCTTCGGGTTATGAGCCCGACGAGCTACCAGACTGCTCCATCCCGCGCCAATAGATATCAAATTTAATTAATATCGCTGTTAGCTGTTTTACAACATGCTAAACAATGGCAGCTATTATAAGGATGCGCGGGATAATTAGCAACCATAATAACTAATAACTTTATAAAAACTCGAATCTTTAAAATAGGCAAACTCAACATATGTAATTAAAATGTTGAATAGAATTTTAAAAAATAATTCCAGAAAAACTCAAGGTACTATTATTTCACAAAAAAATAATTTTATTTACAACAACAAAAGCGAGGTTAAATCATAAGCTTAACAACAAACCAATACTTTAATATCAAAAAAGCGTGCGATATCTGAGTTCCTGACTATAATAAGAATCAATCACTAATACAATAATAAAAATTATACTTAATGCAACGAGGCATTTAATGAATACACATCAACCAGTACTGTTAAAAAGCCTTACTATTATAAAACCAAACTTCCATGCTTTTACGGCACGTTTTCATGGTAAGTTAGTTGAGTCTGATATCACCATGGGTTACTTAACAGCTGCACAATTTAACGAAAGAAGTTATACGCTTTACTGTGTGTTAGAGCGCATAATTAAAAATCTAGATAACCCATCATCTGTTGCTCCGTTTTTATCACATCATATAGCTTTTTTAAAAAACGGTCATATTCAACAAGTTGATATCAAAATCTTATGTGATGCTTTTTATTCGACTTTGGAAGAGCATTTAGGGCGACTTTTTAGTGTAGAAAGTCAATTAGCATGGCAGAAAGTTTTAAGGTTTTTTACAAACTTTGCAAATAATATCCTCTTTAATGTTTCTAATGTTGTTTCTCTTAAGCAACAAATAGAAAAGAAAACAAATAGCGAAACGTAACTTTATGGTAAAAAGCTTATTTCATCATTTAGACGATTAAGCTTTTTATGCTCAACTTCTATTAATAAATTATATTGAGTGTTTAATGCACTCATTCGTTTTGATAACGCATTATCAAATTCGGCATCCTTTTCGTAGTTTGTTCCATTACTTAGCCTACTTTCTAACTTCAATGTTTCTTCTTTGAGTTCATTACTAAACGTTATTATTTTATTGTTAGATTCTCTAACTTCACGCTCTATCTGTTGTTTGCGGATAAAAGTATCTATTTTTTTATTTTCATTACTGTAAGTATCATTTTGCTTAGTAGAACTAAGTCGTCTGAGTTGTTGGTTAAGTATATCTATGCTTACTTGTTCATTTTTAATAAGCACGTCAAAACGCGATATAGTTGCCATTATTTGCTCCGCAATCGCGACACTTCGCTTAGCTCCAGCTAAATTATCTTTTTGTGAATCCGACTTTTTATTCAAAACGCTAACCTGCTTTTGCATTTCAATTTTATAAGTTTTAATTTTATCTTGATGCTCAATAATTTGTTTTTTTAATGCGGTTATTTTTATATAGGAATCTATATCAGAATCAATATTGTTTATCGAACTGGTATTACTTGGTTTAAGATCATTTTGTTTTTTATCGTTCGGGTTTTGTACATTTAAATGCAATAGTTGAGGATTATCTGCGCATGGTTGTTGGCTAAATTCAACCCCATTACTTGTTTCACATTTATAAATTGCAGTAGTGGCACTAAAACAAACCATAGGGCTTATACCCATTAATAAAATAAAAAGCCTTGTTAATGTACTCATATTTATAACTCCAATTATTAAATAATAAAACGATCGTCTACTTAAATTAGCTCGTATGGTATTTGTTTGGCTTTGTCATGAAACACTATAAAACGCTTAGGCTCATTTTAGGCGATCAACTAAATCCATCTCACTCGTGGTTTAAACAAAAAGACAGTGAAACCTTATATCTTATTGCAGAGCTTAAACAAGAAACTGATTACGTTAAGCATCATATTCAAAAATTATGTGCTTTTTTTAACGCAATGGAGAATTTTTCAGTCGCATTAAAAAGTGCTGGTTTTAATATTTTACATTTAACATTAGATGATACTTGTGATGATCAAAACTTAGTTGAATTACTTAAGCGAATTGCCGATAAATATCAATGCGATACTATTGAGTACCAATACCCAGATGAGTTTAGACTTAAATCACAATTAACCTTATTTCAAAATAATAGTTCATTGAATGTAACTGCTACAGACACAGAACATTTTTTATTACCGTTTGGTGATATAAATACACGCTTCAAAAAAAATAAGCATGTAACAATGGAGCACTTTTATCGCGCTATGCGTAAGCAATTTAATATATTAATTGACGATGCAAAGCCAACTGGCGGAAAGTGGAATTTTGATAGTAATAATCGTAATAAATTTTCTAAAAACGACTTAGCAAATATCCCACGACCAAAGCTATTCAACAATGATGTAAGTAGTATCGTTTCACGTTTAAATAAACACAAAGTCGCTTATTTTGGTCAACTAAATGAGCATACATTAGAGTGGGCTACAACGCGTAAACAAGCCATTGAATCTCTCGAATACTTTTGTGAGCACTTGCTTAGTCGATTTGGTCATTTTCAAGATGCAATGACAGATCAAAGTGAAAACAATACCAGCTTGTATCATAGCCGTTTATCGTTTGCTCTAAATGCAAAAATACTCCACCCATTATATGTAATTAAACGTGTAATAAATGAATATGAGCAAAGACCTGATGAGATATCACTCTCGCAAGTAGAAGGGTTTACAAGACAAATATTGGGCTGGAGAGAGTATGTACGCGCTATTTATTGGACTAACATGCCCGACTACGCAACAAAAAACCAACTACAAGCCAAAAATAAATTGCCATCTTATTTTTGGAATGGCTCTACAAAAATGAATTGCCTAAGTCATTCACTCAAACAGAGCCTTGAAACCGCTTATGCTCATCATATTCAGCGCCTAATGGTTATTGGAAACTTTTGTATGCTCACAGGTATTAATCCTGATGAAGTAGATAACTGGTATCTAGGTGTTTATATAGATGCCATAGAATGGGTCGAAATGCCTAATACTCGAGGAATGAGCCAGTTTGCCGATGATGGGATCATTGCAACAAAGCCCTATGCAGCAAGCGGGAACTACATTAATAAAATGAGCGACTATTGCAAAAGTTGCCAATACGATGTTAAACAAAAGGTAGGTGATAAAGCATGCCCTCTCAATAGCTTGTATTGGCATTTTATGGATAGACACAGAGACAGGTTAGAAAAAAACCCACGTATTGGTATGGTCTATAAAAATTGGGATAAACAAGATAAAACGCTTCAAGAACAAACACTACAACAAGCAACCTACTATCTTAATAATTTAGAAGCGCTTTAAACAAAAAAACCGCCTCAGTTGAGGCGGCTAAATAATCAGGGGGAAACTAATGTTAAATAGGTTTACTTACCTTCGAGCAAGTTACCACTACCAATTTCAATTTTTCGTGGTTTAAGTGCTTCAGGAATCTCACGCTGTAACTCTATGCTCAATAAGCCATTAGCTAAATCTGCACTAAGTACTTTCACATGATCTCCAAGCTGGAATTTACGTTCAAAGTTACGCTCTGCTATACCTTGATGAATAAACTTACGTTGGTTAGTTTCATCTTTATTGGCTTTAATACCTGCAACTTTTAATGTGTTGTTTTCTGACTCAATGGTCAATTCACTACCGCTAAAACCTGCTACGGCCATAGTGATTCTGTATTTGTCTTTATCAAGCGCTTCTATATTGTATGGAGGGAAGCTTGGCTGCTTGTCTGTACTAGCTGCAGCATCCATAAGTGATGCTAAATGTTCGAAGCCGATAAATGAACGATAAAGTGGTGATAAGTCTACTGTACGCATAATGATATCCTCATATTTAAGCGATATTTTGCATGTGCTTTTCTATTGAACAAGCTCAAGCAAATTTTAATTAATAATATAAATTTCAGTTATTTAAGTTTAATTTAGGACCCATCAGGCGTCCTACTTAACTATATATGGACGGTAAAATTGTTTTCAAGTAAATTTATTAAAAATAATTAAATATAAAATCAAGCGCGTTGTTAAACGCGCCTAAATTAGTATCTAACTACTTAAGAAAATGTTCCTCTAATAGGATAATCATTTTCACGCGTATATTGAATACCAGACAGTAACTGCTGCATATCAGGACGCGAAAACGGGCTATTTGATTTATCTAAGACTTGAACTTGGTTCTGCTCATTTAAAACAATAATTGCAGGTTCTGCAAATGGATGATCTGTCTCTGTATTGCTTCTAGGTTCACTAATGTATAAACCTAGCTCAGTCATTTGCTCAAGCGTTAAGTTATAATAAAGAGGAAAATTAACGTCTAGTTTTTCATAGTGTGCTTCTAACTGAGCATGGCTATCACCACTTACAGCAACTACTTCTACACCAATATCTTTAAAATCTTGAGTCATTTTAGCCAGTGCGTTTAACTGTTTGGTACACATAGGACAATGCTGACCACGATAAACTACTATCATTTTCCATGGAGCATCTGTAATACGCTGTGTAATATCAACCTGTTCTCGCTCTGTATTACTTACAATCAGTTCAGACAATTTAGATGCGGGTTTTAATGTGTTATTACTCATAATATTCTCCTTAAGAAATGTTATAAATCGTTTACTAAGTAGAGCTTTGGGCATGTAACTAATTTTCAACCATTTAAATTGTAATCGAGTAATATAATTATATTAATAGTTTGGATTATTATGACTTACGACCAACCTTTAATTTTTCTGTAAATTGTAGAAGCACTTACACCTAAATAAGCTGCAGCAAGAGGTATATTATCCTCGCAAACTCTAATTGCTGACTCTATAGCTCTTTTTTCAACTTGCCAAAGTGGTTCTATATCATGGGCAACCATAGGCGAGCCAAGTGTATTGGCAATAATGTGTGATACTGACGAAGTGCTACTTGCGGGCTTTGCTGATCCTAAACCAAAGGAGCTTGGTAGCATATCTAACTCAACAATTTCTCCATCATTTATTACAACCGTATTTTCAATAACATTTTGTAATTCACGAATATTACCCGGCCAATCATAATTGCAAAAAAGCTGTTTTACATCATCAGCAAATGCATTGAAATTTTTTGCATTGCTCTCACTTTTTTGTTTAAGGATATACTCGGCCAATAACAATATATCGTTACCTCTCTCACGTAGTGGAGGGAGCTTTACAGGAATAACATTTAGTCGGTAGTATAAGTCTTCCCTAAAACGCCCTTCTGCGACTTCTACAACAGGATTTCTGTTTGTAGCGCACACTAAACGAACATTACTATGCAATACTTCACTACTACCCACTTTACTAAATATACCAGTTTGCAAAAAGCGCAATAACTTAGCCTGTAAGTTAAGCTCCATTTCACACAATTCATCTAAAAATAACGTCCCACCATTAGCAACCTCAACTGCGCCCTTACGATCGCTTAAAGCGCCACTAAATGCCCCTTTAACATGCCCAAAAAATTCAGACTCAAATAATTCGGTTGGTATAGCGGCGCAGTTTATTGCAATAAAAGGACCTTGGCTGCGAGGGCTCGAATCATGAAGGGTTTGTGCGCATACTTCTTTACCTGTGCCACTTTCACCAGTAATAAACACACATGCTTTGCTACGAGCAGCACTGTCGAGCAATCTAAATACTGTTTGCATTGCTAGCGACTCACCAACGAAGTCTTCATTTTTATTATTGTTTTTAACTTCAGGTACTATCTTTACTTGCTTTTTAGGCGTTAGTGCACCTTCAACTGCACTGATCAATCGCTGACTTGTAAACGGTTTTTCTAAAAAGTCAAATCCACCCAAACGCATTGCTTCAACAGCTACATCAATAGAGCTATTTGAAGTAATCATTACTACATTTGCTGGATTATCTTGTTTATTAACAAACTGAAGAACTTCAAGCCCACTTATATCGGGTAAACAAACATCCTGTACAATAACAAGAGGCATTTGTTCTTTAATCCCAACCAATGCAGAGTAACCATCAGCAAAATGCTTACACTCATACCCAACTTGCTCTAGTTGGCTCGCATATAGCGCTCCACTAGCGATGCTATCTTCTACAATATAAACCAACCCTTTGTCCTGTTTACTGCTCATTGCCTTCTCCTATATGGCTATACTTTGAACCATGACTTGGTAGGCATGACGAGTTTTATTTATATTGTGCTTAATAATTATAGCTAGGTTTAAATTTTCTTGTTCTACTATTGGAGGAAAATCATGGAGTTGACCAGCTAAAGTAGCTAAAGGAATAGCTCCGTATAAGGCTGCTGAATTTTTAAGAATGTGCATTATATCTTTAACTTTTAATACGTCGTTTTTCTCTATCGCATTACTTAACTCAGTTGTCATAACACCTAACTCATCAATAAATAAATTTACTAATTTAAGCAGTGTTTCTAACCCTACATCTTTTTCTAATTGCGCTAAAATTTGTGGATCGGTAATACTTTTATCGATAAATTGCTCAGGTACTGGCATATATAACCTTCAGCGTTTTTATTGTTTTAAACTAAAGTTAAAAACGGTTTCTTGTGAAATAATAAAAACTGAAAAATAGTGTATACATTGAGAGTAATTCGTTTTTTGCATTTTGCAAATCAATATGAAAAATAGATTTAATACTACTTTGCCCATTTAGCGACGTTTCTCGCTAAACTCTGCGGTTTATCAATTAAATAGCCTTGTGCTATATCACACCCAAGTTGCTCTAAAATTTGCAGCTGTTCATTTTCTTCTATTCCTTCTGCAACCGTTTCTAAACCTAACCTTTGCGCCATCGCGATAATGGCACTACACAAAGTAAAGTCTTCGTTATTAGTCGCTATACCATTCACAAAACTGCGGTCAATTTTTAAACCGTCTATATTAAATTGGCGCAACAAACCTAAAGACGCATACCCAGTACCAAAATCATCAAGCCATACTTTAACCCCTTCTTTGTGAAAGTTTTCGAATACCTTCTCTATTTTTTCAGGGCTGTGGATTAATGCTGTTTCGGTCAATTCTATTTTAATTGCACTTGGTGGAATTTGATGTTTATCAAGTAAATGCATTACTCTAGAAAAAATATTGCCATTTAATATCTGAACAGGTGAAATATTTAACGACACTGTAATACCAGTCATACCAAAATTTAGCATCTGCTTTAAATCAGAAAGGCTTTGCTCAAAAATCCAATCTCCAAGCTCTAATATCATGCCTGATTGCTCAACATGTGGTATGAACTCGTCAGGTCCTACAATACCAAAACGTGGTGACTGACACCTGATTAACGATTCAAAACCAACCAGCTGCCCTGTTCCTAAAGATAAGAGTGGTTGATATACCATTTTAAAATAATCATTTTTCATTGCATCAGACATAATACGCTCTAGCTCGTGCCACCTTGCAAGATCAACTGGGTTTTCTGAATCTAAAGTTTTAAATGCATTCATTGTCTGCTCCAATTTAATTTATTCTTAGTACCTATCTAACTAATAGCAATTTACAGACCAAGACACCCGCAAAGAAATAAATATAAACCAAATAAATTCAATGACTTAACTATTTATTTTTGAACGTTAATAATTATTTTTCAGTATTTTCATTTTGCAATTCACTTTGCAAGTCATATTTTGATCAATTTAAGACTAGTCAATTACTTAAGTTAACACCAAATAAATATTATTTAAGCTGTGAAGTATTTTGAGGATTAAAAAAGAGGCATTAAAAGAAGAGTTAGCGAAAAAGCTGGCAATGTTGCATTACCAGCATTAAATCATATTAGTTTGAGCGAATATTACTATGTTTATCATTAGTTCTTACTGTTTCATTTTGTGCATAGCTAGTATTTTGAGAATCGAATGTATTATTGGCTATTTGCGTATTATCAGTATCATCTTGCAAAAAAGTAACAGGCTGCATATTAATCACAGGTTGCGCTACATTCGTATCTCGCAAAGCTGTAATGCCAATAATCAAAACGGCCACAAGTGCGATAGATAAAATCATAATTTCAGGCGTTAATACCCAATTGCTTTGCTTTGGTTGTGAACTTTTAGTATTTGTTTGCATCATGTCTACCTTTTAAATAAATGTGGGAATTCTCTAAATTTAATTCATCGATGAATTTTTCAGATGATTCCCTCTATCTTATAGTTAGTAAATGCGAAAGATGTGCCAATCACACAAAACTAAATAAAATTTGAAATAGAACTAAAAATCAGTGCCTTAAAAAAACAAAAATAATCTATAAATTAAATCACCATTAAATAGCCGCATATTTTTATTTTGAATTGCAAAATGCAAATCAGTTTGAGAAGCACAATAAAACAACCTTTAAATATCAAACAAAAAAACTAAGCTACGCTTAAAATACTAGGCTAAATTTCACATTAACCAAACTTTTTAACTAATTAAATATAAATACCTACTACATTAGTTAAATCATTCCTAGTTAATCATCTCCCAAATCTCAGCTAAACGCGTATGTTTTAAATATAGTGCATCACGCGCGTGCTCAAGAGCATACTTTTCAAGCATGGTATAAAGTATTTCTCTAACAATTGGTTTAGCTAAATAATCATTCATCCCTGCTTTTATAAACCGTTCTCTATCTCCATGAATCGCATTCGCTGTTAGCGCAATAATGGGGGTAGTAACATCTAACGCCCTAATAGCCTTCGTCGCTGAAATACCATCTAAAATGGGCATTTGTATATCCATAAAAATTAAATCAATTTTTGGGTTTTGTGCTTTACTAATCGCCTCTTGCCCATCACTTGCAATCTCAACATTACATCCCTTTTGTTCTAAAAACTGCTTTATTACTATTTGGTTATTAGTGTTGTCTTCAACAACCAATACTGTAATTCCCGTTAATTGATCTAAGTCTTGGGAATGATTTAACGATGCCTCTTGATCGCGATTGGTAAATATTATGTCTAAATGAAATAACTGTTCCTCTAATAAGTGAATCCCTCGAAGTAAATGAGATACTTTAAAAGGACCATTGAGTCTCAATTCATTATCGTTAGTGCTCTCTGGTAATAAGCTTTTACCAAGTAAGTCTATAACAAGTAAACAAGGTCTATTTGGTAAGAGGAATGAATCTAATCCTTTACGTACTAAAGGAACCATTTTAGGGTCGGTCACAACAATGGCATCAGGCGTATCAGTTATTGGCGTATGAGGAAGCTCCTCATAACATTCAAAAGTTACAGAGTGGCGTAAAAGCATATGCTTAATGGCTTTTTGCAATACTTTATTACTTCCTAAAATCCATACTTTAGGTTTTTTACTGCGTGCAGCAAATCCCTCTCGCTGTATTGAATTAGTAGTATCTATTTTTAAAGGGTAGTTAATAATAAACTCACTTCCCTTTTTAAGCTCAGACTCAACTTTAATATCACCACCAACTACATCACAAATTTGTTTACAAATGGCAAGCCCTAAACCGCTACCACCATGTTCGCGGGTGATTGAGTTATCTGATTGAATAAATGGCTTAAACATACTTTCTAGTTTATTTTTTGCAATACCAATACCTGTATCTTTAAAACAAAGCTCCAGAGTGAGATCATCATTTATAATTTTTATGCATTTAACAGTAATAGTGATTGTGCCTTGCTCAGTGAATTTAATTGCATTTGCTAATAAGTTTATTGCAATTTGTCTTATTCGAGCATGGTCTCCAACAACCTCTGCTGGTACATCTGGATATAAATCAAAAATAACTTCCAGACCTTTTTGCAGTGCACTTCCTGTAACTATATCTATAGCTTCTTCAATGCAGGTATCAATACTAAAAGGTCTATTATCGAGAGATATAGCTTGAGCTTCAAAACGAGAATATGTAAGTACATCATCTAAAACACTTAACAAAGCATCTGAACTCGTTTTTATCATTTGTGTATAACGCATTTGTTCAGAAGTTAAACCGGTATGATGTAAAATATCCGCAGAGCCAATAACTGCATTTAAAGGCGTGCGTATTTCATGACTTATATTCGCCATAAAACGACTTTTAGACTCGGCAAGCGTTATAGCCTGATGCTTAGCTTCTAGTAGTGCATGCTCTGCTTCAATTCGCTCTTGAATATCAACCAAGGTCGCAGCAATAGACGACAAACTCTTATCGTAAGAACTTACAATTGGGGTTAGCGTCATTTCGACCCAGTTACTTTCACCTTTAAAATTAATTAATCGTATATCAAAACGACAAATGTCGCGCTGTCCCTGCTCATAATTTAATAGGGCGCCATTTACTTTTTCAATATCATCTTGAGCAATAAATTTTATAATGGGCAAGCCAATATTTTTGTGAGCTTCGCTATTAAATAAACGCTCCCACGCTTTATTTATAAAGAGCAAGTTACCTTGCGTATCTAATCTCAATACAATGTCTGGAATATTATCAACGACCGAATGGTAGTTATATTCTATTTCAGCCATTGCTTGTTCAGCTTGCACCCGCTGTGTAATATTCGTTTGTATTGCAATAAAGTGCTTAACTTCACCAAACTCATCTTTAACGGGGTTAGCATCAATAGCAACCCAGTATGGTTCACCACTTTTACCGTAGTTAATTGTTTCTACTTGAAAAGGTTGACCATTTCTCACTGCCTCCGACATTACTTTACATGTACTTTCACACGTTTTTTGACCTTGTAGAAGCTTACCAGGGATTTGCCCTATAACCTCCTTACATTCATAACCCGTAAGTGTTTCAAAACTATTATTAACCCACTCTATAAAACCAAACTTATCTGTAATAATAACCAAATTATTAGTATGACTCGCCACTAACGACAACCGCTTGGCATGCTCCTGTTGCTGTGTTGATCGTAATTGAAAGTCTTTGTGGCGCTGTACGTCGTGCAACGACCCTACAAAACGACCATCATTATCGTAAGCAAGTTTAAGTTCAAACCAGTTAGCTAAACCATCACTATTTTTTACTTGCAGTTCAATACTACAAGTTGCAGCACCTTCAATTAATCCACAGCCATACATAGTTAAATGCAATACATCTCTGCCAGCTATCAAATTAGTAAGCGGTTTTCCTATTAATGACTCACTTGAATAACCTAATCTAGTTTGCCAAGCTTCGTTTATATAAGTTAATAAAAAACTTTTATCGCACTCAAAAATACATTCATCAAGCAATGATAAAATTTTTGCTTGATGACGATTTTTATTTGATAGTTGCTCAACTAACGTATATTGAACTTGTAATTCGTCATTCATTAACATTTCCATCTTTAATTATTCCGACTAATGCCTTTATGAACACTGCTATTTTCAAAGGCCTCTTTACAAAAATAATTACTTATAAATAATTGCCTTTGATATTTTAAGTTTAGTTTTCAAGCAAAATAATCCCCCAATAACAGGCGTAAAAAAGTACCAAATGTGGTCGGTACAATTTTTTATGGGTAATTAGTTTTTTATTACCCGCTATGGGTGAAAATGTAAGGGTATAAACAATACAAGGACTTTATCGATTTTTGACCTTCTCGTTAGTTTGTAGATATTGCGTCAACGCTAAATAATTACGAATGTAATCAAATTCTTAAAAATCAATACCCCGATACCTAAAATGTCACCTGGGTATGCTTTTATTAAAATTAATTACGCAGCTTGCCAAGGTTTAATAAATTTTTCGAGAACGGCTTTAGTAACAGGTTTTTGCAAATAATGAGTAATACCTTTGTCAAATAGCTCAGCAATTTGTTCATCACATGTAAGCCCCGTTAAAATAACTTTAGGTGTGGTGTTGTTTGGCGAGTTTTGCTTAGTAAGTTGCTGAGCAACATCACTGCCGTACATACCAGGCATACGTTCATCCAATAACAATAAATCAAATGATTCATTCTGAGCGAGAATTAAAGCGCTTTCGCCATTTTCAGCGCATGTTACTGAACAGCCAAGCATTTCTAGCATAACCTTAGTCGCTATTTGGCTAGGTAAACTATCATCAGCAACTAAAATTGATAAACGGGTTTGAAAGCGCACCGTACTTAAAACCGTCATTAAATCGGTGTCAAAAAACGGCCACGCTATAACTTTCTTCGATAACCTATCTTCTTTGTTAAAATTACTTAATTGCTCAATAGAACAAAGCTTAAGATGTGTTTCTAAGCTAGAACCATTCAACTTTTCTAGTAATGCATCCTCATTTAAGTAACGTAAGTCCTCGAGTTGTACGCTTCCTCGCGCAACACTATCAAACAATTTAAATTGCAAACCATAACGTCCATTTATTTCTGACGATATTCTTAAACAACTTTTAAATAAAGCTTCACTACCAGTTAAAACATCAATATTTTGATCATCACTAAGCAATAATTTAATAGGCTCTTTTGTTGAGATATGACCATTAATGTCCAACGTATTTATCTGATCTTTGTCGTCCACTTTATAATGAATGCTAATACCTTTTAAGGTTGCTTCAACTATTAGCACAAAGCAATGTTGTGTAGATTTTAGAGCTGGGATAATAAACGTTTCAATTTCAGTAATTAACTGTTCTGGTTTTATTTGAATGCACACATAACTACATTGCAGTTTATTAATTAATGTAATAGCCAAATGGCTGTTATGTTTTTTGCAATACTTACCGACTATCCCTTGGATAGATTCTAAAACATGGCTATGAGTATTCATTTGGTATCCTAAAAACCAATGTATAGCCAAATATTTACAAGTTATATGCCATAAATTTAAAAACGTTTTATTTCATTACATTCAATACGTTATAAATTAACTTTTAAAAATTGATTATTTAATTCGCATTTTGCAAATCACAATGCAAAGCGGATTAGTGTTACTCTTCGTAAAAATGCTTTATTAGAACAGTGCAATCGATTTTTTACACTTTAAAATATTTTTTAATCATTTAAACTGATATTAATCAAATAAAGGAGAGCATTATGTTAACAGTAATTTTTGGTCGTGAAGGCTGCCCATTTTGTGTACGTGCTAAAGACGTAGCAGAACAATTATCAAATGAACGTGATGACTTTAAATTTCGTTACGTAGATATAATTAAAGAAGGCATCAGTAAAGTTGACCTTGAAAAGTCAGCTGGTAAACCTTGCCCTACAGTTCCGCAAATTTTTATTGACCAAGATCATATTGGTGGATTTACAGAATTTGAAGCTTACGCAAAAGAAAACCTAGGGCTCTATAAATAAGCCTTAATAAGCTCTGTATCAAAAATGTTAACCAGTTTAATTACCCTAGAATTGAACTGGTTAAATTTCGACCAACATCAACCACATAGAAATTAGTTGTAATTTATACAAGCATTTGCCTCGCGAATCCTATATAATGCGCGCCTCTTTAAATTCGTTGAGGCGTATTAATGTCAGAACCAGTCACGTTTGAATCTCTAAATCTTTCTCCTGCAATTTTGAAGGCAGTTGAAGAGTTGGGTTACAAGACACCATCTGAAATCCAAGCTCAATGTATACCGTTATTGCTAGAAAGAAAGGACGTACTGGGACTAGCTCAAACGGGTACAGGTAAAACCGCAGCATTTGCACTGCCATTGTTAAATAATATTGACCCGTCTGTAAAACAGCCGCAGATCCTTGTACTTGCACCTACACGCGAGCTTGCGATCCAAGTTGCTGAGGCATTCGAACAATTTTCTAAACACATTCGTGGTGTTGAAGTATTGGCACTTTATGGTGGTCAAAGCTACAGCATCCAGTTAAGCGCACTTCGTCGTGGCGCACAGGTTATTGTTGCAACTCCAGGTCGATTAATCGATCACATTAACCGTGGCACTATCAAGTTTGATGCTTTACAAGCACTTGTACTTGATGAAGCCGATGAAATGTTACGTATGGGCTTTATCGATGATGTAGAAAGCATCATGGAAAAAACACCGCGCGAAAAGCAAACATGTCTTTTCTCTGCGACTATGCCTAAGCAAATTCAAAACATCAGTAGCCGTTATATGAACAATCCTGAACAGGTTCATATTTCAGCACGTAACTCTACAGTATCATCTGTTGAGCAAGTGTTTTGGAATGCAAGCGTACACAAGAATAAAGCGATTGTTCGCTTCTTAGAAGCTGAACAGTATGAAGGTGCTATTGTTTTCGTACGTACACGTAACGATACAGTACAACTTGCTGAGTTATTAGAGCGCGAAGGTTTCTCTGCTGCTCCACTTAACGGTGACATGAACCAGCAAGCACGTGAACGCACTGTAGAACGCTTAAAAAGCGGCATGCTAAATGTTGTTATTGCAACAGACGTTGCTGCTCGTGGTCTAGATGTTGACCGCTTAAGCTTAGTTATCAACTACGATATCCCACAAGATTCTGAAGCCTACGTTCACCGTATCGGCCGTACAGGTCGTGCTGGTCGTACTGGTAAAGCAATTTTATTCGTAAAACATAACGAACGTTATTTACTTAAAAATATCATTCGTCATACGAAGTCTGAAATTGCACAAGTTGAATTACCAACTGCAAAAATCGTTGAAGAAAAACGTATTGAAGCGTTACAAGCAAAATTAACTATTGCGCTTGAAAACAAAGACATCACGTTCTTCAATGACGTAGCTACTAACATGGCTGAAAAACTTGACCTTCCACTTGAAAGCTTAGCTGGTGCGTTACTGTGTTTAGCACAGCAACAGTCTCCTATTAAAGTTGAAGAAGTTAAGATTCAACCTCGTGAGCGTAACGAACGTAACGATCGCAATCCACGTAGTAACGACCGCAATGACCGTGGTCGTCGTAACGAACGTGGTGGTGAACGCGCTGAGCGTAAACCTCGCGAACGTAACAGTCGTGATGCAGGTCCTATGGATACTTACCGTATCGAAGTAGGTCGTGAACACGGTGTTCAAGTTAAGAACATTGTTGGCGCTATTGCTAACGAAGCTGACATCTCAAGCAAGTTTATTGGTGATATTCGTTTACACGACAATCACAGTACGGTTCAGTTACCGCAAAACATGCCTAAAGATGTACTTGATCATTTCCAAAAAGTGTTTATTTGTAAACGCCCTATGGGTCTAACAATTACACAAGATCAAGGTCCTGCAGAACCACGTGCAGAACGCTCTGAACGCCCACCGGCTGACAAAAAGCGTAGCTTTAGTAAAGACAAAGATGACAGCCAACGCGGTGATAAGCGTACTGGTCCTCGCAAAGAACGTCGCCCAGTAAGCTTTACAACGCCGAAATAAGCAGCGCTTCTTTAATAAAAACCTTGCCACGTAAGTGAGCAAGGTTTTTTTGTGCCTGAATTTTAGCTAGCAATTTATAGAGTATTCTAAAGAGCACTATAATTCTTACTCATAAAACGTCCTACTCGATATATACCAATCTACTTATATGGGGTCTATTTAACAACAAGAAGACGGCACTGTAATTAGGAAAAATTTATATAGTTGTTCTAAAAAATTAACGACATTATGGGATGGATTAACTCACTAAATTGTTCAAATACTTATGCAGATTAGTATTTTTCTAAAACCGTGTAAAATATCTAATTACATTCGTATAAATAAACTAGCTTACTCGACAGAGCTTATGCCAAAAGCAAAAAAACACGATTGCGCTAAGCAAGTCGTGTTTTTATATTGTGCTAAAAGAGCTGTTAAGCGAGTGCTTTAACTTCTTCCCATAGACGCACAACTAATGCTTTGTCTTCTTCGTTAAGCTCACCATTACGATATGCTTTAACTAAGCTTTGCTCTACGGTATCGTTTAGCTCATCTATACTGATTGTCAGCTTTTCTACTTCGGCATAACCTACTGCAAGATCGAAATGACCTCGTAAATAGCCACCTGCAAATAACTCATCGTCAGTTGCTTTTATTACTAAATCATCAAAGTACTGCTGGGCTGCATCGATATAGTTCACTAAACTCATTTATTAATCTCCTGGTTTTGCAGAGCACCTGTATTTTCAAGGTTTTGATGCCCTACTGCATACATAATATGGTCGTTATATCCGGTGGTTACTTTAATATAACCCGTTAATTCATCATCTAATTCGCTGTCGCCAGTATCACAAATAAGGGGGCGACCATTAAGCGCTTGTAGCTTTGTTTTTGTTGCTACTACAATAATATTTTCTTTGCCAATTGCACGTATAAGCGCGGGGCTTAATTGCTGATTACCACGACCAAATATATGTCCTTGCCCGCCAATTAGGGTAATTACCAATTTAGTATTTTGCTCATGAGTAAGCTCAAGTAATTGCTTAGACATTAAATCTTGGGCAACTATGGTTTGATCTTTTATTAAATCAACGCCAAGCAATGTATTCTCAAGTCCCATTTCTTCCATTATAGCTTCAACGGTTGAGCCGCTACCCATAATATAAAATGTGTCTTCATCCATTTGCGATACAACATGCGCAGCAATATCAGCTAGTACTAATTCGTCGGTTTCTTTACCGCCATTTTTAACAGCTTGCATATAACGTACTTCGCTGGGTGTTTGCATTTCGCCATAACGTTTTGCTTTTACCGTACCTTGCCTAAAGGCATCTTCATCTATATCCATTACATCTGCATCAGCTAAGGTAACTAACTCACCTTTAACCAGCATTTCAACTACGCGACCTGCTGCTTTTGGTGTAATGGCGTATACACCAGAATGAATTTTACAGCCTGCAGGAATACCAAGTACCGGAACGGTATCCTCTATTGCATGGCAAATATTACGCGCTGTACCATCGCCACCGGCAAATAAAACCAAATCAACGCCAGAGTCTTTAAGTATTTTTACCGCATTCTCAGTATCATCTGGGGTTGTTATAGCAGCAGTGTTGTATATAACCTCAACATTAAAGCTCAAAGCCTTTGCTGTTTTCTCACCCATGTCGCCGTTAACAGTGTAAATAATTAAGCGTTCTTTATAAGGTAATAGCACTTCAAGCGCTGCTTTTGTACGGCTATTTGCCTTTGGCTCTGCGCCTAATTCTATTGCTTTGGCAGCAGTTTGCGCGCCATCACTGCCTTTTAAAGCAACTGTTCCACCTAAACCCGCTACAGGGTTTACAATTAAACCTAATTTAAACGCCATCACAAAGCTCCTTCGGGTGTTGCCAATTAAACTGTTGCGCGGTTATTGGCCACGGTGTGTTATAAAAATGGGATAGTGCTTTTAAAAGTAATTCTGTCCGAGGGTTAAAGCCATTTTCGATAAGCGATAATACACGCGCATGCACTCGTTGTTGAAAATCAAACCGACATGTTTGCTCGCCGTTTAAGTTATCCACCGACACGTTAAAATTAAACCCTGCTGCGGTACTTAATAACCACTCTATAGCTTGAGGCTTTACTTCAACGTTTTCAAATTCAGTCTGCTTTTTTTCATCACGACCATCGGGGCAGTACCAATAACCATAGTCTTCTTGTAAACGACGTGCATCGCCTGCTACTAGCCAATGCGCAATTTCATGCAATGCACTCGCGTAAAAACCATGAGCGAATACAACCTGATGAAAAGAGGCTGTATTATTAGCTGGAATATAAATAGGCTCGCAATCGCCTTTTATCAATCGGGTATTATAACTTTGATAAAAAGTGCGTTCAAAAATTGAAATTAGATCAGCTATTTGATGCATAAAATTAGGCTAATTAGTCTCGGTTACAGCGCTATTTTGCGCATTAAAAACGAGACGAATTGTACGGGCTTTTACAGCTAAAGTAAAAATAAGGCGAGATAGTAAAAAATAAACGGTTAACCATTCACTTTATTGATGTTTTTAATAATACCTAAACAGTAAAGAGTATTACCAAGTTCTTTATGCTGTGTTTTTTCACTTGAGGTTTTATTGGCTAAGCTAGCTAATATATCGTAACGTTTACGAATAGTTCGTATATATCGCGCATGCCTACGGCATTCAAAGCAATGAGTACAATGCGAATCAACCCAAAAGCCAAGGGCGTGTTTATCTTTCGAGATTAAGTTTGCAGCAGTGTGTTTGGCTTTTAGGCAAGGCAGAGTCTATGTAGTTTGGTTGCTCCCCATAAATAGGCGATAACGACGTATAAATGCCAAACACGCGCTGCCCACGGATTCCTTCTAGGGACGATTAACTCTTTGTTGCTCGATTTTTACTTAGCCCACTAGGTTACAAATCTCGCGCCGCGATTAAATAGTCCCTAGATCGAACAAACTTTAATCCTGAAAGGTCAACACGCCCTCATACTTCAAACCAGTATTGTTGCTCTTGAGCAAAGAAAATAAATGCCTTAGAGCAAGTCTCGCACTGCTCCTCAATATCTACATAGAGTGTTCGAGGATAAATGGCATAATTTTGCTTTTTTATATCAGCCAATATTACCGTATTAGAAAAATACTTAAGGTTTGCGTAACGCCAGTGCGCACTCTCAATTGCTTCAATAGTCGAAGGTGTATTGGTAATTATTGGTTTATCGCCATACCTTGGATGGTTAAGGTACATCAGCTCGCCTACTTTAAAGTTATGGTTTTAATACTAAAAAGTAAATCATATAAAAGCAATAGTTATGCAGGCGTGCCTGCTTCATCACATTCTACAATATCGGTTTCGGCTAATGCTTGTTTAACCCAGTTTTGTAGCACTGGGCAGCTCATAACCTGCTCACAGTAACGATTAGCTTGTTCAGATAAGTTAACTTGGTAAGTTTTTAGTCGTAAAACGATAGGTACATACATAGCATCAACAATACTAAATTCACCAAATAACCATCTATCTGGATAAGTAATTTGTTGTTGGTTAAATATTTCGTCAATACGGGCAATGTCTTTTTTAGCAGCATCAGAAAGTGTAATTACACGTGTGGCGCGAATATTCATTGGCATTTCGTTACGTAGTGCCAAAAACCCTGAATGCATCTCAGCACTTAGACTACGTGCTTTAGCTCGATGAGTTATATTTGTTGGCCACCCTGCCCCCAACAAATAAGCATCGTTTATGTATTCACAAATAGCTAATGAATCCCAAACAGCTAAATCACCATCAATAAGCGCTGGTACTTTTTGCACTGAAAACCGCTTTTGTAATTCATTATAAAAATCAGGTGTATCCAGTACTAATTGCACCTCACTAAATACAACATTGAATTTACTCATTAAATACCATGCTCTAAGTGACCATGTAGAATAATTTTTATTACCAATAAATAATTGCATTGTGACTTCCTAAATGATTAAGTTAAGTCAATATACGTTACGGCTTAGGTGAATACTCGCCAAAATTTGTCATACCACATATCAATTACATTGATGTATTAAAATATTAGGAATTAAGATGGATATCGATTCACTTCGCACATTTTTAGCATTTGTAGATACAGGTAGCTTTACTCGTGCCGCACAACAAGTGTGCCGTACGCAATCAGCGGTCAGTATGCAAATGAAAAAGCTAGAGCGTGATATTGGTAATTCATTATTTAGTAAACAAGGTCGACAACTTGTACTTTCCAACGCAGGTATTCAACTAGCCAGTTACGCTAAACAATTAATAGCACTACACGATGAAGCATATAAACAATTAAAAACAAGCACAGTACAAGTTCGTATCCGTTTAGGTTGCCCTGATGACTACGCAAGTTCAATATTGCCAAAAGTTGTTAGTTTGCTCCATCAGCATATTAACCAACTAGATTTACAAATCAGTTGTGCTTCAACCACAGAGTTAAAAAATCAGCTCGATCAAGGCTTGTTAGATATAATAATTGCCACCCGCTCACCAAGCTCTGAGGAAGGGTACTTTTTGTATTCAAGTACGGGAGTGTGGGTTAAGAGCGAGCAATTTATTTATGACTCAAATATGACCTTGCCCCTCGCCATTTTTATGCGCGATTGTAAGTTTCATCAGGCAGCAATTGAGGGGCTACTAAAAACGGAGCGACAATTCAAAATAATAGGTTGCTGCGCAAGCTTAAGTTCACTTGAATCTTTAGTGAAAAGTCACTTAGCCATAGGCGCCATTGCTCAGGTAAGTAAAGCCGATTCGTTATGTATTATTAATGACATTACCCTTCCCGCTTTACCGGTTATTGATATTGTTTTGTTACATGCCAACCATGCACACAATCCTATAAACCAAAATACAGTAAAAAAAATAGCTGAACAGTTTACTTTTTAAGTAAAACTTAAAGCTTACCCTGTTTAATTAAAGCATTTTTTAACAATTGAGTGTTACGCGTATTTGCTTTAAAAAACGCATCAAATATATCGCCAAACAGGGGAATTGATCCTACAAAAAAATCTATCAGCATATTAATTATAATTTTTAGTTTTATGCGTTTACTCATCCCCATACGCTGCGCTTCTAGCAATACATAGCTTGATAATATAAGCCCAGCGGCATCGCCAATCACAGGAACAAGTCCAATAACAGCATCAATCCCTATATTAAATTTAGTAAAAGGAATGCCAATGCTGCTGTCGGTAATTTTACTAAAACGCTCAAGTCGCGTTATTGCTGCGTGTATTTTTTGCTGGGAGCGTTTTACATTTTTTGCTTGTGTCGTATTCGTCATAGTTAATAACCTCCATAAAAGATTATATAAACTAAACTTGAACTAGCCCTGAAGTGTTAATGCTAGCGTGATCAATTAGCAAAATGGGATATAATATTCTTGTTGTAATTCACTCATACTATTAACTTGAATAGCCTTATATTATTTCATCTTTAGGTATTACTTTATTAATAAAGATTTCTGAGACGCCCTGTTTTATTAACGTGTATTTTTCTACTTTTCCTAAAGGTGGTTCAAAACGTATTAAATTCAACTTATACCAGCCAGTACTAATTCTGCTTATCATCTTTTCACAAAAGTCAGACCACTCTTCGTTATATTCGTTTCTTTTAATATCTTTTGTTAAATAACACATTGCATCGGCTAACCAAAAAAGTGATAACGCAACACCAAAGTCACAGTTCTCGTTATCTGCAACTGCATTTATTACCTCTAAGCCGTTGTCCCAATTATAAGCTTGAGCATATTCCAGTAAAAAAAATGGATTTTTTGAATTGCTCACTATATTTACGCTTATTTTTAGATCAACTTCATACTGAGCATTATTTATTAACTGTCTTTCAAATTGAGAAATCATATTTATTGCCTAATAAAAACAGAATAGTTAAATGTTTACCAAGATATTGTTGTCTGATTTTAAATATAACGTCTCTTATATTTTCGCTTTAACTCTATAATTTAATGGTACTTTGATATAAAAAAAAGCGCCTTTCGGCGCTTATTTTATATCATATTAACGTTTTAAACTGAGCCGTTAATTGGACCATGTTCGTGGTTTACATGTGGATTTTGACCGCGTTGACGCAGTAAATGATCCATCAGTGTAATGGCCATCATTGCCTCAGCAATAGGCACGGCACGAATACCAACACACGGATCGTGACGTCCTTTGGTGATCATCTCTACTGCTTCGTTTTCAGTATTAATACTTTTACCTGGAATAGTAATACTCGACGTTGGCTTAAGCGCTATTGAAGCAATAATATCTTGCCCAGTAGAAATACCGGCAAGTACGCCACCAGCATGGTTTGATGTAAAGCCTTCAGGGGTTAATTCGTCGCGATGTTCTGACCCTTTTTGCTCAATAACATCAAAGCCGTCACCAATTTCAACGCCTTTAACTGCGTTAATACTCATTAATGAATGTGCAAGCTCAGCATCGAGCCTATCAAATACTGGCTCCCCTAATCCTACTGGTACATTGCTTGCCACTACTTTTACTTTAGCGCCTACTGAGTCACCTTGTTTTTTAAGGTCACGCATGTATTCGTCAAGTGCTTCTAGCTTGCTTGCATCAGGGAAAAAGAATAAGTTATTTTCAACTTCGTTCCAGTCAAATGTCTCAGCCTTAATAGGACCAAGTTGGCTTAAACATGCTTTAACTTCAATACCATGAAATTGCTTTAAGTATTTTTTAGCGATAGAGCCTGCCGCTACACGAATAGCTGTTTCGCGTGCAGACGAACGACCGCCACCACGATAATCACGCAGACCGTATTTATGCCAATACGTGTAATCGCCATGACCAGGGCGAAATACATCTTTAATTTTTCCGTAGTCTTTTGAGCGTTGATCGGTATTTTCGATAAGTAAACCGATGCTTGTGCCTGTGGTTTTACCTTCAAAAACGCCTGAAAGAATTTTTATTTGATCGTCTTCACGGCGCTGCGTTGTGTAACGGCTTTGGCCTGGTTTACGACGGTCTAAATCTATTTGTAAGTCGGCCTCTGTGATCTCAAGACCTGCGGGAGTACCATCAACAACGCCGCCTAATGCAACGCCGTGGCTCTCACCAAAGGTGGACACTTTAAATAACTGTCCAATGCTATTACCTGCCATTAACTTTCCTCATTCCTAATGACTACCAATAGCCAAACACATGGCTTGGCTATTCATTATTTTTACTTATTTTGTAAAATACTCATCTAACTGCTTTTTGCTAATTACAAATACACCTAAGCCGCCTTGTTCAAACTCAACCCATTCAAACGGCGCACCCGGATACAGTGCATCCATATGTACCATAGAGTTCCCTACTTCTACAAATAACAAACCGTTATCAGTTAGATGCTCACTTGCTTCGCTTAATATTGTACGTGTTACATCTAATCCATCGTGACCTGATGCAAGCCCAAGCTCTGGTTCATGATGAAATTCGCGAGGTAAATCGGCCATATCTTCTGCATCAACATACGGTGGGTTTGCTACTATTAAGTCGTATTTCTGACCTGGTACACCACTAAATACATCAGACTGAATTGGTAGCACGCGGTCACTTAACATGTAATCGCTAATATTTATGTCAGCTACTTCAAGTGCTTCATACGATATATCTACCGCATCAACTTGTGCCTGCTCAAATGCTTGTGCAAGCGCTATTGCAATACAACCAGAGCCAGTACATAAATCTAAAATACGGTTAACCGACTCAGGCGCATCTAACCACGGGGTAAAACGGTTGCTTATGAGTTCAGCAAACGGAGAACGTGGAATAAGTACGCGCTCATCAACATAAAACGGCATACCAGCAAACCACGCTATGTTTGTTAAGTAAGGTACTGGCGTGCAATCGTTAATGCGTTCTGCAATAAGACCTGATAACAGGTTTTTTTCTGTGCTTGTTAAACGCGCATGCATTAATTCTTTTGGTGCATCAACAGGTAAACTAAGCGCAGGAAGTAGCAAACTTACAGCTTCATCCCAAGCGTTATCTGTACCGTGTCCAAAAAATATACCACTACTTGCAAATTGGCTTGTAGTCCAACGTAACCAGTCATGTAAAGTTGACAGTTCTGCAACGGCTTCTTCTAATGTTGCTTCTTCTATTTGTAAATCGTTCATATATTTTTACCTGTAGTAGCTTACTGACTGTTTTGAGTCTTTGAGACGATTGCATTGCCTATCTGCGCTGGGCAAATTACAATTGCCCCTCATTTAAGTATTGTACCGCCTTTTGCGCTGCGTATTTACGTTTTTTTGTTTAGGTAAAAGTTATGAAAAAAGACATTCCACTACATTCGTCCCTAAGCAATGACGATATAAGCTTATTTCGTCAAACGATCACAGGCGCTAAAGTATTCAAACAAGATACTCATCGTTTTGATACAAAACCTAAGGTGTCACAAGCTAAGCAATTTGCCCAGCAAAAAAAGCAGGCTCAGTCTGAATTTTTCTTCTCAGACGTTTATATTCCCGATATAGACACCCACGGCACGGTAAAATATGTAAAACCAGGGCAAGACAGCTTTTTAGCTAAACAGCTTCGCCGTGGCGACTTTGCACCCGACTTAACGCTTGATTTGCATGGCTTAAATAAAGAATTAGCTAAAGATGAACTTGCTGGCCTAATTCACGAATGTAAAAAACAGCATTATTATTGCGCGTGCGTGATACATGGTATTGGTGGTGGCGTACTAAAACACAAAGTCCCCCAGTATTTAGTGCAGCACCCAGACGTTATAGCTATGCATCAGGCCCCACTTGAATATGGTGGAAGAGGCGCAGTGCTCATACTAATCAATTTGCCGCAAAGCGATGAATTTAGACGCTAAATTAATCTATTACTAGGATGTAACTACGTGCACATTTTTTCGATTATTTTTCCGCTCATATTCATTGTTGCGTTAGGGTATGCTTGCTGCCGATTAAACTTTTTTGAAAAGCAACATATTGCAGGGCTTAGTAAATTTACTTTTTATATTAGTTTACCGGCTTTTTTATTGTTAAATATGTCGCAAATTAATTTACAGGAGAGCATTAGCCTTTTTGCATTTTTAAGCTTTTACATACCCGTACTGACTGTGTTTGGCTTAGGTATTTTAATCGACCGCTTTTATTTAAATAAAAAGCACTTAAAAAATTATCAACAACACGGTGTGTTTGGTCTTGCTTCTAGCTATTCCAACATGGTGCTTGTGGGCATTCCTATTGTTATTGCGTCATTGGGGAAAGAGATGATTGCAATTGCGTTTATGATCATCACTTTTCATAGTCCATTATTGTTTGCGCTTACTTTTTTAATAGGAGCTAAAGGCAGTAGCGATAAGTTTTCATGGTCACACTTTGGTAAGAGTATGGTATTAAACCCTATTGTACTAAGTATTGGTTGTGGGCTTATATTAAACATATTGGGAGTAACACTGTTTACCGACTTAGCAAATAGTTTGGAGCTATTAGCTAAACCAGCAATTGCCTGTGCATTATTTGTGCTTGGTGCAAATTTAGCTTTTTATAAAATAGCCGCAAATTGGCAACCAGCCCTAATTGCATCCGTTTTAAAAATAACTCTATTACCGGCATTAGTGCTATTGGTAGGTACTTATGTATTTAAACTAGACACGCAAATACTTAATGTATTAGTGCTTTTAAGCGCATCCCCTGTTGGTGTAAATGCCTACCTCATTGCGAGTCAAATAAAGCAACACGAAGCCACACTTGCTGGCGCTGTGGTGTTGTCTACTATTTTAAGTGTTATTAGTTTTACATTTTGGCTGGCTATATTATTGTAGCCAAAATTAAAACTGTGCGCTTTTCCTCTTTTTAAATTAATTTGGGTAACTTGACCATAATTACACATCTCTAACTTTAACCAGTATAGCAATGTAACAACGCTTTTCATTACCCAAGCCTCACCACAAAGTACCCACAACATAAACAAAAGCAACTACATTTAATATAGTTGTTGCTATGCACTTATCAACTTCTAAAAACTATAAATACCAACACTTATACAAAACTTCGATTGGAGTCGCAAAGAATGCATTACGAAATTTTTGGCGTCATTTATACAAATAAAATAAATCATATGAATGAGTTATATATCTTCTATGAGGAATACAAAGTTGAAGTACTTGCTAGACTACCCTTTTTCTTATCTGAATTAGTCGAGCCATTCACGGCAAATGAGTTCTACTACTTTATAGAAAAACATGGTGGAAAAAATTTACTTAGGAAAGCAAAAATCAAAATTAGAAATGAGATTGGAGATAGATTTAACAGAATCTCATTATTGTAAACTTTGCTCTCTTGCTGACTCATCTGGGTATATTGAGATCCCTAATAGGTGGGGCATATTTAGCTTACTTAGAAAAATAGCGTATGAAAATTCGATAAAGAACGGCATGGCTAATGAAGAATTAATCAGAGTTTTCGGTATTAGTCAGCGTACTATATTAACAGTTAGAAAAAAATTACAATTTTAAAATAATCATAAGATCAGTTCTTATTAACTTATTTTCTTTTAATACCTATAACTGACGTAACAACGTCACAACGGAATATAAAGATGATTAAATTTGAAATGCTGATACATGAACTTCACTCAAGTATTAAGCAAGCAGCTAACGAGGTTGAGGCCCAAGGTATAAAACACATCAATAAATTCTTTGAGATTGTAGAGATACCTAAAACGAATGTAACAGATCTTGATGACGAATCGATTCAAAAAATTAAAGTTTTTATTGATAGTAATGATACAGAATCAGCACTTAACATTCTCAATAACCACAATGAGAAACTAGCATCAAATAATCAGGTTCGTCGCGTACTTAAGCCCAAAACAATGCAAATGGCCTTTCCTGATAAAGACCACAATGGACCTAAGATCAGCTATGTCGATGTGCCAATTATCACTTTAACACCAATCAGCTCAACAAAAATACAAGAAGTTATCATTAAAGCAAAGCTAGAAGTTACAGCTAACGAACAAAATGAATTATTAGTCGCATTTCCAAAGCAAACTCAAGGAGGCATTTTTTCTACATCGCACGAAAAAAGCACTTCTAATGTGGAAATCGAAATAAAACTTCAAGGAGGTGAAACTCCTGAAGGCCTTCAAAAACTTGTTGAAGGTTACGAGCGTTCACTTAGAGCGCAAATCCCTGGATAAAAAGCTAACATTAGAAAAAGGATACTATAATGGAAAATTCACTAGTAAGTATGGCTCAACAATTTTCAGGTTTACCAATGAAATCTTTAATTGGTGCTCCTTTAAATGCAGCAGCTGATGCTAATGCGAACATGGCAATGACCCAAACGCAGTTTCTATTAGAAACTTGTTTTCAGCCAGTTAATAAAGACGACAAAGAAGGAGGTATACGTAGACCAATTATGGTTAAACTTGAAATAACTCGCCCCGTTATTGATCAAAATACAGGTGAGTCATCAGATCCTGCAGTCTCTACTTTAAATTTACCTATTTTAACTATTCTACCGTTAAACTCACTTGCCATTAAAAATGTCGATGTTAGTTTTGAAATGGAAGTAAAGAGCTCTTATTCGCACGACACTGAAAAATCAGATAGTCAGAGTGGAGAAACTAGTGGCAGCTTTGAAGCTGGTTTTAGCTATATGGGGTTTTCTGCCAAAGTAGAGGGATCAGTTAAATCAACTAGCCAGTCATCATCCTCAGATAAAGAGCACTACGAAAAGTCAAATTCCGCTAAATACACCATAGCAGTTAATGCTGGGCAGTTGCCACTTCCTGAAGGGGTAGCAACAATAATCCAAGCATATACGGCAGCTATTCAACCTATAATGATTAAACCCCCTCAAGATTAAAAATCAAAATCTTAACTAACAGCATATACGCGTCTTTTATAAAGGCGCTATTTAAAAAATAGGAATTACTATGAATTTAACAAATACAATTAACTGTCCTCACTGTCAGCATTCTAAAATTATTATTAGTATTGAAGCCTTATGTGCTGGAGATAAGTTTTGCTGCCAATTATGTAATACTGTAATTAGCTTAGCGGCAGAAGATAGAATGCAAGTAAAATCTGCCAGTGAAAAGTTACAGTCTAGCTCCGCCATAGGAAACTGTAATAGCGATTATGCTAAGTTTAGTTAATAGTATCTTCATTATTATATGGTTTTTTAACCCTTCTCATTTATATACAATCCAATCTTAAAGTTGATCTCTGGAGTGAAATCGACTTTTAATATTTCTATTCAACATCTCTGCAATACACTACATAACTTATTGTAAAAAGAATCATATGACCATTTTAATACCTAAAATTATTTTGCTGCTATTATCAATAAGTAACTTAGTACAACAAAAAAGGTGAAAATATGAAAACGACGAATATAAAATTAATTAAAGTCATTGTATGCTCATTAAGCTTATTATCACTTAGTAGCTACGCGGAATGTATAGTCAGTGAACATGCCACTTTCCCTCAAGAACAAGGTAGTATTAATTATTGGCAACAGTTAATCCGAAATTCAGATGATGACGCACTTGCTATTTTTTGGGATCAGGGCAATTGCTCTATATCAAAAGGTCCTCACGATGGTGGGAAAGCCCCAGATAAAAGGAATGGTTCTACATTGCATATAACTATTGAAGATGGCTTTAGAACATGCCACGTTTTTAACCAAAAAAACAGTGAATTAAGAACACTGACAACTTGTAATCCATAGCTGAGACTAAGAGTATTTATCCTAAAAGCTTAACAGTCCTATGCAGTGCCTCTTACTTACTCAGCAAAAGAGAAGACATTTACAAACCACCAGCTACATCAATAAAACTACCCGTCGTAAAAGCAGCATCACTGGAAGCTAAAAAGTAAATTGCAGCAGCAACTTCTTCAGGCTTACCCCCTCTGCCAAGCGGTAGTTTGCTTTTAAGCCGATCTACACGATTTTTATCGCCACCATCGCTATGCATATCAGTGTAAATAAGCCCTGGTCTGACTGAATTAACACGAATACCTTTACTTGCCACTTCTTTTGCTAAACCAACAGTCAACGTATCCATAGCCCCCTTTGAAGCAGCATAGTCTATGTATTCATNATTAACAATATTGCCGCCATTTCCCATGCGCTTTACCGCCTCACGGCTACATAAAAAAGCACTGGTAATGTTTGTTGTCAAAACTTCGTTTATACGCTCAGCATTCATATCTAACAAAGGCATTTGTGGTTTTAATATACCGGCGTTATTTACTAATACATCAAGTTGACCAAACTCTTTATCTATATGGAAAAACAAAGCTAAAACATCCGCCTCTTTCGATACATCTGCTTTTATAACTTGAGCTCTAACACCAAGGCTTTTTACTTTACTTGCAACTAACTGCGCACTTGTTAAATCAGACTTATAATTAATGCAAACATCATAACCCTGCTTTGCAAAATAGAGTGCCGTAGCCGCACCAATACCTCGGCTAGAGCCAGTAATAAGTACAACGGGAGGACGAGTCATTAAAGCTCTATTGTGCTTTTAAAGCTGCGACTACTGAAATTTCAACAAGTAAAGCATCTCGAGCCATTTTTGCTTCTACGCAAGCACGAGCAGGAGCATACCCTTCGGGTACCCACGCATCCCATACTGCGTTCATATCAGCAAAATAATCCATACTTTTAACGTAAATAGTAGCACTTAGCATATGCTCTTTTGAACTGCCAGCTTCATTAAGTAGTACTTCTACCTTGTCGAGCATAGTTTGGGTTTGATCTTTAATATCTTTTTGCGCGTCAGCACATACTTGTCCGCATAGATAAACTGTACCATTGTGTTTTACAATGCGGCTCATACGCGCACCCGTTTGAAGGCGTTCAATCGTCATACTTATACTCTATTTATTATTTAAGTTTATACATTTTCGGGAGCATTTATGCTCATATATTGACTACGCTGAGTTTTCTCATCGTAATTAATTACTGCGATTGCACCAGTGTTAAAAATAGGCATATTTCCCGGACTTAACTGATCAACCAAATAACTAACAATAGGCATATGCGCTACTACAAGCCAAGAATCACATTCTGGGTGTGAAGCTATTAAAGTCTCTAGATAGTCGGCAGCAATGTGTGGTTTGCCTTCGGGTACTATATCGTTGGTGGTTTCACTAAATTTGAAGATATTATTTTTTGCTACACCCTGTGCAGTTTGTTGTGCACGAATGTAAGGACTAACTAACAAAGCATCGGGTAAATGATTTTTGCTAAGCCATATGCCCATTTTTTCAGCTTCTACATGCCCTACTTGAGTTAAATTTCTAGCTGCATCGTCAGCCTGCATAGGTGTTGCTTCGCCGTGGCGCATTATTAGGATTGTTTTCATAAAAAATCAACCGATTAAAGAATATAAAACAGTAGCCAGTCTGCCCATTTGTCCGCTATATTAACAACATAAACCTATTTATTTCTAAATAGTTCTTTCATGATATTCAGGTAAATCTTTTAGCACTATTTCTCTATCCTGAAGCTATCATTTGTTGTTAACAAGTAAACGTTTAGTTTCAGGAGCATCATTTGAATATCAGTCGTAACGATAACAGAGCATACCGCGCCCTCACACTGGACAATGGTCTAAAAGTACTATTAGTGCAAGATAAAGATTCAACAAAAGCAGCTGCATCTATGGCTGTTAATGCTGGTCATTTTGACGACCCTATTGATAGACAAGGCTTAGCTCATTTTTTAGAGCATATGCTTTTTTTAGGCACTGACCAATTTCCAGACTCTGGTAGCTTTAATAATTTTGTATCTCAAGCCGGCGGTAATACAAATGCGTGGACTGGTACAGAGCATACCTGCTACTTTTTTGATATAAATAATCAAGAGTTTGAAGAAGCGCTAACGCAATTTAGCCGTTTTTTTATAGCACCACTTTTAAATCCAGCCGAAACAGAAAAAGAACGCAATGCGATTGAAGCTGAATTTAAGCTCAAAATTAAAGACGACGGTCGCCGCATCTACCAAGCTCACAAAGAAACCGTTAATCCAGCTCACCCTTTTGCTAAATTTTCGGTGGGTAACTTACAAACTCTCGCAGATAGAGAGCGCTGCATAAGTGATGAGTTACGTGATTTTTTTAATACTTTTTATCAAGCCCAATGGATGACCCTGGTTATTTGTGCAAACGAAGAGCTTGATACATTACAAAGCTGGACTAACACATACTTTAACGAGATTAACGGCAGTAAAAACCTTAAAAAACCAGAAATTAGTGAGCCACTATATCGCAAACAAGATATTGGAAAAATACTCCATATTGAGCCACATAAACATATGCAAAAGCTTATCGTTAGCTTTGCAATGCCAAATATTGATGATTTTTATCGCCATAAAACAGTAAGTTTTATTGCTCATTTATTAGGTTATGAAGGTGCTGGTTCACTTTATTCTATTTTAAAAGAGCAAGGTTGGATAAACGCGCTTTCTGCCGGTGGCGGTATTAATGGCAGTAACTTTAAAGACTTTAATATAAGTATGGCGCTTACCGACGAAGGTATTGAGTACTTTGAAGATATTATTGAAATGGTATTTGAGTATATTTGTTTAATTAACGATAACACCGAGCAATTACCACGCCTGTATCAAGATAAAAAAAATCTATTACAAATTGCTTTCGACAATCAAGAAAAGTCACGCCTTATTGATTGGGTTAGTAATTTAAGTGTAAACATGCAGCATTACGATGAAATTAACTACGTGCAAGGCGACTATTTAATGGAAGGCTTTAAAAAAGCGACCCACGAAATGGCGATGCAATGGTTAACACCAAACAATATGCGCATTGTGTTAATACACCCAGATGTAGAACCCGAGCATAAAACGGCATGGTACAACACGCCCTATAAAGTAGAAAAAGTGTCGCCTCACTGGCTTGATGCACTAAGTGATATAAATAAACCGCTTAATGAAATGCTACTGCCTACAGCAAACCCTTATTTAACAAAAAAAGTGGTGTTATTCGATGTTGAAAAACCACAAACAAAACCTGAGCTATTAGTAAATGAACCTGGTTTTGAGTTTTGGTTTAAACAAGACAACACATTTAGAGTAGCAAAAGGTCATTTTTACTTAGCAATGGACTCAGACTTTGCAGTAAAAGATGTAAAGCACATGGCATTAACACGTTTATTTACAGATTTATTTATGGATAGTGTTGGTGAGCAATTTTATCCTGCAGAGCTTGCTGGCTTAAGCTATCACTTAACCTCACACCAAGGTGGATTAACGCTGCATACTGCTGGGCTATCTTCTAGCCAGCTTGAGTTAGTAGATCAACTCATCGATGCGCTTTTCAATGTCGAAATTTGTGCCAAACGTTTTGCAGAATATAAAAAGCAACTAGTAAGGCATTGGCGTAACAGTAATCAAAATAAACCCGTTAGTGAGCTCTTTAGTATTTTAAGTGCCAAAATTATGCCTTGGAACCCGCAACCAAGGGAACTTGCATCTGCATTAAAAAATACAAGCTTTCAGCAATTTAACGAATTTAGACGCGACTTTTTTAAAGCTCTCCATGTTGAGTCGTTTTTACATGGTAATTGGCAACAAAATGACGCGCTTGAGTTTCAGAAAAAAGTAGCGGGTCATTTAAAAAATGCGACAACAATTGATGATTTAAGACGCCCCCTCTTTGAAATAAATAAAGTAACACGTTATGAGTTAGAGCTTCCTTGTAGTGACCATGCAATGGTTATTTATTACCAAGCAAAAACAGGAGACGTAACCGAAAAAGTAAAAATGATGGCGCTTAATCATTTAATGAACCAAGACTACTTTAACGAACTGCGAACAACTCAGCAGCTAGGCTATTTAGTGGGTGCCGGATATGCACCTTTTAATACTCGAGCGGGTATTGCCTTTTACGTACAATCACCTAAGTTTGATGCTAAAACATTAATACATAGGCATAACAGATTTATTAATCAATATTTAAATAATATAGATAAGCTTGATGAAGAAAATTGGCAACAACAAAAACACGGGTTAACTACACATATAGCCGAAAAAGATAAAAATTTACGTCTGCGCTCTCAACGTCTATGGCTTGCTATAGGTAATAGAGATCATGAATTTAATATGCAACAAAGATTACTTAATGCATTAAATGAGTTAACGCTCCAAGATCTAAAAAAATATGCACTCAACCTTTTTGATGAGAACCGGTCAAGATATGAACTACTAAGTTCAGCTAAAGTTAATAAGCAACAAAATACGCAGATTTATTCGCATTCCCTTTGACTCTTGATCAGCCTTGTTTTAAATTATCATTTGTAAATTTGAAGTAATAAAAAATGATAAAAATAATAATAAAAATAAGTTTGTCACTTATATTACTTGCTTGCTCATTTAAGCTTTATGCTTTTGAGTTATCATTTAATTACGACTCCGATACAATACTAATACTAGCAAGTGCAGTAATTGCACTTGCTTTGCCCTACCTGCTATTTGTGATCCATAAACTGAGGCGATCTCGTCGTCAGTTAAGCTTGTCTGAAAAACGCTTAAAAAGCACCGTTGAAGGCAGCGGCGATACCCTTTGGGATTGGAATATAAAAACAGGTGAAGTCATTCGTATTAATGATAAATACATGATGAATTCGACTACTCTAATTGGTTTTCCACCTAATAAAAGCCTTATTCACCCTCATGATTTAATGAATGTTGAGCACTTACTTAAAAAGCATTTTGCCGAGAAAACCGTTTTTTTTGAAGCAACTTATCGAATTAAAGACACATTTGGGCGTTGGCATTGGGTACTCGACCGCGGAAAAATAATTGAAAAAGATGCCAACTTATCACCACTTCGAATGACTGGCACTGTACGCGATATATCACAATTAAAGTCGACAGAAGAGCGCCTAAATTTATTTGCTAAATGTGTCGAATCCCTTACTGATGCCTTAGCCATTTATGATAAAAACTTTAAATTAATAGATATAAACCCAAGCTTTTTAACATTGTTTGGCGGCGTGCGTGAGCAATACCTTAATAAAGATTTTAACCTTCCTGGTTACGATCAGAGTTACGTAAATAATATTATAGAAATAGTTAAACAAACCGACCATATTCAACAAGAAGTTAAACTGCGTAATAGCGAACGAGTGTTGTTACCTATTGAAATATCTATTGATGAAATTAAAAACGATCAAAACCAAATTACTAACTACGTTATTGTTTACTCAGATTTAACCGAGCGTAAAAAAGCAGAGTCACAATTACACAATCTATCTAACCGCGATCGTACAACTAGCTTACCTAATCGTAATTTATTTTTTACTGATTTACATAAACTCGTTAAGCTTAACTCCCACCATGCGTTGTTAGTGTTCGACCTAGATAATTTTAAAAAAATAAACGATTCTTTAGGGCACCAGCTAGGCGATAGCTTACTTGCCAAGCTCGCTATGCGCTTAAATAAGCTAACCCGAGAGAACGATGTATTTTATCGTTTAGGGGGCGATGAGTTTGCTTTGGTGATGTCTGACACTAACGACATACACGTGATAACACGTATGGCAAAACAATTTTTAGCGGCTATTGCTACACCGTTTAAAATGGCTGGTCACGAACTCGCAATTACCTCAAGTGTCGGTATTGTACTGTTTCCCGAAGACGGTAACACCCCAGAGTTACTTTTAAAAAACGCTGACACTGCTATGTATCATGCTAAAAAGAAAGGTAATAGCTACTTATTCTTTAACGATACAATGAATCGCCAAGCGGTTAAGCGCCTACAAATAGAAAACTTAATGCGCTTTGGTTTAAAACGAGATCATTTTGAAGTTTATTATCAACCTAAAATGAATATTCGAACCGGTAAATTAACGGGTATGGAGGCATTAGTACGCTTTATTACCCCTAAAAAAGACATTATAAGTCCAGGTATATTTATTCCCATAGCAGAGGAAACCGGACAAATAATCGAAATAGGTGAAGTGGTATTAAATAAAGCATGTAGAGACGTTAAAGAGTGGCTTNTAGCCGTTAATTTATCCGCAAAACAATTTAGCCTACCGGATTTAACTTCTCGTATTGACGTTATTTTACAAAAAAACGAATTACCTTCGTACTTTCTAGAACTTGAAATAACCGAAGGCACTGTAATGGATGACCCTAAAGAAGCCATTGCAATTATGCGCTCGTTAAGTGCCCGAGGAATTCATCTTGCTATGGACGATTTTGGTACTGGCTATTCCTCTTTGGCGTATCTAAAACAATTTCCACTGAACACGCTAAAAGTGGATAAAGCGTTTATTGATGATATGAAAAATGAACGCGGTCGTAATATGGTTGACTCAATTGTCACGATTGCACATAACCTTGATTTACATGTAGTAGCTGAAGGCGTTGAGCAAGCAAGCCAAATTGAAATACTTAAAAAGCTTAACTGCGAAACCGTGCAAGGCTATTACTATTCCAAGCCGTTATCTAAAAAAGAATTTACCGAGTTTTTAAAACAGCAACAAAGTAAAGCAGCGCCAAGCTTAATTAGAATTACTAACAATGCAGCATCAATAAATTAAAAATGCCAAATACATTCTTTTAATACTCAGCGACGCTTTAATAATACCGATGCGTTAAATTAGTTCTCTATTATTGCAATGAGAAGATAACTCCTAAACGAGACGAAATTGTGAAATATCGTTGTCACCACTAATTGTTCCCTAAATTGATCTACTTCCTGCCCCCATACTAACGAATTAAATAACTAACTAACTTCGTTATAAATTATTTAACTCGCTAATATAATCATGTTTTTTATAATATTAATATAATTATAACAAAGCATTATGCTTATTTTCAGGCAATTAATAAAATAGTAATGGTGGCTTAGTATACAAAAAAACAAACTATTGTTATTATGTACCTAGCCTATGGTCACAGAGCTATTTAGGTAAGGAATTTAAAGATAATATAGGAAATAGTAATGTCTGAAGGTACAGAAAATATATATGAAGCACCCGAGTCAAATCTTTCACAAGATAATGATTCAAAAAACAAACCTATACTAGAATTTGAACGTTTTTCTGCTTGGGGAGTGTTTTTCTTAACCCTTATTACACTTGGAATTTATGGTGTATATTGGTTATATTCACGAATTAACAAAGCAAATACACTAGCAAAAAACAAAGTAAATAAAAACCTTTTATATGGTTACTTAGCTATGTACGTGATTAACTTCGCGCTTTCATTTGCAACCATTCCACCTATGCTATCAATAGTTATTTCGTTAACATCGATGGTTTTAGGTCTTGTTGTTATATTTAGTCTTCGCTCATCATTTATTGAGCTAATAAACGAAGGAAGTAAAGAGCCGGTTAAATTAGGTGGTATATTAACCGTCTTCTTTAACATCATTTATTTTCAATATAAAATTAATGAAGCTATAGATAATCAAAAGTAAACTTTACTTTTTACCTTGAATATCAAAAAGGCATTAATTTTAATGCCTTTTTTGTTTTTTAACGTTTATAAGACACCAGAGTGCTTAACATTTAAATACGTATTAATAACGTTAGGCAAAAGCTGTTCAGGTTTACTATCAATTGCAATAACGCCTTCTTTACGTATCTTTGCCATACTTTTTTTGTGTGAATTTAACATACCTAACGCTGCACAATGCTTTGTCGCATCTCGGCTTTCTAAAATCGGTTCTTCAATAACCTCATTTAATGCACGGTTATCAATATTAATCAACGCGACTAAATGATGCCTTTGTAATAGTTTTATCGCAGGTAATATTTCATCAAAACCTTGCTCATCAAGTGTTGTAACTAGCAGTACAAGTGAGCGTTTACTGCGTTTAGTTATTAACTTATTAGCAGCAACTATGTAATCGCTGCTACTTTGGTCAGGATATAGGTCATAAAAATGATTCATGATCCTAGACACATTTTGAGATCCCTTCACATCTGGCAACCACCGAACCTCTTGGTTAAAGCTTTGCATGCTAAACCAATCACCCTGCTTCAAAACTCTATGGGCAAGCAGAAGTAATGCATTAAGTGCATGGTCAAAATGGTTTCCTTGCACAGCTTCAATATTCATTTTCTTAGAGGCGTCCAACATCACCACTACATGTTGATTTTGCTCTTCTTGATACTCTCGTGAAATTAATTTGCGCTTTTTACTTGTAGCCTGCCAATCTATTTGACGAACACTATCACCTTGACGGTACTCTCTGAGCTGATGAAATTCGATGCCTGAACCGCGTTTTTTTGTGAGCTTAAGACCATTAATTGATTTCTTACTTATCCCGTTTAAATATTGATGTGGTCCCATAGCACTAAAGTCAGGATAAACCTTAAGTGAAATAGCTTGCTCTATTAACCAACTCGTTTGCCAAAACCCGAAAGGTGAATCAACTCTAAGCTCTACGCTATTTAAAGCCGCATTTCCTCGATGATGGGCTCTTAGCCTAAAAGACAAACGTGCTTTTTCATTACTTGCCAACTCGACTCTTTTTACAGGGTTTTCTAACTCAATAAAATTACTTAAGTGTAAACTCACATCCGTTTTTAACGTTTGTTTTGTATTGTTGAAAAGAAACAGTTCAGCCATTTGCCAGCGTGATAGAGCCATATTTTGACTTGTCTGAACTGTTAGTTCAATATCACGAGAAAAAACGGTTAAAACAAGATCAAGTAATATTGATGCTGCAACTCCAGCGAGTACCACAGTAATAAGCATATCGCTCAGTGTGAGTAATGCACCCACTAATACGAATACAACTAAACAAAAAATTAGTTTAACGCATCTTTTTGCTGGGCGAAGCTTAGTGCGGATCATGAACGCGGCGCTTCAATACTAGCTAAAATAGAGTCTATAATCTGCTCATGCAAAACGTCTTCCAGTTCTAGATCAGCCGACAAAATTAAACGATGACGTAGAATATTAGGAGCAACGAGCTTAATATCGTCTGGGATAACAAAATCTCGATCATTAATTAAAGCGGTAACTTTCGCTGCTTTAATTATATTAATTGAAGCTCGAAGACCGGCGCCATGAATAACCCCTTGCCAAGTACGCGTACTGCGAACAATATCAACAACATAATTTATTATTTTTTCATCCACCAAAATTGAGGCACATAACTGTTTTATTTCTATAATTTCATCCCCAGATAAAACAGCGGGTAAATTATCCACACTCGATTCATTTGAAATAATTTGAGTATTCAATTTAAGTAATGCTATCTCGGCTTCATAAGAAGGAAAGTCTAATTCAACCTTCATCATGAAACGGTCTAACTCAGCTTCAGGTAGTGGGTAAGTACCTTCTTGATCTAACGGATTTTGTGTTGCTAAAACCATAAAAGGTGATGATATCTTTAAAGACTCACCATCTAACGTTATCTGTTGTTCTTGCATAACTTCAAGTAACGCAGATTGAGTTTTTGCTGGTGCTCTGTTTATTTCGTCCGCCAATAGAATATTAGTAAACGCAGGCCCTTTCTTAATTGTAAACTCGCCTGATTTCATATCATATAAGCTATTACCAAGTACGTCTGAAGGCATTAAGTCTGGTGTAAATTGTACTCGAGAAAAAGAAACGTTGAGGCTTTTAGCCAACGCTCTTACAAGCAAGGTTTTACCCAACCCCGGCACCCCCTCTAGTAACACATGCCCTCCAGCAAACAACACTGTTAATACATCTTCGACAATTTCATCTTGCCCAACTAAAACACGAGAAATATTTGCTTTTACCTGCTTTATTGCTGATGACGCTTCAGTTAAGCCTATTAGTCCTGAGGCTGATTCACTTGTCATAGGGCATTCCTTAATTGTTTAAATCGCTTAATATATTCAGTTCGTTGTTGTTCTGATTCTGGAAGTTGGCTAGACAACAATTGAGTGACGTTTTGTTGATTAAAGCTAGTTAGCTGTGCAATTGTATTTACTTGCTGTTCATTTGTGAGCTTTTTAAAATTAGGTACTCTGAGCTCTACTTGACTGTAAAAATCGCGGTGTAAAGCATCAATAAGTATTTTTTCATGTCCATGCCCAATTAAAAAATTAGCCACTGCTTGAATATGGTTGTTAAAGCTCGCTTTAATTAAAGTATCAGGTGAATAAGCTTGACCAATACGGCTACTTACATACCAAACCCAAAGAACGATTAGCACAAACAACGTCATGACCAACTGCCAACTCCAGCCCCAAAGCTTTGCAAACCAGTTTGAATAACTTAAATAGGGAATATAAGTTATGTTACTCGCATCACCTGCAAGCCAAAGTAACAAACTACCATGGTCTAAATATCTAAGATTATTATTTGTAAATGGTGCTAATGAGGGTAATACAGTAACTCGGCCATCACCTAAATTCATATCGCAAATAACAACCTGCTCTGCGTCATTTTTAACTTCTCTTGCGGGGCAATTCTCTATACTGTACTTCTCACTTATTTTAAGCGTAAGAATATTGTCTGAATTAAGCGCTAAATCAGTATTTTTATTAGGTTGAGTATTTGTTGAAAACGAAAGTGTAGCTTCATTCTCTTTCACATTAATAGTAATACCTAATGCTTGAAATAAAGTACTGTTATCAATACCCAGTACATTGCGTTGGGAGGATAAAACATAGACTAATTCCCCTCCCCCCCTAATCCAAGTTAATAACTGCTGATTAAGTTCATAGGATTCGCTCAACGCAGCTTCGTCTATAATCAGTTTTGTACCTTCATTAATTGTTAACGCCCCTGCATCGGCTTCAGCGGCAAACTGCTTATATTTAAACCAACTTATTTCATGTCGATCTAATAATCGCTGCGCCATTGTAAAACTATCTTTAGCAACACTAGGGTGAAAACCAACTTCAACTTCTTGCTCTTGCCAGTTCAGCGAAAACAGCGTTTTCGCCACCAAGGCAATTAAAATAACAACAACACCTATAACAACTATAACTGGGCGTTTCATGATGTAGGCTCCTGAGCATCCTTGCTTTGTAACGAATTAATTGCATCAACTAATTCATCAAAATCAAATTCAGCATCTTGGTGTGCCCAAGCCACCCGTACCCAACACTTAAACAAGCGTTCAAAAACAACTTGCTGTGATACTGGTATTTGTTTATTAATGGCTTTTAGGCACTCTTTTTCAGTCATGGAATGATGGAGAACTATATTGTGCTTTTCTTGTAACCAAATAAGAGAAAATTGCAGCAAGTAAGCAAGCGTCAGCCTTATATTTCCTTCTTCATAAGCTTGTTTAGCTGCCAACATAAGATCGCTGGGTGTGTCAGCCTGTTTTATATCTGTAAATAAGGTAGGTATTACATGCTTGACGCCTTTATTAATTTTTTCTGTTGATTCTCTATTTTTAAAAAAACCTTTATGTTTATAAGCATAATAAACAAGTAACAGAGCTAATCCACCGACTAAAAACCAGGCAAAATAACCCAGTCCTAATCCTATCCAACTAAAAAAAACTAAAAACGGTGATGTAGAGTTATCCTCGTCGTTCTCTTTAAGTTCTTCAAAATCGGGGAACCAAGTAGTCTTCTTCTCAATTACATCTTTTTCTGCGTATAAAGAAGTTACTTCATCTTTAATAGTTTCTTTATCAATCGCTTGAGCATACGTTTTAGGTGTAGCTGTTATAAATAAAGCACTAATTAACAGGCACAATACAGGTAATATATTTGTAAGCCGTGAGCGCATATTTTTAAACTTCAGCTCTAAATCCCAGCCCTCTAACTCTATGCGCCGGTGTAGATACGCTAAAAAGCCTCCCGTTACAAACAAAGGAGCAATTAACGAAATACTTATAATATAGATAAAATTAAAAGAGATACTTACCCATGTAGGATCACTTTGAAATTGATACAACTGGTCCTCTAATGAAAAGGAATCAGGTGTTAAAGCAATTACTAGCCCAGTAATACCAGTCATTAAAATTAGTTCTAAATGAACACAAAATAACATCCATAGGGTTTGCTTAGGTTTATTTGACGAAAAAAGTAGCATCTTACGCGCTTTTTTACGCTCACCACTTAAGTTTTCAAGCTGCTCAACTGGTGCCAATAAAGCCCTATTTGGGCTTAAGCGCAAAAAGGTAAGGTGTGTTAAAGCATTTACTAGCGATAACTTAAAAATGGCTTTAATGCTAGAGCGAATACTTGCACGTTGGTTAAATATAACCTTCGAGAGATAATCTAATAAAGGTCGCTCGAAAAGAGGTTTGAGCCACCACACTATAAATACAGACCAAGACCAGCCAAGCAATAGACCAAATATGAAAAAAAATGGGAAAACTAAAGTAAAATAAATGCTAAATAATGCGACAAAATTCTTTTTTGTTAGCAAAATAGCTAAATCAAATACTTCATAAGATGAACGACTACGGGGATTAAAGTCCAGGCGATTAAGTTCCATAGCGCATTCCTTTATACAGTCGATAAATCACGTATGACCAACAAATTGCGCCCGTAGCAAACTTAAACTCATAAGCGATGTCTCGTGGAGACCAAAATGCTTCAATAAACGCTGCTAACACTAGCATTAAAAAAGCACCAACAATTAAAGGCAAGGCTTTTTGCGCAGCATTCTTAATCGCATAACTGCGTGTATATTGTCCTGGATTTAATAAACCGTAACCTATCTGGCACCCCGCTGCCGACGCAACTATAATTGCAGTAAGCTCAAACGAGCCATGAGTAACCACAAATGAGAAAAAAGGTCCTGAAAAACCAATATTTATAATATGGGCTGCAATAGTCCCAAAATAAAAACTGTTAAATAACAAGGCAAATACTGCACCGACGCAAAACAATACCCCCCCAGCAAACATCTGAAAAGCGATGCCTATATTGTTATAAATATAAACACCAAACATCATCACATCTTGACCACCGCTTCGCTCTTGTGATTGTACAGTACCACTGGGATCATACATTTTTTCAATTTCAAGTACGGTACTTTGCCCCAAAAATGTATATACGGCATCAGGGTCTAACCAAACCCAAATAAAAGCGATTAATGCAAAAGAAAAAAAGGCAACTAAGTTAATAGCTAGCATCAAGCGGTTTTCATATAATGCTCTAGGAAAGCTATTGCGTACTAAATAAAGTATTTCTCTAAATTGATTTTTAGGGGTTTGATAGAGTCTTTTTTGCCCTTGATGTACTAAACGATTTAGCCGCTCAACCAACATCGGACTGTAGTGACGAGTACGAGCAATAGCGAGATCATTGCATATCTTTCGATATAATTTAGGAAAATGTAAGGGAAGGTTGATTTTATCGTCAAGCTTACACAAAGCCTCAAACTCATTCCACTGCTTATCACTATTATTAACAAACTGGTTTTGCTTCATTTATAATCCTTATACAGAAGCTTTATCATGTGATTCAGCGCTATTATTTGTTACATGCCCTGAAAAGTAACGTGCATAATTAAGTAGCTTTATTTCACTTTGATTATTATCACAATTCATTACTTGCGATAAAATAGCAGCAAGTTCGATGCGACGCTCACTTGATAATGTATTACTGCGCTCAGCATATGTTAAAATAGCCAATTGCTCTTGTGTCGTAAAAACTAAAGTCGGTACTTCGCTAATTCCACTGGGCAATATAGGGCGTTCTAAAAACGCTTCATCATAAACAATTATGGTTCCTGCAGCCCAGTCTCCTATTCGCTTAAAGCGCTCATTGAAAGCCATCACTAACAAGCCAAAAAAATACCCGAAAGGGAGCATATCAGCAGGTCGCAATAAATTGCGTACAACAATTTGAGAAAAGCTGGCTGGTAAACCATTATCTTGAACAACGCGAATATTGAGCCGTTTTTTGCCTGGAGTTTGACCTGAACGCGCCTCGAAATAGATATTGTAGCCCCATGAAACCACAAAAAAAGTGATAAGTGCCAGCCCTTCACCAACCGCGCCTAAGAGCCCAAAAAAGAGTGATAATAAAGTAATTATGATAGCGCGAATTGCGAAGTCAATCATATAAGCATAGCTACGCGCTACTAACCCTACAGGAGTTAGCGCTATTTCAACTCCTTCTGGTAAATGAATATAACTTTTATTTTCTAATGCTTGATCTTCCATTGAACCTGCTAAGAATTATCGTTAAACCGAATTAGCACACATCTCTATAAGATAAATATGCATCTGGCTTCATATTGTTTATTATTCAATCTAAATAATTGTACCTATTAGCTTACTTTAAAGTAAATTACATCGATAGGTTTAATCATTAAAATAGTCAATTTGCCTGACCATTAATAAAATGGCCAACTCAAAGTTGACCATTTTCAAATAATTAATTGAGTTTAAATTTATTTTTCAGCTCGACCCATAAATTTATGCTCAACCGTATTAATACGAATACGATCGCCTGTTGAAATATGCTCAGGTACCGAAATATTCAAACCAGTCGACATACGTGCTGGTTTTGAGCGAGCACTTGCAGACGCGCCTTTAATAGATGGGTCTGTTTCTTCAACAACAAGCTCAACACTTGACGGTAAGTCAAGACCAACTGGTGCGCCGTCAATTACAATAACGTGAACACCTTGCGTTTCTTCATTAACGAATTGAATTTCTTCGCTAATGGCTTCTTTATTTAGATTGTATGGTGTGTAATCTTCATTATCCATGAACACATATTCATCACCATCAACATAAGAAAGCATTACTTCACGTCGCGTTAAATCAGCAAGCGTTAACATGTCACTGTCTTTAAAGGTTTCGTCTACTTTACCACCTGTTACTACATCGTATAAACGCATGCGGTACAAGCTACCACCAGCACGACCTTGCGGTACTGATCGTACGATATCCTTTACAACTAACACGCGACCATTAAAATCAATGGCAGTACCCTTTTTAACATCACTCGCCTTTGGCATGTGGAAATTCCTATTATTTTTTTGATTGCCAGAAACATACCACGAACTGGACTTTGTTCAACAAAAAAGTTACTTCAAACCTCGTTATACATTGTATTAACTTGTAAAATTATAATTTAGACTAAAATACATATAATCAAATGTGTAAAAAACTGCTATTGTAGCTTAACCGAGTATGACTTCAAGGAATGGATCATGGACCAAATAAATGTACATGAGTATTTAATTAAAAAACCACTTGTTCAGGTTACTAAACCGTTTGCTCAAGAGGTTGATGTTTATAAAGTGAATCATAAAATGTTTGCTACCCTTGCTATTGGCAATGATGGCGAAACAAATGATGATGGAGAGACTATTTGGTGGCTTAATTTAAAGTGCGATCCCGATGAAGCACTTTCATTACGCGATACTTTTCCTGCGGTGATTCCAGGCTACCATATGAATAAACGTTTATGGAACACAGTCATTTTAGATGGCTCAATTCCTCAAGGCGAAATTGAACGTATGATTGATAATTCGTTCAATTTAGTAGTAGAAAACATGCCAGAAAAAGACCGTAAAACAATAGAACAGCACTTGTAAACGCCTATTACTATTTGGGCTAGTACGCTAGCCCAATTAAATTACACCTTGAGTGTATAAATAAGGTCGTCATATAATTCATTATTAATTGTATGCACCTGAAATAGCGTGTCGGTAAGTGTTAATCCGCACTTGCTAAGTACATTTTCGGAGCCCTTATTACCGCGAGTAACTACCCCTTTAAACTGTGTAATACCGCATTGCTTCCACGCCCACTCTATAACCGCTCTTAATGACTCAGTCGCATAACCTTTACCAAAATATGAGGGTAAAAATAAATACCCTAACTCAGCTGTAATTCCATCATACGTAAAACCGCTAACACCAATTACTTGCTCGGTTTCATTATTTATAACAGCTAAACATAACGGGTGCTGTTCACTCGGATACCATGCTGGTAAACGCTGCTCAAACCGCTGCCTAACAAATACTTCCTTTGGCTCATCAAAACAATGTAAAAGTACTTTAGGCTCTCGATGGAGCTGTAAAAAAATAGCCCAATCGACTTCATTGATTTGACGCATACTTAATCGTTCTGTAAATAACTGCATATACCCTTTACCTTCCAGAAAACTTAAATAACCTGAAACACCATAACAACGAGGCTTTACAAATTCCAAGCAAAAAAATACCGCTTACTTAGCAAGTGAGCGGTATTTTAGTAATTAGTTTATAAAAACTTATTACGCTTTGTATTTACTCATAACTAAAGTGGCGTTTGTGCCACCAAAGCCAAAGCTATTTGACATAACTGTATTTATTTCAACATCACGACGTTCAGTCACAATATCAAGACCAGCAGCTTGTTCATCTAACTCATCAATATTAATTGAAGGTGCTACAAAGCTGTGCTCTAGCATCAATAATGAGAAAATAGCTTCGTGAACACCAGCAGCACCAAGTGCATGCCCTGTCATTGCTTTAGTTGCACTGATCATTGGTGACTTACCACCAAATACTTCTTGAATCGCGCCTAACTCTTTAACATCGCCTACAGGTGTTGATGTGCCATGCGTATTTAAGTAATCAATGCTGTCTACATCTTTCATAGCTTGGCGCATACAACGTGCTGCACCTTCGCCTGATGGAGCAACCATATCGTAGCCATCAGATGTTGCACCGTAACCAACAATTTCGCCGTAGATGTGAGCGCCACGAGCAAGTGCATGCTCAAGCTCTTCAACCACAACAATACCGCCACCGCCAGAAATTACAAAACCGTCGCGATTTGCATCATACGTACGAGATGCTTTTTCTGGTGTTTCGTTATACTTAGTAGAAAGTGCGCCCATAGCGTCAAATTCCATTGCAAGTGTCCAGTGTAGTTCTTCACCGCCACCAGCAAATACAACGTCTTGTTTACCAAGTTGAATTTGCTCTACCGCGTTACCAATACAATGCGCCGATGTAGCACATGCAGAGCTAATTGAGTAGTTAACGCCTTTAATTTTAAATGGTGTTGCTAAACATGCAGACGTGGTGCTTGCCATAGTACGCGGTACCATATAAGGACCTACGCGTTTAACGCCTTTTTCACGTAAAATATCTGCAGCTTCTACTTGCCATTTAGACGAACCACCGCCAGAACCAACAATAATACCAGTGCGCTCATTTGATACTTGGTCGTCAGACAAACCTGAGTCTTCAATTGCTTGCGTCATTGAAATATAAGAATAGGCAGCAGCATCACCCATAAAGCGCATTGCTTTACGGTCAACATGCGCTTTAACATCAATATCAATTTTTCCTGATACGTTACTGCGTAACTTATAATCAGCAAATTCTTGGTTAAAAGCGATACCACTTTTGCCAGTTTTTAACGATTCTAATACTTCTTCTTTGTTGTTACCAATGCTTGATACAACACCAATACCTGTAATTACAGCTCTTCTCATGGGTAATTCCCTTAGCTTAATACTAAATTGTGTTCTATTTTACGCGAATTTAATCACCTAAGTGGTCCGCTTTCTAGCGTACACTTGTACTCTGAACTGCTAGCTTATAAATAACGCCGGACTATTTCAAAGAAAACGCGTAAAATAATTAAAAAATATTATTTGTAAAATTTAATTAATCATGATCAAAAACGCTCAAACACACACTAATCACTTTAGTAAACCTGTTACTAATGATCTTGATTCTGCTTCTTTTTATGATAGTGACGCCTTAGTCAAATCTCATAATGTATTGTATGAGCAAAACAATATAGACACACGATTACAAAATCATGACCAACCATATTTTGTCGTTGCCGAAACCTGTTTTAATAACGGTTTAAATTTTTTAAATGTATGGCAACGCTTTACTGACCACCTTGCACGGCAACAAGTTCAAAATCAATTAGATAAAGGTGTTAAGCGACTACATTTCATCTCTTTTGACACCTGTGCGCTAACTGTAGCTGACTTATCAAAAATATTAAAAATGCATCCAGCAATCAATAGTTTAAGTAAGCAACTAATTGAGCAATACCCTATTAACTTAGAAGGCTGCCATCGCCTAGAATTTAATAATGGCCTTGTTGTACTCGATTTATACTTTGGAGAAATAACCAATTTAATCAAAGTAATGAGTTATCCAAAAATAGGTATTGTTGATGCTTGGTTTTTAAATAATTCATCTACAAACACCATACCAAAGCACTATCAGCAGAGCTTATTTAACGCCATTACCGATATAACAAAAACGGGCGCAACAATAGCCACATACGAAACAACTGAATGCCTTAACAATGAACTAGTTAAAGCCGGTTTTACAATACAAAAAGTAAAAGATTTTGCTTCTACAAAAAATGAAATATTAGTAGGTACGCTTAATAAAGCCAATAATATACAATCGGCTCCAGATTACTTTAGCCACGGCAACAGTTCACTTAAAAGTGTAGCGGTTATTGGCGGCGGCATTGCTAGTAGTTGTATTTTATATAGCTTGGCAAAGCGTGGGATCGAAAGCCAATTATTTTGTCAAGACTCAAAACCAGCAATGGGCGCATCGCATAACGTACAAGGTGCTATATATCCACATTTACAAGCTAAAAACTCGCCACACAGCGAATTATTTGCTCACAGTTTTTTATATGCTAAAAGGCTCTATAACCACTTACTCAATACTGGTTTTAGCTTTGATTACGATTGGTGCGGCGTATTGCAGCATGCAGTTAAGCAACCCCTAGCCGATAAACATCAAAATTTAGCACAAAAGCAATTATGGCCAAAATCGCTTATGCGAAACGTAACCGCGCAACAAGGTGACGAAATTGCAGGTATAAATACGGGTTACTCTGGTGTTTATTTTGAACAAGGTGGCTGGGTAAACCCACCGCAATTAGTAAATGCGATGCTAAATGCGGCAAACAACTTAACGCCATTTAAAAGCTCGTTTAATTGTAATATTGAACAGCTAGAAAAAACCGATGACGGCTGGTTTTTATCAACTAATGGTGAACGGCTAGGTCCTTTTAGTGATGTAATTATTTGTGCAGGCGAGCACAGTGACGCATTTGAGCAAACAAAATCACTACCCATTGTAGGCGTACGAGGTCAAGTGTCGCATGTTCAAGCAAGTGAGCAATCTCGCAAACTAAAAACAGTGCTTTGCCATAAAGGTTATTTTACCCCAGCTTATTTAGACCATCACTGTATGGGTGCCACATTTGAAAAAAACAGTAAAAGCCGACAAGTTACCGAACAAGACAACATCACCAACAAAGAACAACTTCTGAGCTTTTATGATCAAAGCGAGTTTGCCACCAGCTTAGGTAACATAACGTCGGCAAAGGCCGCTGTACGCTGCAGCTTTATTGACCACTTGCCAATGGCTGGAGAATGGGCGCAACAGAGTGATTATATAACTGCTTTTGCTAATTTACGTTTAGGTAAACGTTATCAGTATCAACCGCTAAATAAACCACAGCAAGGGCTACATATTTTTACCGGTTTTGGAGCACGCGCATTATGTAGTGCGCCACTTAGCAGTGAGCACTTAATAAGCAGTTTAAATAACGAGCCTCGCCCATTAAGCGAACGGGTAAGCCAAGCTATACACCCTGCACGCTTTATAGTGCGAAATTTAATGCGAAATAAAATTTAAATGACATTTATGCAGGTTAAATTAATCACCTATAACTTTAACCTGCATGTAAATTGAATAAATAAAATTATTTAGAATTAGATAATCGTTCAACTAATTCAACACGGCGATTTAGTTCACGCCCTAAATCATTTTTGTTAGTTGCCACTGGTGAGTAAGGACCCGCGCCTTGAGCTAATAACCTTGCTTTAGCTACCCCATAATCAGTAATTAATGCGTTAACAACTGCATCAGCACGACGCTTTGAAAGGTTTAAATTATAATCAGGTGAGCCCTTATCGTCAGTATGACCAACAACATATAAACTCAATTTTTTATTTTTTTTCATTACTTCAGCTATAATATTTAACGCCTGTTCAGATTCAGCTTTAATAGTGGCTTTATCATAATCAAATAAAACACCGTAAATAGACGCCTTACCTTTTTGCTCTAACTGCTCAAGTACTTTATCACTGTTCATTTTTATTAAGCCTGTCACTAAGGGCTCTGTACGAGCAACAACAAGCTGAATACGAGATTCTCCTTGGTAATTACCTATAAAAAAAGCAACGTAAGTAGTTTGCTCATTTACAGTGTTTTTCATAACTTGATATCTAGGTGATCGAAAGTAATTACTAACAGATTTAATTGCCAGCTTATCGCCTAATGCTTGAATCTCTGCTCTTTTTTTACCGCATTCATCTTTTTGACAAGAAAATACGGTTTCAAAACCTTCTTTGGTTAAAGCGCTCACATAGTTATGATAAATTTTTAGCGTCGATACTTTATTCGTAATATAAGTAATTCGCGTTAAATCTCCTGTAACATCAAGCATAGGAAAAGCATTCGTTTTTTTATCAGACTTGCCAATTGGGATACTAAACTCCTCATAATCAACATTTTGATAATCCTCAATATAACTCCCCAGATAACGACTTAATAAGGGATGATCTACTGAGCCCCTTAAATCTTTTTTTGTAGCTTTTACTATTTTATTGTCTTGGGTTTTAAATGCCTTAATGTCTGCTTTAACCAACCCCGTTTCAATTTCTTTTATATCTACCGTTGTTAACAACACTTTCGTCGTATTTTGATATTGACCCACAAACAATGAAACTGCAGCATTAGGTTCATCACTTTTTGTAGCATAAATATAGTATGGCTTTCTGTAATTATTATGAACTTCAAAGTAGCTAGATTTTTCAGCTAATAGTTTATATTCACGCTTGGCGTAACAATCGTTTAAAGAGCATGTATACAAAACTTTAAATCCAGCATCACTTAAAGCGCTTTTGTAGTTTTCCATTACCTTTAAAGAAGCAACATTTTTTACTTGATAAGAAAAATGACTTACATCACCAATAAATGTTTTATATTCAAACTGCTGAGATTTTTTTAGTGCAGGGTTAAAGGCTGATACAAGTTGTGTTTCTTCGCCCGCTAAAGTGACTTTCCTTTCTAGCTTTGCATCGGGGTAAGCCGATAATAATGGTTTTGCTTGCAGATTAAACATGCAGCACAGGTAGGTAGTACAAAGTAAAAGTACTTTGATAGTATTATTTTTCATGGAAATTCCTTTTAAAGTATTAGTTCACGTTAGCACTATGCCTAATCAGCAAACTTAATTCAACGCTCCTTGTTTTTATATTGCATAACTTCATTAGTCTTTAAATATACAGGAAAATAGGGATGCTAATGTTTTGTAATGCACCACCTAACAGTAAGCAGTTTAAATAATAAATCCCCTCTTTAGCGAACGCGTAAGCCAAGCTATACACCCTGCACGCTTTATAGTACGAGATTTAATGCGAAATAAAATTTAAATGACATAAATGCTTATTCCAGTAAAATAGGCATCAATAAAGGAAATTATTATAAAAAGGACTCTCATGAAAATTTTAATTGTTTTAATCACATTACTATCCACTATATCGTTCAATGCGCTAAGCCAAAACGTAACCGAAATTCCGCTTCCTGAAGAATTTGTTATAACAATGGATGTTACTGATGAGTACCCAATGATCCGCACTGGTTACTTAACTGATTCAATTGACACTATTACTGGCTTTTATAAAGAAAAGTTAGGAGAGCCTTTAAAAAACACGGGTAACAGCACTCATCACACTCTTTTTTATAACTACAAAGAGCATAAAATAAAAATTAGTTTGTACCACCACAATTATGTGACTGAAGTTAGTATTATAATTGAATAAAAAGTTCTAAAAAACAGTAAATAAAAAATTATTTTAATACCCTGTTAAGTATCTATTTTTATATAAGGTGTTTTTTAAATTAATCTATCTAAACAGATTTTTTACCCTTTAAAAATAAATTAGCACCCCAAAGTCTTGTTATACGAAACATTAATATTCAATCTCTTTTAAGAAGGAATTAATTATGAACAAGACTCTAATTATTGGTTCAAGCGGTCAAATTGGTAAAATGACAACAGAACTATTGCTTAAAAACGAGCAGAATGTAGTTGCTCTTGTACGTGATAAAAGTAAGTTAAGTGACTTAGAAAGCCCCTTTTTAAATATTGTAGAGCAAGACCTTGAAGGTGATTTTAGTAATGCGCTAAGTGGCTGTGACCAAGTTATTTTTGCAGCGGGTTCTGGTGGAAACACGGGTGATGATAAAACTGTTTTAATTGATTTATGGGCTGCCACAAAAGCAGCTAATTATGCAAAAGAGCACAACATTCAACATTTTATTATGGTGAGCTCTATTGGTGCAGACGATCCAGATTCAATTACCGGCGATTTAAAGCCTTACTTAGTTGCCAAGCATATGGCTGATCAGCATTTAATTAATAGTGGATTAAATTATACAATTGTTCGCCCAGGGACACTTACTAACGACAAAGCTTCATTAGAAGTAACAACAGAGCGCCCTAAAGATCGAGATAAAGCTAAAATAAGCCGTGAAAACGTAGCAAATGGATTGCTGCACATAGCAACCAACAGCCCAAGCAGCAGCCGTATATTTGAACTATTTGATGGCGACAAGCCAGTTAAAGCTGCCGTTAAATAAGCTGATGGAAGCTAAATAAAACTGCTAGTTAATGCAAAGGAATGCTTTGCATTAACCTAGTACTACACCAATACCCTGCCAAGCTAACTGTAATGCGAGTAGTGTCAAAATAAATTTAAAAACACGCTTAAATTTATCTGCTGGCATACTGTGTAATAACTTAATTCCTAACCACGTCCCCACTGCACCACTCAAAACCATTGCACTAATTAAAGGTAACCATTGCCAAAAACTAAAACCAACCGCCCCATATATAATCGCTTTAAGTAGATGTTGAACAGACATAATACTAGAAAATGTTGCTGTATATTTTAACTTGCTATAGTCACTAACATACAAACAACTGCCAACTAACGGACCACTCGCCCCTGCAAACATACAAATAAAAGTAGTCACTAACCCTGCCCCAAAACGCCAGATAATTGAGTCGGTTTTAATTACAGGTTTTTTACCCCAGAGTAAATAAATAACAAAAATACCAACAATCAACTTCATTACATCAAGCTTTATATCGGTCATTACAAGGCTTGATAATAAAGCACCTGCTATACCTCCAAATGTAAAATAAACAAACATACTTTTATCTATATGCTTAAAGCTCAATAATAAACGGTTTGTATTTGAACCTAACTGCACCAAACCGTGCACAGGCACAACAACCGACATAGGCATTACTGATGCCATAACGACCAACAACATCAAACCACCACCAGCCCCAAACGCAGCCGATATAAAAGAAGTAACGCCAGAGAGAATAATAAGGAGCAAGGCAAATAGTGGCGAAATTAAATCACTAGTAAATAAATCCATGTTTAAACCTTAATTTAATAGAACCACAATAATGAAGATTAATAATAACTCGGTCTACCGCTATTTTTTTAAGCTTATTGTTATTATTGGTAACGACCGCTTTTGCACTGCGTAATGTTTCTTAATTCTTGCACTTTGTTTGCACATTTAACAAATATTATACATTCAACTTAATTTATTTGGATTTACCCCATGCTTAAACCAATACCACACTTATTAAAAGCATTAACAGTATGCTTTATTACAATAGGTTTAGTTGCCTGTAATAGCGACAGCGAAGAGGTAATAATAGAAGAAGACAGCATTGTTGTTGATGACAGTTCAAGCGATTCAGACACAACAACCGAAACCATTGTAGAGGTAGATCCATTTAACTTTGAAAGTGGCGCACTCGTTTCATCAATCACAACCGAAACATGTACATTAAGTAATGGCGATGAAGCATCTTGTTATCGAATTGATATTGCTGGAGCACCTTCAAATTATGAAATTAGTTCGTTTTGCCCTAAAAATATTACCTCAACCGCTGATGAAGCTGGCATTTGGTTTGACGGAAGCGGTGAAGTTTATGATATTACTGGTGACTTTATTTTAAGCCTACCTACGCTATATAACGACAGTAATTGGAAGTTATATGACGAAAGTACTGGTTTGGTTAATATAACCGACACAGAGGAATCATGTGAAGGCGCCGCCAGACCAGACGTAGAAGAGCAATACCAAAACCACTGTGTTGAATGCTCAATAGACTATGTTAATGGTGGTATATCTGCATCATTTTTAATTCCTATAACGCCGATTGCCGCAGCGCAAACAATTAATGTGGGTCGAGTTAATATTGGTTTAGCACTTAATGGTGTTGAACTAGCAGCACCAGCACCCGTTGACGCTATTTTAAGTGCTTATACCATTGCAGCATTTGACGATTGCGCGGGTCATATAAACTTAAATGAAGGTTATCACTATCACGGCGAAGCCGGATGCAGTCAAACTCAAATTCAATCAGATGGTCATTCTGCAATGATGGGCTACGCGCTTGATGGATATGGCATATTTGGAATGCTAGATGATACAAATACAGAGCCTACAGATTTAGACTCGTGCCGTGGACATACAGATGAAACACGTGGTTATCACTATCATGCAGCGAGCGTATCAGAAAACATGTTTATTGGCTGCTTTAGAGGTGAAATTGCACTTACCGAAGATGAAACAGGACCACGATAACAATGAAAAAAATTAACTTTATAAAGTCACTTCTTGCTGGGATATTTATTAGCACTTCATTTTTTGCATTGAGCCATGCAGGACACGGCAGTAATGCCCCATGGGAAGCATGTGCAGACAAAAAACTTAACGACGATTGTACATATTCAATACATCATCAAAAAGCAACTGGCACTTGCCAAGCCATGAATGAAGTACTTATGTGTGTACGTAATCAACCTCTTGAAAATATAATAGAAAAAGCGACACAAAAGCCAGGTGAAAATAAAAGTGAATCAATTTTGCTTATCAAACAATAAGTAAAATAGTATTAGCTACACGTTAAAAGCCTTAACTATAGTATGTTAAGGCTTTTTATCTAAAATGATTAGCGGGAGTAGTAGAAACCCCTTTATTTATCTGTTAAATTATTTAGTTAAATAATAATAATAACGAGATCCCGTAAAACGGGACCGGCACGTCAGGGAAATAACGTGAGCACAACGTTCAAAATAGTTTTTAGTGGGCAACTAAATGATGATGCCGACATATCAAATGTTCAAAGCAAACTCAGTGAGTTTTTGAGTATTCCTCATTATATTGTCATAAAGTTATTTGATGGAAAAGCCTATGCTTTAGTAAAAAACTTAACGAGTATTGATGCTGTAAAAACAGAATCAAAACTTAAAGCCTTCGGTTTAATAACTAAAGTAGAACCGCAATTCCCAAGTGTGATCCCAACTGAAAAAAACACTGACAGTAAACAAATCATTCTTCATAAAGCGTCTGTTGATAGTGACAATTTAAATCGTGAAAAAACAGATAGTGAACAACATAATCAACAAACAAATTCAGTAATTAAAGAGCCAATATCAAATACGGTTGCAGCAACAAATACTAAAAACAAATGGCTTACTCGTACACTAAAAACGTCGCTTTATATTAACTACATCATACTTTTTATTTTAGTAATAAGTTCTATAGTCATCGCTTCAAAACTTATTACCAGTAACTTAGCTACAAAAAACAGTTCAAATGAAACAATCGAAAATTTTAGCTATACCCGTTATAAGCAATACTTAAACTACCAAAGCATTGCACCTGTTAATAACAACAGTGACGAGAAAATAAAAACAGATCAGCAGAAAATAAACGATTACTTTATTTTATTTTCACATTCAATAAATAACTACGCAGACACCGTTGGACAATTAAATATTGAAGCTATGGGTGGCGACAAACTAAAACAGCATTTACAAGAAATAGACGATTTAGGCCCGCAGTTTATGTTTTGGCAGCAGTTAACACGCTTAGCAAAAAACTTAAATGATGATGCACTGTACATGAGCCAATTTGAAAAAACAGATCCCGCTCAAATCCAATGGATAAATGCGATTGACTGGATAAGCCAGAGCTACATAAGACAAAATCAAGATAAAAGCCAAAACCTCACACAACAAGCAGAACCTTTGCCCGTTGCTTTACAGAACAACAGTACCCTTACACTCAACTTAGTATTATTAATTACTTTAATGTCGTTTTTAACGCTGCTAATTATTTTATTAAAAGGTAAATTGCGAAGAATTTCATATAACTAAATATAAGAATGGAATGGCTTATTAGAGCCACGTGTCTGTAGTGGTACAGTCAAAGTAGTCAATACCCGAAGAATATGAGCATGCAACCATTTTTAATGTAGAGTACTTCTTGTCGGTACATACCGGCATCTTTTACTAAGCATTTCATCATTAACAAATGGGCATCTAACAGGTGTTTACCGTTAGCAGCTTGCCATTGAGTTAAAGCTTCATATGTACTAATTGCATTATGCGCTTCTTGGACTTTTTTAGGTGGAGCTATAACCCGTTTACCATTTAGTATTACGGTTATTTGTTGTTGCGTGAGCGTACTCGCCACTATAGCAAGTGAGACTTGAACAGTGCGCATACGGTTTATTTTACGCAAGCGTAATAGTTTATCTTGCTCTTGCTGTATAGATAGCCACCCTATTAGCTCACTAATTTTGGCAACTAAAGTTAGTATTTTATTGGTAAGAGTAAAAGGCGGGTGTATTTAGGCATTATTTATACTTATTCACCTGAAGTTGATATTTTATAACAACTCTAAGCTAGCATCTAAAATTTTGATTTGTATAGTAAAACGACAGTTTAAATCGTTTTCATAAAAAAACCCGTTTATCTGAGTTATCAAATAAACGGGTTAATTATGGTTTTAAGATAACGAGTCTAAAAACCTTTATTGGTGGAGCTGGGGGGATTTGAACCCCCGTCCGAAAAGCCTCGACCGTCGGTACTACATGCTTAGTATTGTCATTTAATTAACCTTTAAGTCCCGGACAAACACGGTAAGTAAAGGCGAGGCCGCTTGGTTTTAGCGCTTCAACCCCGGCCAGGGTTTCCGTCGCGATCAGGTGTTAGGGTGACACTCCAAAATCTAGTCCACAAGAATACGTAGAAGGAGCGCTAGCGAGCCTAAGCTGCTAGAGAGTAGTTATCGTCGTTTGCGATTACTTTAGGTTGCGGCTGTTTAACGAGGCAAACCGCACCTCGACATGCACCTTGGGCGTCTTGAATTCCGTCGAATCCTAATCAGCCCCTGAATCAGTAAACTCATTCAGAGCGTGCAAGCAGTATAACCGAGTAACGTCCTGATACTCAAGGGGTAAGCCACTTTTATTTTATTGATTGATATTAACTGAGCAGTAAATATCCATTAACGTATAAATAGCAAAGCAATTGAACAACATTTGCTTAACATAGCCACTTAGTTATGCTCAAATAGGGAGTTGCTTTTTTAATGGCAGGTAGAACTTTTGTCTTAAAGCAACAGGGGTAATATAAAAATAATAACAGGCATATTAAGTAGGGAATAAATAAATGTCGGTTTTTTCATTTGATCAAAAATCGGGGGACTTGTCTTTAATACAACATCCTGTCGATAGTGGTTTTCCGGTAAATGGTACACAATTGATTGAGTTACTAGAGCAATCGCCTTATTGTGAATTTGAAGTTATTTCGGTCAATATCGGAAAGCTTTTTGCCCAAAGTAAAAACTATCAAGAAGAGTCATTGATTATTGCCAAAGCCGTTAAAGCATCAATAATTATTAATGTTGATGAAAAAAACATGATAGCGCAAGCAACTATTATCACTGCAAAAGGCGGTGCTTTACTCTCAATGGAGGATGCCCAAAAAGCACTTGCTGATACAGGTGTTAAAAAAGGTATTAGCCCTCGTGCATTAGATACATTTTTAGGGCAACAATTTGAGCAGCCAGCTGGTAGCTCTTACAGTGCTGTAATAGCCCATGGGCGTAATCCTAAAAAAGGCAGCGATGCCAAATTTGTTCGTTTATGCTCAACGGCCCAAGACCGAGTACTCAGCCCTCAAGCTAAAGAAGGCGGCAAGGTTGATATGAAAAACCTTGGTGCAATTATTACAGTAAAACCAGGTGCACCTCTTATGCAACGTGTAGCAGCTACTCTTGGAGAGGATGGGTATACTGTATTTGGTGATTTAATTCCCGCAAGCCCAGGCAATGAACTACAATTACAGCCATTCGAAGGTACCAAAATAGATCCAAATAACCCAAACATGCTGATAGCCGATTGCAAGGGCGTTCCTGTTGCACTTCCTCGTGGAATGCGTGTTGATGATGTTTTATGTTTTGATAATATTGATGTGAGTACAGGTCATGTTGATTTTGATGGCAGTGTAATTATCAGCGGCGATATAAAAGATGGTATGCGTGTTAAGGCAAATGGCGATATCACAGTTTTGGGATTTGTTGAATCAGGTATTATTGAAAGTAAAAGTGCTGTAACTATTATGCAAGGTGCAATTGGTCGTAAGCGTGAAAACGAAGAGGTATTTACATGTTTTATTACCGCTCAGCGAACAATTTCGATTGGTTATGCTCAATATTGCCAAATAAAAACAGAACAGGATTTACTTATAGAACGTCAATCTCTGCATTGTGATTTAAGTGCAAAACGATTAATACGTGTAGGAAAAGCAAATAATCCGCGTGGTAAAATTATTGGCGGTAATATTTTAGATGCCATGCATATAGAACTTGGTGAACTAGGTGCTCCTGCTGGTACTAAAACACGTGTTTTTTTGGCTCAGCATTGGTACGAACTTCGTCAAAAACAAACTCAAATTGCTGATTTTGAAAAAGTACTCGCGAATAAATCTACTGCCCTAGAGCTCGCGCGAGTAAAAGCGAATAAAATACAAGTTCCTGCTCAACGTCAGCTTTTTTTAGATAAAATAATTGCTAATGAGCACCATATACAAACTCGTTCAACTCAAGTAAAAAAACAAAAATCACTGATTAAACAAAAAATGACTCAGTTATTAGCCACCAGTCGTTTAAAAGTGAATGAACAGATGCATCCGGGCGTGGAGCTTAAAATAGCGAAAGAATCAAAGCAGTTTTCGCGTATTTATCCGCCCCATTTAGTAAAACTAAGTGAAGGTAAAATTACTCAGTCGTTTTAGCATCGTCGCCATTAATATCGTCAGCTTCTAGTTCTGCGTCATTATCTTCTAGTGGCGCTAATGGCCAACCACCAAGTTGCTGCCAACGATTTACGATTAAACAATAAAGTTCAGCTGTACGCTCTGTATCGTAAAGCGCCGAATGAGCTTGGCTATTATCAAATTCAATACCCGCTGCACGACAAGCTTTTGCCAATACTGTTTGTCCTAATGCTAATCCTGCAAGTGTGGTTGTATCAAAGCTTACAAATGGATGAAATGGCGTGCGCTTAATATTATTACGCTCTATTGCAGCATTTAAAAAGCCATGATCAAATGCGGCATTGTGCGCCACAATTACAGAGCGCTGACATCCGGCTGCTTTTTGTGCTTTACGCACAACTTTACAAATATCTTTAATAACTTCATCTTCAGGTAAGGCACCGCGCAATGGCGAGAATGGGTCTATACCATTAAACTCTATAGCAGCTTGCTCTATATTAGCGCCTTCGAAAGGTTCTACATGAAAATGCACGGTATGATCTATGCTAAGCAACCCTTCGTCATCCATTTTTAAAACAGAAACAGCAATTTCTAATAAAGCATCGGTGTTTTTGTTAAAACCTGCGGTTTCAACATCAATAACCACTGGAAAAAAGCCGCGAAAGCGTTTTGCGAAAAGTGTTTGCTCAGTATTTGCCATAGTATTCTTGGTTTGTAGGTATAAGCCCTCTATTATGTCAAAAGTGAGGGCCTTTCGGCTAGTAGCTTGCAAGATTAATTACACCTAAAATTATAGGCATGTAATTTGCTTTAAATTCATAGCTAGCTAAGCGTAATTTACTTTTAATAGTAATTATGCTGCATTTTGCCAAATTATTGGCATGCCTGATTTATTGGAGAGTACCCCATGACTTTTAAGTTGTTATTTATTAGCCTAAGTATAACCGGTGCACTGTTAAACGGTAGCGCCGACGCTGCTATGCGCCAATACACTGCAAACCAAGACAACTCTAATTGGGACTTAGTTAAAACAACGCGCTTACAATGCCAATTAAATCATGAAGTTCCATATTATGGTGAAGCCATTTTTAAAGCTTCAGCAAGTAAAAACAAAAACCTAACCTTTAATTTAGATATGGTTGTACGCCCAGATAATTACGCTATTGCTGGTTTAAAAGCAGTTCCACCGTCTTGGCGAGCAGGCTTACCGGCCCGTGATATTGCTAACATGAAACTACTTAAAAAGTTTGACGGTGAACTTGGCAACAAAACAGCTTGGGAAATGCTAACCGAACTAGAAAAGGGCTACTACCCTACTTTTTACTATCAAGACTGGCAAAACAGTGCCGATAAAATTGCCGTTGGTATATCGAGCGTTAATTTTAAACAAGCTTATTGGGCGTTTTTACAGTGTCGGGATGAGTTACTTCCCTATAGCTTCGAAGATATTTCATTTACTGTTATGAACTATCAATCGAACAGCAGTAAATTAACTAAGTCATCTCAACAACGTTTAAATAAAATTGCTGAATATTTAAAAAATGACGCAAGTATTGAATCTATTAGTATTGATTCATATACCGATAGCTACGGTGGACGTTGGAATAACTTAGATCTTTCGCGCAAGCGTGCTAAAACAATAAAAGATTACATGGTGAGTTTGGGTGTAGATGAAGCAAAAGTTCAAACAACTGGTTTAGGCGAAAAACGCTTTGTAGATACCAACGACAATATTTTAGGTCGCGACAAAAACCGCCGTTTAATTATTCAAATAGCTAAAATGTAATACTGAAGGGCATTTAGCCCTTAATGTTTAATTTATTTCGCTTAAAAAATTTATCACCAAATTGAAATACACCTAAGCTAATTAAAATAATAACAGCACCAATAATTAGCTCCTTACTAAGTGATTCGTTATTAAGCAAAGCACCCAAGCCTAAAGCAAAACTTGGCGTAATAAGTGTAGTAAGCGATACCGTACTAGCATTTAGGTTTTGCAATACATGAAAGTAAGCTAAAGCCCCTATTAGCGACCCAAATATACCCAAGTAACCAATAGCCCATAAAGACTTAGCACTCCAACTATCTATATGTAATTCACCATCAAGCAACCACCAAGCCATAAAAAATAAGGGAGTTACAAAAACTAAAGCACCAAATGTGGTCGCCATAGGATGAATTGCTATTTGTACACGTTTTATCATCACGCCACTTAAACTAAAAAAACACACAGCCATAAACACATACAGTAAGCCTAGCCCTTGAGTTTGTGAGTTTTGTACTTGGTTATAACTTACAAAATATAAGCCGATTAAAGCGCACGCTAACGAAGCTAACTTAATTGGACTAAATTTAGGTTCATTTAATAACTGTTGAGCAAGCAACCCCGACAAAATAGGCGCCAAGCCAAACATAAGCGAAATAATACCTGAAGGGACTGTTTTAGCTGCCATATAACTCAGTAACATGCCGCCAAAAATACCTATACTCGAATAAAAATAAAGTAGGCATGCATTTTTACTCCAAGGCACTCTAATGTTTGTAATGGCAACAATTAAGCCACCCAAAAACAATCCCACCAGCATACGCATTAATACAGCAAGCGTTGGCGATACAGTTTCACTACTCCATACAATACCCAGCGGAGTAGTAGACCATATAAGAACCATTAAAAAATACGATACTTTAATTGGCACGCGCCATTCCTTGCTAAGTAATTAAAATAAATGATGTTAAATTATACATTTAAAATGCTGATTGATACTTACTTAATCACTTTTTAATATGTTAAAAAACAGTTTTAAATTAGAAGCTGCGGTTTAATTGCAGTATTTTATTACAAAACTATTTAAGTTTTGGCAAACTAGTTATATCGTGCATATCTCTCACGATTTATCAGGATTATTAAGTGCTTAAAAATAAAACAATAGGTAGCATGTTAATTGTTGCAGGAACAACCATTGGTGCAGGCATGTTGGCACTTCCAATCGCTTCTGCGGGCTTAGGCTTTACTACTGCGCTTATACTCATTGTGGGAAGTTGGATGCTAATGACCTACACAGCATTGCTTATGTTAGAACTACACCAATATGCACCACGCGATGCAACTTTAAATACCTTAGCAAAGTTATGGCTTGGCAAACGTGGGCAATATATTGCTAACTTTTCGATGGTATTTTTATTTTATGCTCTATGCGCTGCTTATATTGCAGGTGGAGGCACGCAACTACAAGAGAGAATAAATACTGGCTTTAATGTAAGTATAGCTCCACAATTTGGCTCAATTTTACTAGCAATTGTAATTGCGAGTGTAGTAACACTTGGCACAAGTAAGGTGGATCAATTTAATAGAGTGCTTTTTACTATAAAAATGATTGTATTAGGCAGCCTGTTTTATATGCTATCGCCGTATGTGCAAAGTACGCATTTATTAGAAATGCCTGTAGAGCAAGGTTTAATTCTCTCGGCTATTCCGGTTATATTTACCTCGTTTGGTTTTCATGGATCTATTCCTTCTATTGTTAAGTACGTAGGTCTTGAAATAAAAGTACTACGTAATGTAATGATTGCAGGTGCTGCATTACCATTGGTGATTTATATTTTTTGGCAGTTATTAAGCCAAGGAGTTATGAGCCAAGAGGATTTACTTAACAGTGAAGGACTCAGTGGATTTGTTGCAAGTGTTGCGAGTATTGCTCATAGCCCTAATGTGGCAATTGCCGTTAAACTCTTTGCAGACTTAGCGCTCGCAACTTCATTTTTAGGTGTGAGTTTGGGTTTATTCGACTTTTTTGCTGATGCCTTTAAAAAAGGTGATAACAAAACAGACCGTATTAAAACTGCATTAATTACCTTTATCCCACCTCTCGGTTTTGCAATATTTTATCCTCAAGGATTTATTATGGCACTGGGATACGCTGCAATTGCATTAGTAGTACTTGCGATATTCTTACCTGTGGCAATGGTTTATAAACAACGAGCTTCATCAGAAAAAACAGGTTATAAAGTAAAAAGCGGGAATATAGGGCTTGGTATAGCCGCTGTATGCGGTATAACAATTATTGCTGCGCAGTTTATGCAAATGGCTGGGCTTATTCCTGCAATTGGTTAGAAGTAGTTTCTCTTTATTTAAATTTCGCTAAAAAAAACCGCACATCATTATTAATGATGTGCGGTTTTTTTATTAACTGCGTTTATTTACAAACGTCAGCTACAGCATTCGAAAAGTATTCAATATTTGATTTACTAACACCAGCTACATTTACACGGCTAGAACCAACAATATAAATACCGTATTCTTTTTGTAGGCGAGCAATTTGCTCTTTATTAATACCTAAGAAAGAAAACATACCATTTTGACGCTCAATGAATGAGAAGTCTTGAGCAATATCTTTAGTTGCTAAGCTTTCTTTAATTAAAGTACGTAGACCATTTATGCGACTACGCATTTCATCAAGCTCTGAATGCCACATTTGTGTAAGCTCAGTGCTACTTAAAATAGTATTAACAATATCTGCACCATGCGCTGGTGGCATTGAGTAAATACTACGTACAACACTTAACATTACCGAGTTTGAAATATCAGCTGTCGCACTGTCTTTTGCAATAAGTGAACATGCACCAATACGCTCGCGGTACAAACCAAAGTTTTTAGAGCATGAAGAACAAATAATGAGTTCTTCTACTGCATCGGCTAAAATACGTAAGCCACGTGCATCTTCTTCAAGTGAAGCACCAAAGCCTTGGTATGCAATATCAACAAGTGGTGTAAAGCCCACTTCTTTTGCAAGTTCAGCAACTGTGTTCCACTGTGTTTCGTTTAAATCCATACCGCTTGGGTTATGACAACACGCATGTAGTAAAACCACATCACCTTTTGGCACTTTTTGAAGTGTGTTTATCATTTCGTCAAACAGTAAGTCTTTATTCTCGTAATCGTAATATGGGTATTCTTTTACCGTTAAGCCAGCAGCTTCAAATAAGCTAATATGATTAGCCCACGTTGGATTAGTTACCCACACTGTAGCATCTTTATTACAGCGCTTAATAAACTCAGCGGCAACGCGAAGTGCACCAGTACCACCAGGAGCTTGTGCTGTACGCACTCGATTAGCTAATAATGCTTTATGCTCGCCAAGTAACAGGCTTTCCATTTTTTGACAATAATCTAAATTACCCGCTAAACCAATGTAAGATTTGCTAGTTTCGTTTTCAAGGCGAAACGCTTCAGCTTTTTTAACCGATTTTAATACCGGCGTATTGCCTTGCTCATCTTTGTAAACACCTACACCTAAGTCAATTTTATTAGGGTTGGTATCTTGTTTATAGGCCGCCATAAGGCCAAGAATAGGATCTGTTGGTAATGGTTTTAATACTGAAAACATTGGCTATCTCTTATCGTTATTTAGGGGTTAGCTGTTGGTTTAAGCTTAACATAAAAGCACATCATATTGACTAGTGTTATTTACACTAGAAAGTGAGGAATTTTAATACAGCATGCAATTAATATCGCTAGAGACTTTTCATCAAAAAAGTCATTTTTAAATGCCTCTGCATCAACAATCCCTACACATTCGTTATGTGAATCAAAAAGGGGTAAGCATACTTCTGACTTAACTTTTGGATCGCACGTATAGTATTCGCCACCTTGAGCTAAATATTGCTCAACATTATTAATAACACGCCCTGTGTTTGATAAAGCAACTTGAACATTATTACTACCCGCTGCAAATGCTTCAGTTAAAGGAAATAAAGGACGACTTGGCACGCCATGATAAGCCAACTTTAATAACTGCTTACCATCGCTTGTGTTTGTTGACTGATATATTCCATACCAATCAACACCTGTTTGTTGTTCAATGTAATTAACTATGTTTTGTAAGTTAGCAAGCTTAGCTTGTGTTGCCTCATCTTTTTTTACATAGTCAGTTAACTTAAATGGTTCATCTTGAAGGTAACCAAATAAACTACACGCCCCTCCCTCTCCTAATTCAGGAATTTGATACTGCCAGCGAACTTCTGACAAAGATGAGCTTGCAAGGTATTGCTCAAGCTTTTCGAGCTCAGTTACAATTAGGTTTGAGTCAACACTAAGTTGTGCTTTTTGTAGGTAAGAAGAAATCATTTAGCCATCCATACATCTAAAGTTTCAAGAATAATAGCATGGATATTTTTAGAGAGCTAGAGCATGTCGAGCTTTCAGGATCAGAATTTATTATATTTAGAGTAATTAAATAATGGCGAGTAATTTGTAACCTAATGCATAATTAAAAGGGAGTAAAAAAGCCATGCTCGTAAGAAAAGTCTTTAAACAGTCGCTGTATTCTTTATGTGGCGCTTTTGTCTCTTTATAAGGAGCTTACATACCCCTTGCTGTACAAAAGCATATAACTATTAAGTAGACTACGAAACACTAACTTCTCTAACTCCTCTAACTTAGCTTGTAACACATTTCCACTTGATTTCCACTGGCGTTATACGTCACTTTTTCTGCAATTTCCTCTAATAACGAAACCCCTCTACCAAACTCATTATTGCTACTTGAAGACTCGTCTGGTTTACTGTTAAACCCTCGTCCTGAATCGCAAATAATAAAATATAAACTCAGTGTGTCTGGGCAATAACGCATATCAATAATAATCATTGCGTCAGCTAATGAGGCGAGTGCTTTTTCTCGCATTTCATAGTATTTGAAAAAACCATCATCTTGTTGTTTAATATTCGAATCTAGCCCCAAGACGCCATGATCAAGCGCATTATTATAAGCTTCCGAGAGAAGTAAAAATATATTTGAACGATGTGCATTTAACCCCCCTACACTACTTAAAATATTAACCACATCATAAACAGGATCCGTTTGCTTTATTTGTTTGGCGTTTAAACTTAGTGATAAATTAAATGCCAATGTAGAAAAAGCTTCTCGTGCTTTTTCTTCTGGTGCTAAAGGTAAACAATTAAGCAAAACAATACTTACATCATCTTGCTGCTCGCTTCCATCTGCAAACTGGTTAAGATTATCTACAATGTTTTCACAGCTAATCATTGTTTTGCTTTTTAATATTTGTAAAAAACGCTCTTCGCCAAAAAAAACGTCATCTTTGTTGCTTGTTTCTATAATTCCATCAGTTGCCAATGCCAAACGCATTTCTTGATTTGTTTCAAAGTGAATTACTTCATACTCAAACTCATGCTCATCTAAAATCCCCAATGCCATATGTTGAGATTCTAATGTTTGCTTTACATTACCTTCTCTATCAATTAAATAAGCATCCGGCAACCCACCTAACCATGCTGATATACTTTTACCTGAAGCACTAAGCTCTACAATTGTTGCAGCGCAAAACATATGTCCTGGTAACAAGTTATATAAAAGGATGTTTATTTCGCTGGCAATATCATTCACTGCCATGCCTTTTTGTACCATTGTATAAAACACGCGAGACGCAGGCAACGCACCTATCGCTGCAGCAAGACCATGACCTGTAAAATCACCAAGCATGCAATACAAGTTACCTATTGGGCTTTGTGCGACTAAAAACATGTCTCCGTTAAACATAGAAGCTGGTGATAAATTAAAATCGAGATGCTCTTTGAACTTTCCTTGATTTTCTAATGAATTATTAAAAATATGTTCAATAATTTCATGTTCACGCTCGGTTTGATTATGATGATATTCAAGCAGCTTTTTTTGCTCATTCGCTTTTTTACTTAGCTCGCGAGTACGACTGTGGGCTTTGATTTTTGCATATAAAATGACTTTTTCAAAAGGCTTACGAATAAAGTCATCACCACCAACCTCCAAACAACGCTCAAAACTAGCTTGATCATCTAATGATGTAATAAAAATAATGGGTAGATATACTTCACTAAAGTATTTCTTTATTTTTTGTGCTGTTTCAAACCCATCCATTACAGGCATTAATACATCGAGTAAAACAATATCTATAGGCTCTTTCTCAAGTACCTTTAAAGCCTCGAGACCATTATAAGCCATAGATATTTTATACCCTTCAAGCTCTAGCATTTTGCTTAGCAAAATGCGGTTAAGCGCCTGATCATCTACAATTAGCACATGCATCATTAGGAAATATCAAATTTTTTATCAAAACGTGAAATCTGTAATATTTTCCTAAGTTGTGGTTGGCAGTTACTTATTTCAATTGTGCTAACTTGGCTCTCTATCGTTTTTTTCATATTTAGTAACATGCCAAGCGCTGAGCTATCCATGTATTCTGTTTCTCTTAAATCAATAACTACCTTAACTGTGCTTTTACTTATTTGCGCGTATGCCTGGCGAAAAGACTGCACTAAATTAAAATCAAACTTACCTTTAATTTGGATTGTTAACGTAGTGCCATCAACTGATTCATTTTTAGTTAAACTCATATACGGTTCCTAATAATATTTCCTTTGAACTAAATATAACCTGTTAAAAGTAATTAGCAAAAATAAAAACACACAAGCGCAAATTTGCTATCATTTACGGCATTGTTTAATTCATTTTATCTATACAGGTTAGGTATGAGTGATAGTCAGTTAGTATATTCAACGGATATGGGTCGTATAACCCAGCCAAAACCAGAAAAAGAAGTGTCTGGTAAAATTTTTAAAGACGGTTTTGTACGTATTGAACGTCAAACAAAAGGTCGTAAGGGTAAAGGTGTTATGCTGGTTGTAGGTATAGAACCAAAGGAACATGATTTAAAAAAATTGGCCAAAACAATTAAAAGCAAAATGGGTCAAGGCGGCGCTGTTAAAGAGGGCGTAATTGAAGTTCAAGGTGATGACCGAGATAAATTAAAAGCGATTTTAGAAAGCTTAAAATTTAAAGTGAAAATTGCGGGAGGTTAATCCCGCAATTTCTATATTTATGAAAAAGTGAGGGGATCACCTAATTTTTCAAACAGGTGTGGTAAATCACTTTCAGGAATTGGCCTGCTAAAATAGTAACCCTGCACAATGAAACAATTATTATTTTGCAAAAACTGTACCTGCTCTATCGTCTCAACACCTTCAGCAACTACGTCTAATTTTAATTTTTGTGCCATAGCAATTATAGCCGCTGTAATTTCCATATCGTTACTGTCTTCTGGTATATCTTTTACAAATGAGCGGTCAATTTTTAATATATCAACGGGGAATCGTTTCAAATAACTTAATGATGAGTAACCGGTTCCAAAGTCATCTATAGAGATTGAAATACCTAACGCTTTAAGTTCATGTAATTGCGTTATAGCAGCCTCTACATTACCCATTAGCATGCTTTCAGTAAGCTCTAAATGAATCCGCTTAGCTGATACACCTGATCTAATAATCATTTTACTTAGTGTTGGAACTAAGCTTGCGTCTTTAAATTGGCGTGCAGATAAATTAACTGAAATATTATTTTCTCGTCCTTGCTCTTTCAGCCTGGCGGCAAAATTACATGACTCTTGTAATACCCATTCACCTAACTCAACAATTAAACCTGTTGCTTCTGCAATCGGAATAAATTTAGTTGGGCAAATAACGCCTTCGGTTGGATGAAACCATCTTAATAACGCTTCATAACCCACTACATTATTATTACGACTATCAACCTGAGGCTGATAATAAACAACAAACTGTTTTTCTTTTAAGCCTTGTCGAAGTTCATTTTCGATAAACAACCGCTCATTAGCGGCTGCATTAAGTTCTTGGCTATAAAAATGGAATGTATTACGCCCTTTTGCTTTTGCTTCGTACATCGCTAAATCAGCATGTTTTAATAGCTGGTCTTCTTCAAGGCTATCGTAAGGAGCCATTGTTATACCTATACTTGCACTCACAATAACTTCATTGCTACCAAGCTTAATTGGAACATTTAACGTTTTTTGAATTGTATTCGCGACATCTGTTGCGTGTGTTTGATTTTCTATTCCACTGAGTAAAACCGCAAATTCGTCTCCACCCAAACGTGCAATGGTATCTTCAGCTCTAAGGCGTTTTTTCAGCCTGTTAGCAACTTCGACTAATAGTTGATCGCCAGCATCATGTCCAAGCGTGTCATTTATGCGTTTGAATTCATCCAAATCAAAATAAAACAGCGCAAAGGCATAATGCCCTCGCTCTGCAAGTGCCATTGATTTGCGTAATTGCATTCTAAAAAATGTTCTGTTTGCTAAACCCGTTAACGTATCAAAGTATGCAAGTTGCTCCATTTTACGTTGGCTTTCTTTTACAAACGAAATATCTTGTGCAGAAGCTACATAACTCGTTATTTTACCGTCATCTTCATGAATTGGAGATACACTAAGCGATACCCATATAGGCTGTTTATCTAACCCTTGAATAAGTGTATCGCCTCGCCAATAATTTCTACTGCGTAAATCAATATCTATATCGTCAACTAAAATAGCCATTTCTGTCGCTATAATGTTTAGCAAAGGCGCTCTGTTAAAGTGTTTTTCTGGAAAACCAGTCATTTCAAGCATTTTAGGGTTTACATACTCAATAATAAAGTTTTCGTCTGTTATCACCACCCCAGTACCCGAAAAGGCAACTGCTTTAGATAGACGATTTGCCGCTTTTTCAGCAATTTCTTTTTCAGTAATACGTTGATTTAAACCATTTATAAGTTTACGAATTTCTACAGTCATGTCTCTAAATGAGCCATTAAGAGTACCAATCTCATCTTTATTTTCTGGTGGAAATTCAATTTGTAACTGCCCTTGACCAAAGCTTGTAACTGCATAAACCAAGGTATGAAGCCTGCGAAGTACAAGTTGATAAAGCGCTTGATGTAGTAACAAAGCAACTAAAATTGCATATAAAATAAAAAGTCCAAAAAACTTCAGCTTCAAATCTTGTAAAGCAGATAGTGTAGAAGAACGCTTTTTATAAACACCTATATACCAATCTAAATCGTCAATTTTACGAATATTAATAATATGTGCCTCATCATTTTCTTTAAATGAATTGGCGTATTCAGGAAGATGCATTTTTATTGCTTCATTAATGATTGACTGTAGCTCATCATTAACAAAATCCTTTGAATTAAGTGCTTTGCCTTTAACACCATAACTTGTTAATAGTTCAGGGGTTATATCTGGATGTGCTAACACTTGACCTTTACTATCAAATACCAGCAGATGCTTTTCTTTATCACCAACAGGCAAATGAGATATCAAAGTATTAAGTGCTATATCGTTACCCGTTACACCTAATAATTCGTTATCAACATAAACAGGAACAAGTAAGCTAATTACCCACTTATGCCACACTTTATCAAAATACACTTGCGACCACTTAGGTTCGCGAGTTGAAGTACTCTCACCTGTTGCATAGTTAAAACTAGAACCGCTTTTAAATTTATATCCCGCAGGTGTATTTAATGCCCAATCGGGTGGCGATATGCGAATAAAATTGTCTTGTGTAATAAGGTAAAAATTAAAAAAGTCGTGTACTAAGGTCGGTGCAATTATTCGCCATAACGACTCTGAATCATTTATTAACTGTTTATAAAATGGTGAATAGTTTTCTTGAGGTAGGTAGGCAGCAGATAAACCGTCTGGTGATGCGCTTCTAATTGAACCATCGTTATTAAATTGTAACTGCGCTTTGTTTTTAAGGTCAATTGATTGTTGTTTTGAAAAAAGTTGTTCTGTTACTACGTTGTTAGCCTGCTGAGCAATGTTTTCTTTTGTTTTAATACGTTCATTAAATTGGTTTATTAATAAATCAGTAGAGCTTTTTAGCACTTCGTGCTCTTCAAATACGAGTTGCTTTTCTTCTGATTTAAGCATTAAAGCAGCAGCACACACACCCGCAATCAAACAAATTGCAGAAATAAGCAGCGATAATTTTACACTTAAAGAATTCAATCCAAAACGCGATGGAGGGCGTCGATACACCACAGGCGAACCTTATTATTAGTAATTGTTATTATTTGAGTTTGTAGTTAGGAAATATACCAGATCCAGACCTTAATTATAAATTTTTTGTTAACTTTTTAAAAAATCACACTCGTTAAAAAATAAATATGACTTAACGTATTATTTAAGTACAAACTCTTTATTGACATTACTTGCAACTCTACATACATTGCTACGATGAATATTATTTACTCAAACACATTTTTTTCGTTTTTTAGCTTCTTTATATAAAAGAGGCTGATCTGTTTGTGAGATAAAATCAATCGAATAGTAAAGCCTCCCAACTGGGAGGCTTTTTTGTTTTTGCTGTGTAATCACGGCTTATTTTTTGGAATGAGGAAACCAAAATGACAAATGATGTATTAAATACCCTAAGACACGATATAAATGAGATAGACTCCGACCTGCTTGTGTTATTAGCTAAACGTCGCCGGATTAGTCACGGTGTGGTTGAATACAAAATTGCCAATAACAAACCAATTCGCGATGAAGCACGTGAACTTGCATTATTAGAAAAGCTAATTGGCTACGGTAAATCACTTGGTTTAGATGCTTACTACGTAAACAATGTTTTTCAAACTATTTTGGAAGACTCTGTTTTACATCAACAAGCTATGCTGCAAAAAAACTTAAACCCAGATGCGCTTACTGAAACCCATCGTGTTACTTATTTAGGCGGTCAAGGTTCATATAGTCAATTAGCATGTCACAAATATTTTAGCCGTCGCCCAGGAAAACTCATTGAAATTGGCTGTACCTCGTTTGACGAAATAACGAGTAAAGTAGAGAACGGTCAAGCTGACTTTGGGTTACTTCCTATCGAAAATACAAGCTCAGGTAGTATCAATGAAGTATTTGATTTATTACAACATGCTCAAGTTTCGATTGTAGGTGAAGTAACTCATAGTGTTGAACACTGCCTACTAACGGTACCAAACACAGAGCTAAGTCAACTTACTAAAATATTCGCTCACCCTCAGCCGTTTGCGCAATGTAGCCGTTTTTTACAAGGGCTTGGCGATTTACAACACGAAACCTGCGACTCAACATCAAGCGCACTACAGTCGGCATTAACTACACCAAATAGTGCAGCAATTGGCTCAGCACAGGCTGGTAAAAACGTAGGGTTAGAAGTAATTAAGTCAAACCTTGCGAATCAAAGTGAAAATCATAGTCGCTTTATTGTTGTTTCTCGTAAGCCTTTACAAGTTTCAAATCAGATACCAACTAAAACAAGTTTAATTATGTCAACAAAGCAACAAGCTGGTTCATTGGCTGATGCCTTAATGATTTTTAAACAGCACAAAATAAACTTGGTTAAGCTTGAGTCTCGTCCAATGCCAGGTAACCCATGGGAAGAAGTGTTTTATGTGGACTTAGAAGCAAACCTAGCCGATAGCCAAGTAAAAGAAGCCCTAGAAGAGCTAAAAGAATACACGCAATACGTTCGTATACTTGGGTGTTACCAGAGTGAATCACTCCAAGCAGTTAGCGTTAATACTTAGAATCTATATAGCATTGCCGCATACTAAAAAGGTCTATTTGTAATAAATAGACCTTTTTAATAACTCAAACGAGTTAGCTATATTATTAGCTTACCTGTTTAATCAAGCACTTTTGCATCATTAGCTTTATTTAATAGGCTTCTGCTTTGTGTTAAAAAGTGCTCAGTTGAATCTGAAAAATATACCTTAGCGTCAGCAAAAGCATCAATAAGTGCACTTTTATCTCCTGCTTTTAGTTTATCCAGCGTTTGTGCAAATGTGTCTTGGTATTGCGCGAGTAAATTTTCCACATCATCAAATTGCGCCAACATAATATCTGAATACAGCTCTGGAGATTGAGCAAACAAACGCCCTACCATCATTAATTCAAGCTGATAAATTGGTGACGAACAGCTGCGTAACTCTTCTAGTGTATGGCTTTGCTTTGCTAAAAACTGTCCGTAAACAAACGTTGTTAAATGGCGCATTACTTGGATTATTTGCATTGCTTCATCGTGTTTTTTTGCATTCAGCTCTACAAGTTGGCAACCCCATACCTGTAACTGATTTAATAATCCTTTAGCTGCGCTAGGGTCTCGTCCTTCACAAACCACTACAGTTTGTTTTACCCAATGTGAAATATCTGGACCAAACATAGGATGAAGTCCTACGACGGGACCACTATGTGCTGCTTTTAATGCTTTTATTGGTGCTTGTTTAACCGATGTAATATCTACTAATAGACAATCATCGTCGAGTTTAGGTAAATCGTTAACCACTTTTTCTAATGAGTTAATTGGCACACTAATTAAAACAAGCTTTGCACCTTTTAAAATATCTACTGCTTGTGATTGATTATGTTTATCGAGGGATTTTACTTCATAACCAGAACGCTCAAATTGTTTAGCAAACAATTTACCCATAACACCTTCCCCACCAACAATAACAATTGGTGAAAGATCACATGCAACACAAGCAAGTTTAGACTGTTGATTTTGATACGCTTCGCGCATCATTCGTCTAAGTATATCTTCAACTAAATCGGGGCTTACATTTTGATTTATTGCTTCTTGGCGTCTTGCTGCTAATAACTGAGCTTCTCGCTCTGGATCATGCAATGGCGCACCCGTTTGTTGTTTAAATGCACCTATTTTTTGAGTGATTCCATTACGTCTTGCAAGTAAGGCAACCAGTTGAGTATCGCATTCATCTATACCATCTCTTAACTGGGCTAAATCTATAATATCTGCCACGTTCTTGTCCCACCTTAAAACATTAAATCGTAAATTTAAATTTACATATAAGTAAACTAATCAATACGATAAATACTAACAGGATACGTTAGCTGTTAAAAGAGCAGATCTAGTTTAGTAAACAAAAAGTGAGGTAAAAAGGCAAAGCCGTATTTAATGGATGTTATTACTTATAATTCTAATTAAATTGAAATATTGGCTCTACAGATTAAAGCTTACAACCTTTAAGTAGTTTTATATAAAGCAGGTATATTTTGGGCTCTACACCTCTTAAATCATAACTAGATACTTATGATGTTATTAGGTTGAGTAAATAAGTGACTTTTAATGCGGTGTGCTATTTAATTGTTTAGAACATCTAATGCAGGAATAAAACTGGTATTAAATACAACTAATATAAATACAGTTTAATGTGACTACTTTATTAATTATAAATTTATTTATAAAAACCAAAACGGGCTGCATCCCAAAGGATGCAACCCGTTTTTTTGCGTTGATAAATAACGCGTATTAGTTAAGCTTTTCTCTAATACGTGCAGATTTACCAGAACGCTCACGTAGATAGTAAAGCTTAGCACGGCGAACTGCACCGCGACGCTTAACTGTTACGCTATCAATAAGAGGGCTGTGCGTTTGGAATACACGCTCAACGCCTTCACCGTTCGAAATTTTACGAACTGTGAATGCTGAGTGAAGACCACGATTACGCTTAGCGATTACAACACCTTCAAAGGCCTGTAGACGCTCTTTTGCACCTTCTTTTACTTTTACCTGTACAACCACTGTATCACCAGGGCCAAATGCAGGTACGTCTGTTTTAAGCTGCTCATCTTCAAGCGCTTTAATAATATTTTGGTTTACTTTTGCCATTATGTTTCTCACTTTCCTAGGTGTAACTGTCTTCTAGCCACAAGCTTTTTGGTACTCTTGCTGAAATTTCGCGAGTAATACCGCTTGCTCCTCAGTCAGAGCTAGGTTATGCAACAAGTCAGGACGTCGTAGCCAAGTTCTGCCTAATGACTGCATAAGCCGCCATTTTGCTATCTCTTGGTGGTTTCCACTGAGCAATACAGCAGGCACCTGTTTGTCGTCCAATGTTTCTGGTCGTGTATAGTGTGGACAATCTAACAAGCCATCCGAAAATGAATCTTGTTCTGCTGACTGGTTATGACCTAACACACCTGGCACCAATCGCGCTACTGCGTCAATTAATGTCATGGCAGGTAGTTCACCACCACTCAAAATAAAATCACCAATTGACCATTCTTCGTCAACGTATGACTCTATTATTCTCTCATCTATACCTTCATAGCGACCGGCAATCAAAATCAGTTTTTTAGAGTTAGCGAGTTCGCTAGCGCCTTGCTGATCAAGTTTGCGCCCTTGCGGGGACATATAAATTACTTTAGCACCATCACCAGCTGCTTTTTTAGCTTCGGCAATCGCTTTTTTTAATGGCTCAACCATCATTAACATACCAGGTCCGCCCCCGTAAGGACGGTCATCTACGGTTCTATGCTTATCTAAAGCGTAGTCTCGTGGATTCCAGCAGTTAAAATCAATTAAGCCATTTTTTACTGCGCGACCGGTAACACCTTGGTCTGTAATAGCGTCAAACATGTCTGGAAAAAGGCTTATCACCCCTACCCATAATGAACTAGTTTGTGTCATTAAAAACCAGGATCCCAGTCTACGGTAATTTCTCTTGCGTCGTATTTAACTTCTTTAATAACTGAATCAGTTAAAAAAGGAATCAAACGCTCAGCTTGACCAAATGCGTCTTTACTGTTTGCTTTCACAACCAGTACGTCATTTGATCCTGTCTCCATCAGGTCATCAACAATGCCTAAGCTATAACCTTTATCGGTTACAACAGACATGCCAATGAGATCTCGCCAATAGAACTCACCTTGCGGGAGTTCTGGTAAATGCGCTGCATCCATTGAGATTTCAGCATGGGTATAAGCCATTGCTTCGTCTCGGTCGTTTACCTGCGCAAATTTAGCGATAAAGCCTTTGTTGTGGCGACGCCAGTCGACCACTTCTAAGGACTGCCATTTACCTTGCTGCCCTATCAACCACGGGCTGAAATCGAAGATCCCTACGGGATCATCAGTAAATGAATGTACCTTAAGCCAGCCCTTTATACCATATGGGGCACCGAGCTTTCCTACGACAATGATTGATGAGGTGTTCTCTTGACTCATGGTTACACTTACGCCTATTAAGCCGCTTTACGAGCGTCTTTTACTAACTTAGCTACGCGATCTGAAAGAGATGCGCCCTGACCTACCCAGTGTTCAACACGTGGTAAATCTAAACGAATTTTTTCTTCTTGACCTGAAGCAATTGGGTTAAAAAAGCCTACTTTCTCGATGAAGCGACCGTCACGCGAGAAACGGCTATCCGCAACCACAATTTGATAGAAAGGGCGTTTTTTAGCGCCACCACGTTGCAAACGAATAGTTACCATACCGTCCTCTATAAAGATTGACTGTTTTCATTAATAAGATTTACTCCCCAGAATGGGGAGCTGGGGAATTGTACGAGTTTTTGGCAATAACGCAAGTAAGAAGTGAACCTAAAAGGCAGTTTAGTAGGTTAAACCGTGATCTCAACGATAAATAAGGGTTAAAGGTGTATTACATGCATAATTTATTCAACAAAAAAGGAGCTATTTGCTCCTTTAAATATGATTCGCTATTATTTTAAAAAGTAACTTAATGGTACTTTTTAAAATTTAGGACCACCGCCACCCATCATTCCAGGTGGTAACATGCCTTTCATACCACGCATCATTTTGGTCATGCCGCCTTTACCTTTCATTTTTTTCATCATTTTTTGCATTTGCGTAAATTGCTTAAGCAACTTATTAATCTCTTGTACTTGTGTACCAGAGCCTGCTGCAATACGTTTTTTACGCGAACCTTTAATGATTTCTGGGCGAGCACGTTCTTTTTTAGTCATCGAGCTAATAATGGCTTCCATTTGAATAAATGTTTTATCGCCCATTTGACCTTTAACTGCATCTGGTAAGTTAGACATACCTGGAAGCTTATCGAGCATAGACATCATGCCACCCATGCTTTTCATTTGCTTTAATTGATCAGCAAAATCATCAAGGGTAAACCCTGCACCTTTAAATACTTTTTCAGCAACTCTGGCAGCTTGCTCTTTATCTACTTTCATCTCGACTTCTTCGATTAATGAAAGTACATCACCCATGCCTAAAATACGCGACGCTATACGGTCTGGATGGAAAGGTTCTAGTGCATCAGTACGCTCACCAACACCCATGAACTTAATAGGCTTACCCGTAATGTGACGAATAGATAAAGCAGCACCACCACGTGCATCACCATCGGTTTTTGTTAATATAACACCGGTAAGTGGTAATGCTTCGTCAAATGCTTTTGCTGTATTTGCCGCATCTTGACCTGTCATTGCATCAACAACGAACAAGGTCTCAATTGGATTGATTGCTTTGTGAAGATCTTTAATCTCGTCCATCATGTCGCTATCAACATGTAAACGACCGGCTGTATCAACTAATACAACATCAATAAATTTCTTTTTCGCATGAGATATTGCTGCTGTAGCAATATCTACTGGCTTTTGCGATATATCACTTGGGAAAAAATCAACACCAACTTCTTCTGCAAGTGTTTCTAACTGTTTGATTGCCGCTGGACGGTACACGTCGGCGCTCACTACAAGTACAGATTTTTTCTTACGTTCTTTTAAAAACTTCGCTAGTTTAGCTACGCTGGTTGTTTTACCCGCGCCTTGTAAACCTGCCATCATAACAACAGCTGGCGGCTGTGCATTTAGGCTTAGCTCTTCATTAGCCTCACCCATGGCTTTTTCGAGTTCTTCACGTACTATTTTTACAAATACTTGGCCAGGGCTTAGGCTTTTTGTAACTTCTACACCTACAGCACGCTCTTTAACTTGTTTTACAAAATCGCGTACAACAGGCAACGCCACATCGGCTTCTAAAAAAGCCATACGCACTTCACGAAGAGTGTCTTTAATATTATCTTCAGTCAGGCGGCCACGACCACTGATATTTTTTAAGGTTTTACCTAATCGTTCTTGGAGGTTCTCAAACATGAATCGGTTCCGATAAGACGTTATATCAAACCTAATCAAAGGTCTTTATATGCAGACACTTAATTGATGAGATTGATATTATTAAATTTGAATTAAAAACAGTATACCGTAAATGGTGCCGGACAATACAGTGTTCAAGTGCTGCTAGTTGAGTTTCTTTTTTTAAGGTCTATCCATTTGCTTTGCTATAAAATACAATGGTTGTATAACAACAAGATTTTTTTGACTCAAATTAAGTGGCCCAAGCACAATGCTGATTATTAGTTTAACTATTATTGCCAGTTTATTTTATGTGTTAGCAACGTCTCACGTGCTATCGCGACTGTTTCATAAACAAGGTCCTAGCCAAAAAGTAACTGTAATACTAAGTACGGTTGCAATAGTGGCGCATATGCTGTTGTTGGTAAATTCTGTATTTCGTTCCGACGGTCAAGATTTAAGTATTGTTAATGTGGCTTTATTAACCTGTTGGGTCATTGTTGTATCAGTTACAACCGTCTCGTTAAAGTTTCCGGCTACGTTACTGTTGCCTGTGGTATATGCTTTTGCAGCTCTGTTAAGTATTGCCAGCTTATTTATTCCTCACCATATTTTATTGCAAAGTATTAACGTTGAAGTAGGTCTCGTTACTCATATTTCATTATCTTTACTTGCTTACTGTATTTTAATCATCGCTACTTTATATGGTGTACAGTTTTACTTTATTGATAAGCGCTTAAAACGTAAAGACCTTGCTATAGTACATAGTCATCTACCTCCACTAATGGTAGTTGAGCGCCAGTTATATCAATTACTTAATTTGGGCACTATATTGCTCACCTTAGCATTGTTGTCAGGGTTTATATTTCTTGATGGAATGTTTGCAAAAGAGTTTATACACAAAACGATATTGTCATTAATTGCATGGGCAATTTTTGCCATTGCTGCATTAGGACATATGAAACAAGGATGGAGAGGAAAACCGGTCGTTATTACCATCATGGTCGCAGCATTTATCCTCACACTTGCTTATTTTGGTAGCCGTTTCATACAAGAAGTAGTACTTAATAAGTTTTAACTTGACTCTGCTTGCTCACTCTAGCTTAATACGCATTGATTTATAAGAAAAGGATCCATCGTTGGACGACATATCGACAAGTACCCTGTTTATCATCTTAGGTTTATTGGTGCTTTTTTCTGCTTATTTTTCGGGTTCAGAAACCGGAATCATGTCAATCAATCGTATACGTCTGCGACATCTTGCTAAACAAGATCATCGTGCAGCTAAACGAGTCAGTAAACTACTTAGCCGTCCGGATAGGCTTATAGGTTTAATATTAATTGGTAACAACTTAGTCAATATTGCTGCAGCTCAAGTAGCTACTATTATTGGTATTCGTTTGTATGGTGATTTAGGTATTGCTATTGCGACCGGGGTATTAACTCTCGTTATACTTATATTTGCTGAGGTAACACCAAAAACACTTGCAGCTTTGTACCCTGAAAAGGTGGCATTTCCAAGCTCTGTTGTTTTAAAAGGTCTATTAAAAATATTATTCCCATTTGTGCTTATTATTAACTGGTTAACGAATGGTTTATTACGATTGTTTGGTATAACAACAGCACAAATAGAAGAGCACAGCTTAAGTAAAGAAGAATTAAAAACAGTGGTTAACGAATCAGGTGCCCTACTTCCTGCTCGCCATCAAAGCATGCTAACTTCGATTTTAGATTTAGAACAAGTAACCGTTGAAGATATTATGATCCCGCGTAATGAAATTGTGGCGATAGATATTAACGATGAATGGAAATTAATTAGCAGACAACTTACATACTCACAACACACTCGTGTATTACTCTACCGAGATAATATTGATGATGCTGTAGGTTTCATTCACTCACGCGACGCACTTCGTTTACTTACAAAAGAGCAATTTGATAAGCCTTCGTTACTACGTGCCGTACGTGAGATTTACTTTATCCCAGAAGGTACGTCACTAAACACCCAGCTATTAAAGTTTCAACAATCCAAAGAACGTATTGGCTTAGTTGTTGATGAATATGGTGACATTCAAGGTCTTGTAACACTCGAAGATATTTTGGAAGAAGTGGTAGGCGATTTCACAACAACGCAAACACGTACACCTAGTGAAGAAGTTACAACTCAAACAGATGGTTCGTGTATTGTTGATGGCGGTGCAAACGTTCGTGATTTAAATAAAGAGATGGGCTGGGATTTCCCACTTGATGGGCCTAAAACACTTAGCGGACTAATTATTGAATACCTAGAAAACATCCCTGATGCTAATATCAGTTTACGTATTGCGGGTTATCCTGTTGAAGTACTCGAAGTAAAAGAGAACATGATAAAACAAGTTAAAATACTGCCCAATAAACGAAAGCATTAAAACTAAAAAAGGAGCCCAATGGCTCCTTTTTTACTAACAGCTATTTATAAAGCTAACTAAATAAACGCTCTAACCAACCTTTATCTAATGATTCCTCACAACGCTTAAGCTGCGCTCCATAACGACTTGCACGATGTTTAACTTTATTAGCAACGCTCATCAACCATTTTTTCTTTTTATATGTACCACGTTTATATCCGCCCCACCCTTCATGATAATTAAGGTATTGCGAGTAAGCATCCCATTTAGAAACTGCATTTACTTTATGCGTTTTATAAACAAACCATGCCATAAAGTCTATTGCATCATCAAAATCGTCTCTGTCGGCACCATTGTTACCTGTTTCGCGAATATAGTCTGACCATGTGGGTGTTTTTGCCTGTGAGTAACCATAAGCATCACTTGCGCGTCCTGTTGGTATTATCCATAAAAAATACTCCATTGGTGGTGCGGCATCATGTCTAAACGAGCTTTCTTGATACATCATGCTCATAAGTACGTGCTTAGGTGAACCCCACTTTTCTTGGGCGTTTTTTGCATCAAAGTACCAGCTAGATTTTTCTTCAAAAATCTTACAAATATCATCAGGTTGCTTAGGAGGAGCTGTAGCACAACCGGCTAAAGTGAGAGCTAGAGATAAAATAATTGCATTTTTTTTCATATTTTTTAGATCTCACTGAACTTTTATAAAAAGTGTGGGTCTGATTTCATAATGCAGCAGTACAGCATTGTTTCATCCCTGAAGAATATTTACGCAGCCATCTTGGGCTGCGTTTTTTTTGCTTTGAACTTAATTAGCGTTTAAATTATTTACGACTAAAGTACGTATCTAAGAATGCTGTAAACGATTGTGTGTCTGCTTGCTCAATTGCTACTTGCGCCTCATTCGATTTAACTACTTGCTGTTCAAGCCATGGTTTTAAAAACTCACTATAATCAGCTTCTTGATGGCTTTGCTTGTACTTATTAGCTAATGCTAATGCAAAGTGCCCATTATCTAAACCAGATTCTTTTAGCTCACTAACATAACGACCAGAATAAGTGAGTACAGGATTATGTATCCACGTTGCCATTCGCTCTATCGTACTTGAATAATAAGTAACGCCATAAGCGCTATCCATCCATTTAGCTACATCGCGCAGTTGATCAAATATTTCATCACCCCACGATTGAAGGCTACGAGGTTGGTCATTAAAATTCAGCATCAAGCCTTCTTCTCGACCTTGATTTACAACGGTATCAAGATTTTCAGTACTGCGCGCTTGTTCTTTCCAATCCATTGGCATTGAATCTTTTAATAAACAATACGTTAAGAATACATCCAAAAAGTGAATTTGCTCTATATCAATACCAACTTCGCTAAACGGGTTTACGTCTAATGCACGAATTTCAACGTACTCAATACCGGCTCTAAGTAATGCGTCTGTAGGTGTTTCACCATTTTTTGCATTTCGCTTAGGGCGAACTGGTGAGTAAAATTCATTCTCTATTTGCAGAATGTTTTTATTAAGCTGTTTAGGGTTAGCACTAGTATAGTCATCAATATCACCATAAATTTCTGAAGGTGTATTAATTGCTTTTTTTAGCCCAACTACATATTCATCAAGCGAGTTGTACATTACACGCAATGAAGATTGAGCACTATTTGTATAACCTAAATTACCCAGTCGTAGAGCTGTGCCTACTTCTAAATAAAGGGTACCTTTACCGAGCTTTTTAAATGGCAGATCGGTTTTTCGACCTTGTAAAAATGAGTTACATAACGCTGGTGATGCACCAAATAAATAGCTAATCAGCCATAATTCGCGTTTAAAATTACGAATAAGGCCCAAGTAACCGTCTGAAATGAAATCTTGTAATGTTGCGTCACTTTTCTTTAATGAATGCAGCGATTGCCACAACGTTTCTGGAAATGAAATATTAAAATGTACGCCAGCAATTGCCTGCATCATACTACCGTAGCGATTTTTTAAACCTTCGCGGTATAGTGTTTTCATTTTACCTGTATTAGAACTACCAAATTGAGCTAATACTATGTCATCTTGATGCTCTATAAAGCACGGCATACTGATAGGCCAAAGTAACTCATCACCCATTTTTTCAAGAGTAAACTTTTGCAGGTCTTTTAATTGCTTAATAGTTTGTGTAGATGATTCACTAACAGGAGTAATAAATTCAAGTAAAGACTCGGAGAAATCTGTTGTGATATGCCCATTAGTTAATGCACTTCCCACCCCTTTCGGATGCCCTTGAGCAGAAATAGCCCCACTGCCTTGTATTCTTAGCGACTCTCGCTCAATGCCACGTTTAATGCCTTTAACTGCGTATTGGTGCTCATCTGCTGATAACGCGTTAAGTGCGTTTGTTAGATCATGTGTTGTCAAAAAATGCTTCCTCGGGCCACGTGGCTTAATCATAGGGTTATGGGGGCTAATCACTTATTACTCAAGATTAAATTGCTAAGAACAATGTAATTTTTTTGATTAATAGCTGCATGCCCTGCTTTGAACATAAGCTGATACGACCAACATCATACTATAGACCGTAATCTTGCCATTGCTCTTAACATTATACAATTGCTTTGCGCGTGTAATTTATTAAATACTTAATCTGCGGCATACATAAGTATTAAATTCAGTAAACCAATAGACCGACCTTTATATAAAAAAGATTCATGACACTTTCAACTAATCAGAGTTTATTATCAAAACACTTGATATAGATCATAAAAATGTAAAGTTTTAATTGTAAGTACTTATAGAGCAGCCCATTTTTTTGCTTTGTACTTAGTAAACAATATAATAGCGCCAACTATAAAGGATGGCAGTAAATACAGTGAGCAGTAATAAAAGCTTAAAAAATGAAGAGGTTCTCTTTGATGAATCACAACAACTCGTCTCAACAACCGATCTTAAAGGTGTAATTACTTACGTAAACCATGAATTTTGCGATATTGCAGGATATAGCGCACAAGAACTCATTGGAGAAAACCACAGTATTGTGCGCCATCCTGACATGCCCAAAGCTGCATTTAAAGAAATGTGGGCTACCTTAAAACAAGGTCATTCTTGGCGTGGAATGGTAAAAAACCGCTGCAAAGACGGACGCTATTATTGGGTTGATGCATTCGTAACGCCTATTTTTGAGCATGGTCAATTAATTGGTTATCAATCAGTAAGAACTAAAGCGAGTCAGCAACTAAAACAACATGCGCAAACTCTTTATAATAAATTAAATAAAGGTAAGTCATTATATAATTTTCGAGAAAGAACACATGTAAGGCAAAGCATTACTATTATTGGCATATTAATTTGGTTGATCGCAATTGCTCTATTAAGCTCTTTGGCTATAGCACTAATTAATTTATTAGTTTGCATTTTTGTTATTACATTTAATTACGATGAATTGATTGAAACCCCTAAAATATTAAAAAAGCAAAAAGCTAAATCTGATTCAGTTTCGCGCTATATATACAGCGGAAGTAATCCTCATAGTATCAGTGACTATAGGGAGCAAATGCTTAGTGCCAAATTACGAACTGTGCTTGGTCGCGTGCAAGATTCAACACTGAGCTTTAATAATATTGCGACACACTTGGATGAGCAATCAACATTAACTGAAAAAGGCATTGCTTCACAAAGTGAACGCCTAGAACAAATAGCGTCAGCTATGGCACAGATGAGTTCAACAATTGGCGAAATATCTAATAACACTCATCACACTGCTGATAAAGTAAATGTTACACATAAAAGTTGCTCTAATATAAAACAGCATATAGCTGATAACAGCTCAATGGTGTCTGATTTAGCCAGTCAGGTAGATCAAGCGGCTACAACCGCAAGTAGCCTAGCGTCAGAAGCTGATAAAATAGGTCAGGTAATGAGTGAAATTGAAGGCATTGCCGATCAAACTAACTTACTCGCACTAAATGCTGCAATTGAGGCTGCTCGTGCTGGCGAACATGGTCGTGGCTTTGCCGTCGTTGCAGATGAAGTTAGAGCTTTATCATCAAGAACTCAAAATGCTACTGCACAAATTCATAGTTCCATTAAAGAAATTCAAAGTACTTTATTTGATTGGTCTAAAATAATGCAGAACACAAAAAATCAAGCTGATAATTGTGTAAGTACAACAACTCAAACTCAAGTTGCACTTGACGATATTTTTATTCAGATAAGTGAAATATCACAGCTTGCCACTCAAATATCGACTGCTGCAGAACAACAGCAGGTGGTTAGTAGCGACATTGGCGCTAATGTTACACAAATCAAAGAACTTGGTGACAGTAATTTAAGCCTAAGCTTTAATGTGGCTAAAGGGTCGGCTGAACTTGTTGAAGGCTCTCGTAAAGTAAATGATTTACTACTGACCTTTAGAGTTTAATAAACATTAAAAAGCCGCTATTTTTAGCGGCTTTTCGTTTAAACGACTTGGTTAATAGCTATCGGCTGGCAAATAGTAATCCATTATCATCTGCGTCAATAGCAATAACGCTACCTGGTAAATAATCACCATTGAGTAGCTTTTGTGCTAACGGGTTTTCAATCGTTTGCTGAATAGCACGCTTAAGTGGGCGAGCACCATAAACGGGATCAAAACCACTCGCTGCAATTCGCTCAAGTGCCGCATCACTAATATCGAGCAAGTACCCCATCTCAGTTAACCGCTCACGTAACTTCATCAGTTGAATATCAGCAATCTCTTTTATGTGATTGTTTGCTAATGGATGGAAAACCACGGTTTCGTCAATACGGTTAATAAATTCAGGTCTAAATTCGTTTATTAATACTTCCATCACTTTTGTTTTAAGCGTTGCATAATCATTATTACCCGCTTGTTCTTGAATGATGTCTGAGCCTAAATTTGAAGTCATAATAATAACTGTATTTTTAAAGTCGACAGTCCGACCTTGTCCATCAGTTAAACGACCATCGTCTAATACTTGCAGTAAAATATTAAAAACATCAGGATGTGCTTTTTCTATTTCATCAAGCAAAATGACTGAATAAGGTTTGCGACGAACTGCTTCGGTTAAATAACCGCCTTCTTCGTAACCAACGTAACCTGGAGGCGCACCAACTAAACGTGCAACCGAATGTTTTTCCATAAATTCAGACATATCGATGCGTACCATCGCATCTTCAGTATCAAACATAAAACCAGCTAAAGCTTTAGTCAGCTCTGTTTTACCCACCCCTGTTGGGCCTAAAAACAAAAATGAACCAATAGGACGATTAGGATCAGCAAGCCCGGCACGTGAGCGTCGTATTGCGTTAGAAACGGCAACAACAGCTTCATCTTGACCAATAACTTTACTGTGCAGCTGATCTTCCATTTGCAATAGTTTTTCGCGCTCACCTTGCAGCATACGTGCAACAGGAATACCAGTCCAACGCGATAGTATTTCAGCTATTTCGTCTTCACCCACTTGGTTTTTAAGTAAGGTCATTTCTTGCATTTCGGCTTGTGAAGCCAAATCGAGCTTACGCTCCAATTCAGGAATTCGACCATATTGTAGCTCTGACATACGTTGTAAATCGCTTGCTCTGCGTGCTACATCTAAATCTAGCCTTGCTTGCTCAAGCTCAGCTTTAATAACTTGAGTGCCTTGCAATGAAGCCTTCTCTGCATTCCATACTTCGTCAAGCTCACGGTATTCCATTTCAAGGTCGGCAATTAACTCTTGCATTTCGCTACGACGTTTTTGACTCGCTTCGTCTTTTTCTTTAGCGAGTGCGTTATCTTCAAGTTTTAATTGAATGATACGGCGCTCGAGCTTATCTAAAGACTCTGGTTTAGAGTCTATTTGTAAGCGAATAGATGAACCAGCCTCGTCAATTAAATCAATCGCTTTGTCAGGTAACTGACGGTCACTAATGTAACNGCCACAATAGCAGGATCGGTAATTTCTACTGAATGGTGTAGCTCGTAACGCTCTTTTAGCCCTCGCAAAATTGCAATGGTATCTTCAACTGAAGGTTCTTCAATTAATACCTTTTGAAAACGTCGCTCTAGTGCTGCGTCCTTCTCTATATATTTACGGTATTCATCAAGAGTTGTTGCACCTACGCAATGTAACTCACCGCGTGCTAGAGCTGGCTTTAACATATTGCCGGCATCCATTGCCCCTTCGCTTTTACCTGCGCCAACAATCGTATGAATTTCGTCAATAAATAAAATCACTTGGCCTTCTTCTTTCGCCAGTTCATTCAATACTGATTTTAAACGCTCTTCAAACTCGCCACGGTATTTTGCACCGGCAACTAATGCACCTAAATCGAGTGATAGTACGCGTTTGTTTTTTAGACCTTCAGGTACTTCCCCATTAATAATACGTTGTGCTAACCCTTCTGCAATCGCTGTTTTACCAACACCAGGTTCACCTATTAATACCGGATTATTTTTAGTTCGACGCTGTAAAACTTGAATTGTTCGGCGAATTTCATCATCACGTCCAATAACAGGGTCTAACTTCCCCTGCTCTGCGCGCTCAGTCAAATCTATAGTAAATTTTTCAAGTGCTTGACGTGTTTCTTCTGCATTTGGGTCATCTACCTTTTGACCACCACGAATCGCCTTAATCGCGCTCTCAATTTTAGTGGAGGTAATATTTAATGATCTGAATATATTACCAAGCGGACCTTTATCATCGCACGCAGCAAGAACAAACAGTTCACTTGATATATATTTGTCTTTGCGTTTTTGAGCGTATTTATCACATAAATTGATAAGTGAAGCCATATTATTCGACAACTGCACATCGCCGCCGACTCCCTCTACCTTAAAAAGCTTTTCTATTTCTTGTGATAATTTAGTATTGAGTTCATCAGCACTAACACCTGTTTGGGCAAACAACGCGCGCACACTTGAGCCACTTTGCTGAAGTAGTGAGTACATTAAATGAACTGGTTCTATAAATTGATGATCGCGGCCAAGAGCCAAAGATTGCGCATCAGAAAGCGCAGATTGAAATTTACTTGTAAATCGATCTAAACGCATTGGGGTTTACCTATTTAATAAATAACGAATTACTTAATTAATGGGTATGTTTAGGTGTTTGTTCAAGGTGCTGGAGAAAATATAATCAGTATAACGAAAAATTACTTGCGCCAGATCAAAGTTCCCATACGTCCGGTTTGTCCGTCTCTCCTATAAGAAAAAAACAACTGATGCTGAGAAACAGTGCAATACTCTCCTCCAGTAATATTTTTAATTCCTAATTGGTTTAATAAAATGCGTGCTATAGCATAAATATCAGCTAGAAACTTCTGATTAGCTTGTGGTTTAAAAGCAACTTCGAATAAAGGGCTTTTTGCCTTAAATAGTTCAAAAACATCTGCCCCCACTTCAAATTGGCTAGGACCAATGGCTGGGCCTAACCATGCATTAATATGCTCACATTTAGCACTAAAACAATTAAATGTATTTTCAATTATTCCCCGCTCCAAACCTCGCCATCCACCATGAATAGCAGCTACTTCTTTACCATCATTACTGGCAAGTAAAATAGGTAAACAATCAGCGGTCATAATTGCTAAAGGTTGGTTAGAGAGTTTTGTGTAAAGTGCATCGCCTGTATGAGTTGCAGTGTAATCAAACGACTCATCGACAATTAATACATCTGCACTGTGAACTTGGTCTATCCACACAGCTTGTTTTGGAATAAAGGTATTTAATAAAGAGCGATTTTTTAAAACATTTTGTGGGTTATCACCAACGTGGAGCCCTAAGTTTAAACTTTTAAACGGTCCCTCTGAAACGCCACCTTCACATGTGGTACTTAACGTACCCACATTGTGAAGATTTTGCCATGTTGCTGACAACAACTGCATTAATAATCGATATTAGGATTGGCTTTCGTATCTTCACGAAGTGCAAGTGTCATCGCTACCATATCATCTGGTATAGGTGCTTGCCATGTCATCATTTCACCTGTAATTGGGTGAGCAATACTTAATTTTACTGCATGTAATGCTTGGCGTCTAAAGCTGCGAAGTAACTCAAACAACTCAGGTGTTGCACCTTTGGGTGGGCGCGGACGACCTCCATACGATTGATCACCAATTAGCGGATGATTCAAATGAGCCATATGCACTCGAATTTGGTGTGTACGACCAGTCTCTAAACGTAAGCGCAAACGCGTGTGAGCGCGAAACTTTTCAGCTACTCGATAATGTGTAATTGCAGGCTTACCCATTTCATGCACTGCCATATGAGTACGTTGAGTAGGATGACGACCAATTGGTTTTTCAACCATACCACCGGCAGTCATTGTTCCATTGCAAAGTGCTTCATATTCACGCGTAAAGTTTTCGCGTTTTTGTAACGCAGTCACTAAATGTGTTTGCGCCGGAATTGTTTTAGCTACAACCATTAATCCAGTCGTATCTTTATCAAGTCTGTGAACAATACCTGCACGCGGTACATTAATAATTTCTGGGTAATAATGTAAAAGCGCATTTAGCACTGTTCCATTTGGATTACCTGCACCAGGGTGAACTACTAAACCCATTGGCTTATTAATAACTAAAATATCATCGTCTTCATAAACGATGTTTAATTTGATATCTTGTGCTTCATATTCACGTGGGGCTTCAATTGTTGTCTCAATATTAAGAAGCTCACCACCAAGTAACTTGGCACGTGGAGTGTTTAACATTTCACCATCAACGGTTACTTTATCATCCAAAATCCACGTTTTTATACGTGAACGTGAATAATCAGGGAACAATTGTGCTAATACTTGGTCTAGACGTTTACCACCTAAGTCTGTTGAGACTTCGGCTTGAAGAGAAATTTTCTCTGACATTAGTAACTTTACCCAATTTACCAGTGCAAGCTTTGCTCGACTGGGTTAGAATCGCTTTTAATAAAAGCATAATATAATACGCATAGTTTACTCGGTTTTACCGACTTGGCCTAGCCGAAGACATCGAAGGTAACAAATAAAATGATAAATAAAATAGGGAAACGTGCATTTGCCATTGTTTTTTCAGTTTCTGTACTTAGTTTAGGTGCTTGTTCATCAGCACCTGACCAAGAAGATATTCAACGCGTACCAAATCGCTCTGCACAAGCTTTGTATGAAGACGCAAAAGAAACATTAGATTCTGGTTTATACGCACGCGCAATTGAACTTTTAAGTGCAATAGACTCTCGTTACCCATTTGGACCGTTCTCTAAGCAAGTACAAATGGATTTAGTGTATGCACATTACCAATCAGGAAATACTGAGCAAGCATTAGCGACAGTAGACCGTTTTATACGTCTAAATCCAAATCATAAAGATTTGGATTACATGTATTACATGCGTGGCTTAGTAAATATTAAAGCTGATAAAAATGCATTCCAAGAATACTTTGGTGTAGATAGAGCTGATAGAGATGCAAACCGTACACGTGTTGCATTTACTGATTTATCAACTCTTGTTAAGCGTTTTCCTAAAAGCGATTACGCACCTGAGGCAAAACGTCGTTTAGTTTGGCTTTTAAATCGAATGGCACGTTATGAGCTAAAAGTAGCAACCTATTATTATGAACGTGAAGCTTATTTAGCTGCAGCTAACCGTGGTAAGTTTGTTGTTGAGCATTATTCGCAAAGTAGTTACTTAGACCCAGCACTAGATATGATGGTAAAAAGCTACGATAAGTTAGGCTTAACCGAGCTAAGCGAACACGCAAAACAAACACGAAGACTAAATAATAGAAAATAATAAACTAAAAAGGCGCTTGTTAAACAAGCGCCTTTTTACTATCTAGAATGTATGAGTAAATAACTCACAATTTAAATAGCCTCTTCGTCTTCTTCTGCTGTACGAATACGTATTACGCGCTCTACATCAGTGACGAATATTTTACCATCGCCAATTTTTCCTGTTTGTGCTGTTTTTACAATCACTTCAATTGCACGCTCAACATCTTCATCACTTAGTACAATATCTAATTTCACCTTTGGTAAAAAATCGACCATGTACTCAGCACCACGATATAGCTCTGTATGACCTTTTTGACGTCCAAAACCTTTAACTTCGCTTACAGTCATGCCGTTAATGCCGACTTCAGATAATGCTTCACGAACATCGTCTAATTTAAAAGGTTTGATGATGGCTTCTATTTTTTTCATATTAATTACTTTCTAAAGCTTCAGTTGTCTCGATTTTAGACAATCATAAGGCTCATAGCAAACAAAGCAATTGAATTGCGGTGATAAAACAATCAGTCATGGTATAATTATCACCATAAAAATAACTATACTTAAATTACTGCAGCAAATGAGAATAAATATGAAAAATAAACACAATGGATTTACTATTTTAGAACTTATGGTAACTGTTGCTATCGTTGGTATCGTTGCTTCTATCGCTATTTGGAATAGCAGCGACATGTTAGAAGAAAACCGTGCTGAAAACTTTTTATTAGAATTAAAAAGAAATATTAGCTACGCTCGTGCACAAGCTGCAAGTACTGATGAAATAGTTGTAATTTGCCCAGCACCCAATACAGTTACAAGTGATAGCACAAGCCTCGAATGTCAAAGCGAATGGGACTCAACTAATACCGTTATTTTATTTATAGATACAAATAATGATGGTACTTATAAAAGCGCAAACGATAGTCTATTACGCGTAATGTCAGAAACTCCGTCTAGTGACAAAATAAAATTCTCTGGTAATAATAGCCTTCGATTTAATACGAGTGGTCGTATTACAACAAGTTTAGCTGGCTCAGGTAACTTTACGGGCTTTGTATATTGCCCCAATAGTGATAATGAAAATAACAAAGCACTTAGCGTATCTGTATCAGGAACCGCTTTTTATCTTGGTGATACCGACGAAACATGCGGTTAAAAAACACACAATTTCATCTTGTCATATTTGTATCATTTACTAGACTGAGTTAATCATTTATTAACTCAGGTCTTCAAGGATGAGGTTATCAATATTAAAAAGCAAAGGTGTTACCCTTATTGAATTAATGGTTTCTCTTGCCATTGTCAGTATTATTAGCCAAATATCGATGTGGTTTTACTCTGATTTTTTAGCTAAAAACAGATTAGATAACCATGTAAACCTCCTTCACCGAAATATCACCTATGGTCGATTATACGCAATTGAAAATGGCACCTACGTTACACTCTGCGCATTAAAAAATAGCCAATGTACAAACGATGAATGGGGTGCTCAAATGTCACTCTTCATAGATAAAAATAAATCAACCACATTGGATGACGATGAACTACTTATAAGTACATTCGAAAAAGTACACGATGCTGACAGTTTAGAATACCCTAGAAATGCAATTACATTTCGCCCAGATGGGTCATTAAATGGTTTTCAAAATGGCACTTTTATATATTGCCCAAACGAAAAAACCAACCTCGAAGGGTTGGCTTTGTCTGTAAGTCAAACTGGCAGAATACGCATTAAATCAACAGATAAATGCCAGGAATAAAATCATCTACTCCAACAGTAGGCTTTGTCTTTAGAGCCTGTTGAGCCCTTTAAGCCAATATCTGTAATTGTTAAAGTTGTGCAGTCACCGTCACCTGCAACAGGACCTGAGTCTGCAGTTGCGGTAAAAACGAATGTGTTTTTGTCTGCGTTTAACACTACCGAGAGTTTAAAATATCCATTTTCAGTTGTGTCTGTAATTCCCAAGTTAGCAAGTACGTCTGTATATTCTCTGTTATCAACAAAAAATTGCTCTTGCTTATTAGCTGCATCTAACAAAGTCGCTGCAGCTTCTGCTCGCGCAGCTCGTTTTACATATTCAGTATAATTAGGAAGTGCTATTGCAGCTAAAATGCCGACAATAGCGACTGCTATCATCAGCTCAATTAATGTAAAGCCTCGTTGTAGTTTACTCATTTAACAGCCCCTTCTTTAATCATTTTGAACTTCATCATTTTCTTCGCGTTTATAAATGTATGTTTGTTGTGTGCTAAAGCCAAAACCAACAGAATTATCATCTACTAACTTTATTTTTCCATCAACAACCTTTAAACCAGGGCCATTAACTTTGATAGGCACCATAAGCTCTTGTTCTCCTGCGACTAGCGGACCAGGAAAATAAAATTTACTTTCAGGTACTTTTGAATCATCGTCATCACACTTTCCATCGCCGTTTGCATCTGCACAAGTAGAGCCAAAATATAACTGAGGAGTGTCTGGTACATCATAACTTGTTGTAAATCTAAGTGAATCGTATACTTTCGTTCCGTAATGTAAATGGAAAGCATAAAGCGAACCACCGCCACCACTAAGTGAACATTGATTCTCAGTTGAGGTATCTGATGCAGGCGTAAAAGAAGTAAAGTAAGCAACACCACCAACAACGGTTGCCGCAGCTAACGATTTTTCTCCAGTACCTAGCTCATATCGCCAACCTTGGAATTCAGCCAAATCAGCTTCAAGCTCAACAAACTGATCAATGTCATCTAAAGAATTACCAAAGGGGTCTGAGTTCATAGGCATTAAATCGACAGGTTTAATCGGTTCAGGCTTATTATCTTTAAATGATTTTGTTACTGTATTTTCATCACGAATCATAAATAATTGATTTTGTTCGCTCGTACTTGTTGGTTTAGAGCGGTTACCACTACCAATAACAATTGCATCATAAGGGGTATCTAAACGAGTAGTTACCTTCTCGCCGTTTATGTCTGTTTCGGTAACTTTACTAAATGTAGTACGAGCAACAAGTGGTTTGTAAAAAAAGCGCCTATCTTCTGTCGCAGAACTGCTCCCTAATTCAGCAAGCTTAAAATGACTAAACCCACTAGTTGACTCTCCTGGCATATCAATTCGCCAAATATCTCCGCCTGTATCGGCAGCATAAATACGATCAATGTAACCATCATAATCAGAATCAAGTGTAGTAACGTCTGCTGCAATACTATGTCGACCTTCAAAGCCATTACTGTTAGGTGTTAACGCCCAAACTAATTTACCCGTTTCAGCTTCAACAATATAAACACCTCGACCAGTATTATCCTCACTGCGTATTGCTTCATCTTTATTCGTATCGTAACCTGCGCCAAACACTAATAATGGCTTATCACCAAAGGCTTTAATATAAGCTATTTGTGGCTTCGACCACGTTTGTGCAAGCTCTACAAAATCACCTTTACCACCTTCAATTGGTTTATCCCACAGTTTAGTTGGTGCATTAGGGTTGGTAATATTTAATGCATAATAGTTTTTGCCGCCTCTGCGCATTCCTGCAAAGGCCCAAACGTCATCACCACTGCTTGCATCAATTACACCATCGTTTAAGCCGTCATTATTTAAACTTTTATCACTAAAATACACACTAATAGGACCATCCATACCATATACTTTTGTATCGACTTGGTTCTCACGAAGAGGTTCGATAATGTCATACAAAGCAGAGGGGATGAATGCCCAGCTTTCGCTCACAGTGTTACCGCTATCTTTAAACATATGTAAAAAGCCAGCATTAGTACCTATAAGTATACGAACATCATCACCACCATAATCGATGGCTAATGGTTTAGAGTGAAGCGGATCACCAAATATATCTTTTCTTTGGTCAACGAATGAACCATCACCATCTTCATCATCAACGTCAATTCCCATCGCCCACTTAATATCATTGCTAGAAAGAGCAATTGGGTTATTATCAACTAAATCGAGAATATCAGTAACAACCGATGTATTAAAAGTGACTATTGAGCCTTCTTTTTCTGTGTATAAATTTCTTGATGCTGCATTGGTTAAATTTAAATTCACACCGCCTTGCGCAACTAAATTACCATCTGCTGGCTCATCACTTGGTAACCAAAATGTTTTTGCATTTTCATCAATTAATCCATCACTATTAATTGCGGGAGTGTCTGTGGAATCTACAATTTGTTCACCGACAACTTTTAATTTTTTTAAGTTACCCCGCCAGCGAGCCCCCGTTTCAGGGTAAAACATAGCAAAATAAACAGCATCACGACTTCGCGTTTGATCTACGTTATTACTCGCCACTGAGGGCGATGAAAAACTATCATTCACTTCTCTAATTCGTGAAATTGTATTTTTTAGTGCTTCTGAAAGTGCTTCAGCAGTTCTTGCTTCTATATATTGCCCGCCACCTACACTTGCCGCTTTATCGAGTAAATTAATTCCGCCTTGGCTCATACCAGTACCAAAACCAATAGTGTAAAGGCGCCCTGTATCAAGTACATCACTCGTTGGCGTATACAAATCCACTTGCGTATCTGACGTTCCATGCAATATTTTAGCCAGTGCTACTAAATAACTGTCGTCATATCTACCACTTTCAAAAGGTATGTTGTCAGTAAAAAGACTATTATGAACAGCTGTAATGGCAGTATCCCTCCCATCATCGTTAGTTGGATCACCATCTGTCATTATGATAACGTTGATTGAATTATCACAGCGTAATGGCTCACCAGTACCTTGTTCAAAAGGTGATGTGTAAATTATGTTATTATCTACACTTGTATCTCGCTCGCTATAAAGCCTTCCATAATCAAGGACTTGCCCCGTAATATACAAATAGGCTTCCCATAATGTTTCTGTTATTGGTGTTGAACCACTTGCAGGCAAATCATCAATTTCCTGTAAAAGGTTCTCCTTACTAGCTCCAACCTTAGCAACTACATATCCTCCGTCATTACCTTTAAAGCGCATTAAACCAAAGTCAATGTCATCGTTATCATTAACTAATTGTGTCATCGCGCTTTTAGCGACGTCTATTCTTCTATCATGGCAATCCCCAACTGCAACACCATTTTCGCCTATATAGCATTGCTCATTATATTCGTTGTACTCAACCTTACTCGCAAAACATGTAACCAGCTGGAACCCATCTCGAACAACTGTCTGCCTATTATTACCCCGTCCAGTTCTTTCCTCATATTGATACTTTGTGTAACAGGCCTGATTATCACCATTAATAACACTCCAATCCATACTTCCCGATGTATCGAATATCATTAAAACACGAGGTTTTTCATCCGTTTCTACATCATGGTTTACATAAAGCTCTATATCTTCAGCGGCTGCTGACATACTCAGTGTTAATCCCAATAATGAGGCAAACACTTTATTAAATTTAAATTTCATCTTAAATCCCCTTGTTTACGCTCACCATTTCTTGGGCTACACCGGTAACAATAGTAAGTTCATGCTTACTTTTAGAACCGTATTTTTTAGTAGTTGATACCTGTACCATATTACATGCAAGACCCGCAGTACTGGCAAAACGACGCGGGCACTCTAAATCAAGTATTCCCTTATTTAAATTTATCATTTTGCTTTTCATATCATTATGTTCAGCAATGAGCATACCGCTATTATCCGCAGCTATTTTGGTTACCTCTTCAGGTGATAAAAAAAACTGATTAGCAGCACCTTTAGTTGCCTCATCAGAGATCATTCGCTGTACTTCACCTATAAGCTCGTTTTCAGCTACTTCACGTTCTTGTGCTGCATTAGTTATTTTCACATCAATACTGCTACTACTCATTAATGTAACAGCGATTCCTGTTACAGCTATAACCATTATAAGTGCAGTGATAAGCACTACACCTTGTTGATTTTTTGCTTGTTTATTTAAATGCTCCACAGATTTGACCCTATATTATTAAAGCGAATAGTTGTAGTAAATACGGTACGTCTAAAGTTATCTGTAAACGTTAATTCACGATTATTTGCATCTTCTCCAAGTATATATTTTTGATTTTTAATACTTAGACCAGCATCTGGTTGTAATGCTCTAATTAATAAAAACACCTGTACAGTTAAAATACCTTTACGATTTTCCCAGTTGCTGGGAGTCATATTTTCAATACTTCTATACGTATCTACTCGACTATCATTTGTAGTATCTAGACCAAAAACAAAGCGCATATTTTCAACCCCCTCCATGATCGTCTCAGCCCTAACTTCGTCATTAACTAGGCGATTACGCATCAATGCAGGAACGGTTAAACTTTTATTATTCACTTGATAAGTTTGCTCTGAAATATAATACGTATGGTGGCTGTAAGGCCAAACTGTTGCGTTAACGCTTAACGATGCAGGATCAACAATCCCTCGAACAAAACGAGCTTGCTCTTGCTCTGCAACAAAGTAATTTTGGCTATCTTGTGTTTCATTATTGCCAGCCTGAACAGTTAACTGATCACCTTGCAAAAACTTTACTTGTAAAATATCAGTACCTATTAATGAGTTATTAATACAACTAAGCTCATCCGCGCCATTGGCTGTTTTTGCGTATAAAGTTCTAAAGTTACTGGTACTTGCTAAATCTGGAAAACTGCCGTTATTAAGCCCTTCAAAGCAATCATTTGTTGGTGTAGCTAATGTTGTGGTATTCATAGCAGTAAATGAATCATCGTAGTAGGTACCCCAAAAGCCAACTTGCTCAATATCACGCTGCATAATATTTATAGCTAAACGACCCGACTCTTGAAGTTCACCTATGGTCATCGTGTCTTTGGTTGTTACTTTCATACCAATATAAGTAAACATGACGCCGCCAAGCACTAATCCGCCAATAAATAGCGAAATCATTACCTCTACAAGCGTAAAACCTTTTTGTTTCATGCTAACTCCTTAAATAAATATAACTAGTTAAAACAACTAAACGACGCTTGTTATCAGCTGTTCCACAGCTTATTGCGCCAGTGTCTGCGTTTGCAGTAAACTCTTGGCGACCTTGCCAAGACACAATAACTTCAATATTAAAAGCTTTACCACCAGAATTTGCCACTGCAACCGGATTAATACACACATTTGCATCATCTAATGAGCCAGTGTTGTTTCTAGCCTGTATTGCACGCTTCCACTGTTCAAGGTCAAGTAAAGCAATTTGCTCAGCACTGCATGAACTACCAAAGCATGTTGTTGACGAACTTGCTGGTGTTTTACTCGTAAAGTCTTTCTTATAATGTGCAACTAACTGAGATGTGTCGTTAGCACGAATACGTTGAATAATGTCATTTCCCAGAGCGACTGCGGCGGCGCGCTGCATAGAGTCAAAGCTAGCTTGTTTTGCTTTTGCTTGTAACGCAACAGCACCTAATAAACCAAAGCTGAGAATAATAAATGCAATAAGAACTTCAATTAATGTGAAGCCCTTTTGCACTTTAAAATGATGAGATTGCATATAAAAACCAAATAAAAATTACCTGATTGTAAGTTTAAGCAATTAAAATGTAGATTCAAGTGAGATTAGGATAGACGGTTATATTTGTTGATAAACGGTTAATAAAATGATTTTACTTAGTCGTACTTACATAAAGTTAAATGTTAGGCTTAGTAAATATTATTTAAAGCGCATTTTTAACAGTTTTGAGCTCTCGACGACTAACTGGCAGTAATTCATCGCAACCTTGTAATTGAATTACATGATTACCGTTGCCTTGAGAATGCACCGCTATAATTTTACTCTTATTTACCAGCGTATTACGATGGATACGCAAAACAAGTGAAGGATATAGTATTTCAAGCTGTTTTAAGCTTTGTTCAATAAGCGCTTCAGCGCCTTTAAATACCATTTTTGTGTACTTTTCTTCAGCATTGAAATAATAAATAGAGTCCATTTCAACACTTTTTAGTGTACCTGCAAGTTGGTAACTTATTTTAGCAACTTGCTGCTTTTGTAAATGTGCTTTATTTATACGACCCACTTGTTCAAGTACTGTTTGCAATGCTTGCTCTGATATAGGCTTAACTAAATAACCAGCGGCACTTAACTGAATAGCATTTAAAGCATGCTCAGGATGAGCAGTAACAAAAATAATAGCCGGTGGGATAATTAATTTATTAAGTTCTTTAGCTACCTCTAAACCGTTAATACCTGGCATATCAACATCTAAAAGCACTAAGTCTGGCACTACTTTTTTAACCTGTGTTAAAGCTTCATTCCCATTGCTTGCCTCTGCGATAACCGTCATGTTTTTATTTGTAGCAATTAATCTTTTTAAGCGCGCCCTTGCAAGGGGCTCATCGTCAACAATAAGTATATTCAAAAAGTATTCTCAATATATTTTGGGATCACAACTTTTACTCTAAATACGTCATTTTTGTTAGTAATCGTTAATTGCGCTTTATTATCATAGTAAATGTTTAAACGTTGCCGAATGTTTTCAAGTGCCATCCCGTTATTAGGCCTTGTTTTTGCATCGCTGGCTGTTACAGGATTAGAGACAATGATTGTTAAATAGCCTGTTGTAACATGTAATTCAACTTTAATTATCGCACCAACTTCGCTGGTTTCAACTCCATGACAAACTGCATTTTCAATTAAAGGCTGAAGCGTTAAGCATGGTATTGCAAGTGTTGGTAACTCATTTGGTATTTGCCAGTCAACTTTTAAACGACTGCCAAAACGCCAAGATTCAAGTGAGACATATTGTTTACTTAACGCTATTTCATCCTCAAGTGGCACACTCTGCCCTGAACGCATTGCCGCTTGCGATAAAGCAGCTAAAGCTAATATAGCTTGCTCTGCAGCATTCGCATCTTGATGAGTGAGCTCAGCTGCTGTATTTAAACTGTTATATAAAAAATGAGGTCGTATTCTTGCTTGTAATGCGTCGAGCTCAGCACGAGAAAGTGCTTTTGTTTGTTGTTCTTTTTCAAAATAAATTAATAAAAATTGAACAAATAATGCAGCCAATAAAAATACAATAATACAGTTACGAAGAATAAAATAAAGTAGCTGTTCATCAGCTCTAATATCAAAAGCAATATAAGAATACAAAAAACTAAATACAATAGTACTTAATATAAAAACAGTGAAGAAAGAGGTAATCTGAATGGGTTGATTTTTTTTCTGTAAAAAGAATCTGCAAAAATACAAAGAAGAAGAGCTAAATAGTACAGTTAAATGCAAAAACAAACTGATTACACCAAGGCGTAACCAAACATCACCTTCTACATTGGGTGCAAACGCTAAAACAATAGCTATAACTTGTGTAACAACTAAAGAAGCTAATACTCCTCGGTCATTAAAAAGAGCCGAAAAAAGCAATGCATCTGATTGAGGCACTTTGCTCATTACGACTCTCCTTTATTAAGCTTAATACTCTATATTTAGATTAACGCAGTTCAATAGGAACAGCGAACACAATAGTTTCTATTTCGCCTGGATTCTCAATAACCTGCTTACCACCAAGCTCTTTTAATCGGCTAATAACCTGTTGTACAAGTACTTCTGGTGCAGATGCCCCAGCAGTTACTCCAACCGATTTAGACTCTGTAAACCATTGCTCTTGTACGTCCGTTGCATCATCAATTAAATACGAAGTAGTACCCATTTTATCTGCGAGTTCGCGTAAGCGATTTGAATTAGAACTATTTTTAGCACCAACAACCAATAAAACATCCACTTTATCGGCTAAATCACGCACAGCATCTTGACGATTCTGCGTTGCATAACAAATATCATCTTTACGAGGTCCGTCAATTGACGGAAATTTTTTGCGTAATGCATCAATAACATCCGCTGTATCATCAACAGAGAGTGTTGTTTGACTACAGTAAAAAAGGTTTTCAGCATTTTTTACATTTAGCGCAACAACATCATCAACGGTTTCAACAAGGTAAATTCCACCTGCTGAATTATCATATTGCCCCATTGTTCCCTCAACTTCAGGATGACCATGGTGACCAATTAAAATACACTCAATGCCCTTACGACTTGCACGTGTTACTTCCATATGTACTTTAGTTACAAGTGGACACGTTGCATCAAATACTTTTAAATCACGACGCTTCGCTTCGCTACGAACAGCTTGCGATACGCCATGCGCACTAAAAATAACAATACTGTCATCTGGTACTTGATCAAGCTCTTCAACAAAAACCGCACCACGGCTTTTTAGTCCATCAACCACATAGCGGTTATGCACTACTTCATGGCGAACATAAATTGGCTTTTCAAAAATATCCAAAGCACGTTCAACAATACTAATAGCACGGTCAACACCAGCGCAAAAGCCTCGTGGATTAGCTAGTAATATTTCCATTAACCTTCTACCTCGATAATATCAACTTCAAACGTTAAACGCTGACCAGCCAAAGGATGATTAAAATCAATTGTTACCGACTCGCCTTGTACTTCGCGTACTAAACCAGGAAGTTCGGTACCATCAGGTTGCGTAAACGCTATAATGGCGCCTACTTTTGCAGGTGTTTCTGGACCAAACTTACTACGATCAACATAGTAAATATTATCAGGATTTGGCTTACCAAAAGCATCTTCCGGTTCAAGTTCAAAGGTTTTGCTTTCGCCAGCTGTTAAACCTAATAAACATTTTTCGAAGTTTGCAGTTAAGCTGCCATCACCCATTGTTAATTTAGCAGGCTTGTTATGTACCTTAGTAGAATCCGCAGCAGAGCCATCTTCTAACTTAATAGAAAAATGAAAAATAACTTGCGAGTTTTCACCAATTACAGCTTGGCTCATGCTTTATGCTCCTTCGGACTCTCACCTGTAAAGGCGTCAAATAACAATAATGCAGCGCCAATACAAATAGCACTATCAGCAATATTGAATACAGGAAAATGCGAGTCGTTATAAAATACGTGAATAAAGTCGATTACATAACCATATGCAATACGATCGTATAAATTACCAATAGCGCCGGCAAGTATAAGAGCATATGCACTACATAATACTTTGTTTGTCGCTGGTAAACGCTTTAACCACCAAACAAGTAAAGCACTAATGGCAATAGCTATAAAACTTAAAAACCAACGCTGCCAACCACCCGCTTCACTTAAAAAACTATAAGCAGCACCATAGTTATGCACATAAGTAATACTAAAAACAGGGAGTAAATTTATCGACTCTTGATAAGCCATAGTACTTACAACAAGTGTTTTACTGGCAAAGTCTATTACTAAAAGTAATAGACTCAACCAAAGCCACACTAAACCACTTTTTTGGGCTAGTTTGCTCACTAAGAATAACTCCTAAGCGAATTGACGCTTTTCGCCTTCGCCATCAACATTACTTACACAACGACCACAAATCTCAGGATGAGCAGGTTCGACACCTACATCTTCACTGTAATGCCAACAACGCTCACATTTAGCAGCATCAGTTGCAGCAACACTAATGAATAAACCTTCAATTTCAGTTGTTTGTGTATCAGCAGGCTGACTATCAACTTCAGTTACATTCACAGCTGATGTTAATAATACAAAGCGCAGCTCATCACCAAGCGCATTTAATTTAGCTGCAAGCTCTTTACCTGTAAATAAATTAACAGTGGCTTGAAGTGTTGCACCAATAATCTCTTCTTTACGTGCAGCTTCTAATAAACGGTTTACTTCGTCACGTACCGTTAGAATTTCTAACCAGTCATCATTACTAAATTGGTTATTAGTTGGCGCTTGTAAGCCATCATACCAAACTGATGTAAATACGTAATCGCTGCGCTCGCCTGGTAAAGCTTCCCAAATTTCTTGTGCAGTAAAGCTCATGATTGGTGCCATCCAACGCGTCATTGCTTCAGCAATATGATAAAGCGCTGTTTGACAAGAACGACGTGCGTGACTGTCACTCTTAGCAGTGTATTGACGGTCTTTAATTACATCTAAGTAAAACGAGCCAAGCTCACCTGTACAGAAGTTCATTAGCTTTTGCGTTACTAATAACATTTGGTAGCTATCGTATGCAGCTAATATTTCTGTTTGTAATTGAGTTGCACGACCAACAATCCACTTATCAAGCTCAACCATATCGTTAACTGCTACTTGATCTGTTTTCGGATCAAAACCATTTAGGTTAGCAAGCAAGTAACGGCTTGTGTTGCGAATGCGGCGGTAACGATCTGCTGAACGTTTAAATATTTCATCCGACACAGTCATTTCGGCAGTGTAATCGGTAGAAGCAACCCATAAACGTAGAATGTCAGCACCTAGTTTATTCATCACATTTTGTGGTGAAATAACATTACCCAGTGACTTAGACATTTTGCGACCGTTTTCATCAACGGTAAAACCATGAGTCAATACTTGACGGTATGGTGCGTAACCATTAATAGCCACTGATGTCATCATTGATGACATAAACCAACCACGGTGTTGATCAGAACCTTCTAGGTATAAATCAGCTGGACCAACTAGGTCTTCACGCGCATCTACAACACATGCATGCGACACACCTGAGTCAAACCATACATCTAACGTATCTTGCACTTTCATGTATTGCTTGGCATCTTCTTCACCAAGCAATGTAGCAGGGTCTAGGTCGTACCACGCTTGAATACCTGCTTTTTCAACAAGCTGTGCAGCTTGCTCAATTAGTTCTTGGGTATTTGGATGAAGCGCACCAGTGTCTTTATCTGCAAACAATGCAATTGGAACACCCCATGTACGTTGGCGAGAAATACACCAATCTGGGCGGCTTTCAACCATATTAGAAATACGGCTTTCGCCCCACTCTGGTAACCACTGAGTATTTTTTATTTCAGCTAGAGAATCTTGGCGCAAGTTAGCCTGATCCATACTTACAAACCATTGTGGTGTAGCACGGAAAATAATTGGTGTTTTATGACGCCAGCAATGTGGGTAACTATGTGTAATAGCATGATGATGCATTAATGCATCGTGCTCTTTTAATACTTCAATTACGCTCGCATTGGCTTTAAATACATGCTGACCTGCAAAAAGTTCGGTATCTGGTAAATAAACACCATTTGCACCAACAGGGTTAGCTACTTCAAGATTATAATTTAAGCCAGCCACGAAATCTTCTTGACCATGTCCTGGAGCTGTATGTACAACACCGGTACCTGAGTCAGTAGTTACATGCTCTGCTACAATCACTGGTACATTAAAATCATAAAAAGGATGAGCTACTTGTAAATTTTCAAGCGCAGCACCTTTTACATAACCTAGTACGTGAAAGTGATTAAAACCAAAGCGGTCCATTGCATCTTTAACAAGCTCAGAACCTAAAATTAGACGTTGTTGTACACCTTCATCTTCAACCTGTACCAATGCATACTCTAAATCGGCATGCACAGCCACTGCGCGGTTTGCAGGAAGCGTCCAAGGTGTTGTTGTCCAAATAACAGTGCCAACACTGCCTTCACCTTTATGACCATCAGCCAAATCAAACGCGTTAACAACAGCATCTTGATCAATAAAAGTAAAACGTACATCAATAGCAGGAGATTGCTTATCTTGGTATTCAACTTCAGCCTCTGCTAATGCAGAACCACAGTCTGTACACCAATGCACAGGCTTAGCGCCTTTATGCAAATGACCTTTTTCAATAATACGACCAAGTACACGAATTGCATTCGCTTCAAAGTCAAAGTTCATTGTTAAGTAAGGCTTATCCCAATCTGCAAATACACCTAAACGTTTAAAATCAACTTTTTGACCTTCAACTTGTTTTTTTGCATATGCACGACACTTTTCGCGAAATTCTGCAGCTGTCACTTTTACGCCAGGCTTTCCTACTTTTTTCTCAACCATTAACTCAATTGGCAAACCATGACAATCCCAACCTGGAACTAACGGCGAGTCAAAGTCAGATAATGTTTTTGACTTAACAATAATGTCTTTTAATATTTTATTTACTGAATGACCTAAATGAATATCGCCATTTGCATACGGAGGGCCGTCATGCAAAATAAAGGTCTTTTTACCTTTTTTCGCGCTGCGAATTTGACCATACAGGTCGTCTTCATACCATGCTTTAAGCATTTTTGGTTCACGTTGTGCCAAATTGCCACGCATTGGAAACGGTGTTTCCGGTAAATTCAAAGTATGTTTATAATCGCTCATTAATCCTACATTCCGTATCTATCGGCTATCTAATTTAAACCAAAACACTGCTTAGCGGCGGCAACATCAGTCGCTATTTGTGCCGTTAATTGTGTTAATGTCTCGAATTTTTTCTCATCGCGAAGTTTTTTTATCAACTCCACATGCATAAATTGTCCGTAAATGTCCTGCGCAAAATCAAAAAGATGAACTTCTAGTAATGCACGAGTACCATTAAACGTGGGTTTATTACCAATATTTGCCACCCCATAAATCAATTTACCTGCAATCGTTGCTTGCACAGCAAACACACCATTTACAGGGCAAACTTGACGTTTAAGCGCAATATTTGCCGTTCTAAAACCTAGCTCTCGCCCTCTTTTCCAACCGTGTATAACACGACCTGAAATAGCATAGTCATGACCAAGCATTACTTTCGCACTGGTTAAATCGCCAGTGGCTAAGGCATCACGTATTAAAGTACTGCTTACTCTAGCATTTAATTGACGAAAACTCGCGGTGCTTTTAACATCCATTTCCGCCTGTTTACCCATGCTGTAGAGTAAGTCAAAATTACCTTGGCGTTGCTTACCAAACTTAAAATCATCGCCAACCGTTAATGCTTTAACGCCTAACTTTTTAATTAAAATATCACTAACAAACTGCTCGGCACGCATATTTGCAAATTGCTGATTAAAACTGATGCAAATAACACGTTCAATTCCTAAGTCACTTAATAAACGTAGTTTATCTCGTAAGCGCGTTAATCGTGCTGGTGCATTGTTTTTAGCAAAAAACTCTTGTGGCTGAGGTTCAAACAGCATCACAGTGCTAGGTAAACGGTGCACTTTAGCATCAGCGAGCAAACCTTTTAGTACTTCAGCATGACCTAAGTGAATACCATCAAAATTACCAATAGTAAGCACGCAACCAAAATGTTGCGGACGAATATTGTGTATACCTCTAATTAACTCCATGCTACCTAATTGCCTTTTTAGCGAGTTATTAATTGCGACCAAAAGTGATAAAAGCCGCAGAGTTGCCGATTATAATCTTTTTTTTAATTTGATTCAGTAATTGCTACACTTTTTATCGTATTTAGTCTAACGCCCATCAAAAACAGCATTGTAAAATAGCTTACGCCTGCAATAACTAATAATGCTGTAAGCAGCATAACTTGCTCTGTAAAGCCCCAACTAGACCAATTATAGTGATGCGCAGTAAACCAAACGACAACCCCCATAACCAAACTTGCCACTATGCATTTGAGCGTAAAATATAAGCTCATAGAGGAAAATTGATATACCCCTTCTTTTTTAAGCTGCCTATAAAGTAAAAAAGCATTACAACTCGCCGACATTGAGGTAGCTAGCGCCAAGCCTAAATAGCCAATAAAAGGAGCAAGCATAATATTAAACACCATATTTAGTACCAAAGTAATTATACCAATACGTACAGGTGTTTTTGTATCTTGACGAGCATAAAATCCAGGGGCTAATATTTTTATAAGCATAAAACTAACTAACCCTACCGAATAAGCCATAACGCCCAAGCTCACTGCTTTCACATGATCAACACTGTCTTCTTTAAATGCGCCGTGATCAAACAACACAGTAATAATTAATGGACTAATTATCATTAAACCGATCATTGCAGGTAAGCCTAAAAATATAACAAACCGAACCCCCCAATCTAACGTATGCTGAAAATCGCTGCTTTTTTTACTACTATGAAGTTTAGATAGCGCAGGCAAAATTACCGTGGCAATACCAATGCCAAACAATCCGAGTGGAAATTCAATTAAACGATCAGAATAATATAGCCACGCAATTGAACCAGTCATGAGTAGCGAGGCAATCATCGTATCAAGCAAAAGATTAATTTGGCTAATAGATACACCAAACAATGCTGGTAACATAAGTTTGCGTACCTTTTTTACGTTTTCGTCTTGCCAAGCCCAACGCGGTCGAGCCAACATTTTTGCACGATACAAAAATGGCAATTGAAATAGCAACTGCACAACACCACCAACAAATACACCTATGGCGAGTGAGTAAGCACCTACCGAAAACTTATCATGTAAAAAAATGGCGCATGCGATAATAGAAACATTAAGTAATACAGGGGTGAATGCAGCTACAGCAAAACGATTGTACACATTCATGACTGCGCCGCTAAGTGCAACTAAGCTCACAAAAAATAAATAAGGAAACGTTAATTTAAGTAATGAACTGGCAAGTTCAAACTTTTCTGCATTCGCTCCACCCTGCCACCAATCAATAAACCAACCGGTACCAAATAATGCGGCAATAACAGGAGAGGCAACAACACCAATAATAGTAACGATAAGTAAAATAGTACCTAAGGTACCAGCAGCCTGCGCAACAAAAAGTTTAACCTTATCGTCGCCCTGTTGCTCTTTAATCTCACTTAACACTGGTACAAATGCTTGAGCAAAGGCTCCTTCAGCAAATAAGCGGCGTAAAAAGTTAGGAATACGGTTCGCAAACAAAAAAACATCTGCTGCTGCACTTGCACCTAACAAATTAGCAACCACAGCGTCCCGCACAAGCCCTAAAACTCGCGATATCATGGTCATACAGCTAACAATCATACCCGACCGAAATAAACCTTTTGACACCTTAAATCCACTCAAAAATAGGTAATTGATGCAATTATGCCACAGTCTTTTTTATAAATCGCTTTAAAGCACTAGGCTGGGGGTCTGTGCTTTGTTACAATGTCGGTATTAACTGCTAAAGCGGCAAATTGATGCTCGTTATATGGTGCAGTTTTTCTTGGGTCGTTAAATTTAAATTGACATCCATGATAGAAACAGGCATATTCCACCGCCTTTATTTTAAGCTTTATTTTAAGATTGTTAGGAGCAAACCTTGGCTAACATCAAGTCTGCAAAAAAACGCGCTATAACAAGCGAAAAGAACCGCCAGCACAACGCAAGCCGTCGTTCAATGATGCGCACATACTTCAAAAAAGTACTTGTTGCTATTGAAGCGGGCGATAAAGAAGCTGCACAGCAAGCTTTTACTGTTGCAACACCTATCCTAGACCGTTACGCAACTAAGGGTCTAATCCACAAAAACAAAGCAGCTCGTCATAAGAGTCGCATAGCAGCTAAAATTAAAGCTCTATAATTTGTTTTTGTTAGAATATAAAAAACCGGCTTTTGCCGGTTTTTTTTTATTCTAAATTTAATTATCTTTTTTAATACCAATTCGCCTAATGTAAGTAATCTATTTTGAGATAAAAAACCTTAACGACGACAAGGAAAAAAATTCGTTATTTAATTGTTCTCGGCAATTGCTCCTGCATTGCTCTACCTCCTTCATCCATGCAGTCGTATATCAGAAATTTTTAACCCAGTTAGCGTCAGATTTAATCCCTCAAATTGATTAAGTGTTATTGCAGATTGGTATATTTAATTACACATTTTCTAAGTCTGGATAAAACTTCTTAAGCATTGCTGCTATTTTTTTAGGTGTAAATGGTTTTACTACAAACCCTTTAGCGCCTTTGTCTATCGCGTCTTTTACATTTTCGATTCCAGAATGAGCCGATACCATGACTACATTTGTTTCAGGACTTAGTTCATTAATCTGTGCGATTAACTCTTTACCATCACCATCTGGTAATTCAATATCTAAAAAGATTATATTATAATTTATAGCCTGGCACTCACTGATACATTGTGATGCAGTGGATGCTTCTTTTACGTTTTCTATCCCTAAGTGCATGAGCGTTTGGCTCAAAAAGCTACGCACGGTGCTAACGTCATCTACAATTAAAATTGATAGCTGCGCATTCATCTTTATTCCTCAATAGGCTATTAGCTAAGTTTAAGTTATCATATTAATTAGCTTAGTATATAAATTTACTCGTTTAATTATAGAGATCTATGTAAAAAAGGCCAAATTTGCATTATGTCAAAAGTACCAAATAAACAATCTTTGCTTGGGGAAACCTCAACAAGAAAAAAAACAACACAAAAAAGTAAGCGTCAACCAGCAACTGCAAAACCTAATCAAACAATTTCTAGCTCAAATTCTAATAATACAAAAAAAATAAATAAACCAAAAAAAGGGTTATTCATAACTTTAAGTATCGTAGCAGTCATTATTTTAGCTTTTCCAAAGCCAACGCTACTTACCTATAAAAAATTAGGAATGGTGAGCGAAAGCATCTACTGGTCTGGTGTATTTGGGTACGGTGCCACTATTATTGACTCAAACTTACACCCACAACTCGATTCTAAACGTAAATATCTTTATTTATGCAGTGATTTAAAAAACCCACAGAGTTGCCAAAGGTATCAAGTAATAGCCGATAAGGGGTTATTTTCTGCTATTTATAAATACTTTTAGCATTAAAAAAACTAATCTGAAAATTTAAAATTACTTGGTTGAAAGGTGTGCAAAAGATCAACATAATGGCGCTCCTTTTTTCAACAACTGAACTATTGAAACGACCATGCTAAATGAGCTAGATTGGCTTTTAAACACAATACTACTTGCACTAGGTTTAGGTGCATTCTTCATTAACCATATAACACTGCTACGCGTTGCCGCTGTTAGTGCTTGTGGTCTGTTATTTTTATCATTTAGCCTAGATCTTATGTCGTCGAGTGTTATTTCAAATATGAGTTTAGTGTTGATCAACACATTTTATTTGTTTAAGGTTTATACATTCGGGCAATTTAATGTAGCCCAAAGTTAATCCTTATCCTTAGAATATTTTATAGCCCAGTTAATGCTGGGCTTTTTATTATCTAAAATTTAACATTGAAAAATACTATCGTCTTTCAATATTATTTAGTTTTTGATTTTTAGAAATAAATACTGATGATGAAGCTATACATTTAATTAAAAAGAGTAAATAACCATAAAGTAAATTTACTTTGAGGCACTTAGTAGTATGCCTAAATACCGCGTTAAAATTGTATTTAAGTAATAATCAAAAGTGCTCATTGTAAAAAGGGTAAGCTATTAACCGTTATCAATAGTTTCTATTAATTCTGCATTGTTTTGTTTTTTATGAGGGGCATCTTCAGCATTCGCCTGATTAAACCAAGCAGAAACACCCAAAACGATAATTGAAATAATAATAAAACTTAACTTAACGCCACTTTGATTTGATTTCATGACACCCTCTTTATAATTTTTATTTGTGAGAATCTTCTTTAACAATAATAAAAATTACATGTGTAAACAAGCTGTTTTTTTAACTATTTACTTGTCACTTAATAACCTTTAGTTCTATCTACTAGATTATTTAGCTTGCTACCCTCATTTAAACATTCGATATTTTCTACTATCTGGTTTATAACACTATTTAAATCAGACAATGCAGCACAATGGGGTGTTAACGTTATTTTTGGATGTTGCCAATATGGATGATCATTTTTTAATGGCTCTTGATCAAAAACATCAAGGGTAGCTGCTCGCAAACTCTCATTATTTAGTGCAGTTAATAAATCTTGCTCAACAACATGCTGACCACGAGCTACATTAATAACAACAGCATGAGGTGAAAGTTTCTCTAGTAATTTTTTATTAATAATCCCCCTTGTAGCATTTGTAAGTGGCAACAAACACACTAAATAATCTATGTGTGTGAGCATTTCATCTAACCCCTGATCACCATAATAAACATGAACATTTGTAGAGCTTTTATAACTTTGTGCCCATGCACTTACATTAAAACTATTTTCAACCAGTTTTTGAGCACATTTTTTACCTAATTCACCAAAACCTAATATGCCCACATTTTTATGGCTATGAGCGCGTTTAGGCTTCCAACACTGCTGAGCCTGCTTAATAAAGTATTCATTTAAACGAAGTTTTTGAGCTAAAATATGTGTAAGCACATATTCAGCCATATCTTCTGCTAATTGATCATCAACAATGCGAACAACATCAATATGCTCAGCTAATTGTTTTAAATCGATGCTATCAACTCCCGCACCAAATGATGACACCACTTTTAAGTTAGGTAACTGCGCCCACATAGATTCAGGAGCATTCCAAGCAAGTACAAAGTCTATATCCTCTACGTTGAGGCAATCTGGCCACTCCTCAATACGAATAGCGGGTAAACGTGCTTGTAATTGCGCCATTAACTTTGTGTTATCTCGCCCTGTAATAGCAACTAATACTGACATACATACTCCTTATAAAGTTTTACTCATAAATATAAAGTAATTATATTTATGAGTAAAACGTTGCTTTGCCTAATTAATACTTTAAAAAATCACACAACTGCAAAGTAACTGTCACACCTCTTTTTTACTCTATTCCAATGGAAAATATATCAACGTGTAATAGAGGTTAATATGATCAGTATTGATGACGTAATAACAGTAAATTTACCGCAATTAAAAAACTCACCAAAAGTGACTAGTGTTGTAAAAAAAGGCTTAAAGTACTTATTAAATGAGCAAGAGTTTGTTGCCTTTGGCAATGCCTACCCTCACTTACAAGGGCTTGAGTTTGTAGAGCAAGTACTTGATGAACTTGATTTTAATACTCGCTACAAACCAAAGCAAATTGAACATATACCAAGTGAAGGCAAGTTAATTATTGTCGCAAACCATCCCATTGGATCACTAGATGCACTGGCTTTGATAAAAGTACTCTCAACAGTAAGACCCGACTTAAAAGTAGTGGCTAATCGCATGCTAATGTCGGTAGAGCCTATGCGCGACCTATTATTACCTGTAGACAATTTATCCGGAATGAGTAAAAAAATAGAACTAAATAATATTCATCAGCATTTAAAAGATGAAGGGACTTTATTAATATTCCCAGCAGGTGAAGTTTCACGTTTAAGCCCTACAGGTATAAAAGATTGTAAATGGAATAGCGGCTTTTTACGTATGGCTAAAAAAGCAAATTGCCCTATTTTACCGATATTTATTAAAGCTAAAAATAGCCCACTATTTTATGGTACTTCAATTATTTACAAACCTCTTGCGAGTCTATTGTTAGTAAAAGAAATGTTTAAACAACGTCAAAAATCATTAGAATTTGAAATTGGCGCATCTATTCCTCCAGAATCTTATTTAATAGAAAACCTAAAAGACAAAGAAATAGTAAATCTAATTCGTAAACAGCTATATAGATTAACAACTAAAAAAATACTACCACTAAAAACGCAAATGCCCATTGCTATACCCGAGTGTAAAAAAGAACTTAAAAAAGCGATTGAACAATGTCAAATTTTGGGTAAAACACAAGACGCAATGCACATATATCTTTATCAATATACGGGGAGCTCTTGCGTATTTAGAGAATTAGGGCGTTTGAGAGAAATAGCGTTTAGAGCCGTAGGTGAAGGCAGTGGTAAACGACGTGATATAGACAAGTATGATATGGATTATCAGCATCTTGTGCTATGGGACCCTGAACAATTAGAATTAGTCGGTGCATATCGTTTAGCCTGCGCAGCAGATATTATTAAAAAGCATGGAAGAGAAGGCCTTTATACAGATAGCTTATTTACTTACACCAATGCAATGACTCCTTACCTACAGCAAGGAATAGAACTTGGTCGTAGCTTTGTACAACCTAAATATTGGGGTCGCAAAAGTCTTGATTATTTATGGTATGGCATTGGAGCTTTTATAAAAAATTATCCGCAATATCGTTATTTATTTGGCGCGGTAACGGTGTCTAATGCACTACCAGAGCAGGCAAAGGCTATGTTGGTCTATTATTATCAATATTATTATAAAAGCGATGTGGACCTCGCTAAGCCAAACAATGAATTTAAACTAAGTGAGCAACAACTAATGCAATGCCACACTGTGTTTAGTGGTAACGACGTAAAAGATGACTTTGTAGAACTAAAGCATGTACTTGCTAATATGGACGCTCAAGTGCCCACTTTATTTAAACAATACACTGAATTGTGTAAATCAGACGGTGTGAAATTTTTAAGCTTTAGCATCGATCCAGATTTTAATAATTGTATAGATGGTTTGGTTTTAGTCGATCTTCAAAGTGTAAAAGAAAATAAAGCAAAGCGTTATTTAAAATAAGGCTAAGCATATTGAGCTTTCAATATTAAAACGAATTCAATTTAATAAATGTAACCTCGAAAAATAAAAAGCCTAGTTTAGTGGTTCAGCATTAATAAATCCAACGAGCTAAATGAGTATATAAATGTCAATTGTTGTTTTATAAATCGACTCTAAAATTAATCTATATCAATAAATAATTTCACAATATTCAATCATTTTTGAAACTTTGATCTAGAACAGGTTTATATTTTTTTAGCGCTGCAATAATAGTGTCAATCAAAAAGTAGTTCTTGGAGAACAACATGAAAACCACTATTAGCATTGCATTATTAACCTCTTTATTGGCGCTATCTCCTGCTGCACACGCTAACTTTAGCGTAAATGTTGGCGCTATAAACATAAATCCTGACAACAGTAGTTCATCAATCAATGAAGCCCCTACCTTAGGGCTTAAAGGCGATTCAGATACTCAGTTAGGTATTACAGTGGATTATGCATTTAACGATAAGTGGGTATTAGAACTCATTGCATCAACACCTTTTTCTCATGATGTAAATGGAACTGGTGGTTTAGCAGGTAATAAAATTGCTGATATAAAGCAACTGCCACCTTCGCTTATTGCGCAATATCACTTTTTAGACACAAGCTATGCACTTAGACCATTTGTAGGTGTAGGTATAAACTACACAATCTTTTTTGATGAGCAACCATCACAAGCACTTAAAACTACGCTGGGAACAGACGACGTGGAAGTAAAACTAGATAATTCTTTTGGTTTTGTGGCGCAAGTAGGTGCTAACTATAAAATCAATAAAAAATGGGGACTACACGCAATGGTATCGCTTATGGATATTGATACCGATGCGACTGTATACGCTAATGGAGCAAAAGCACTAACTTCAACTGTTGAGCTAGACCCTATTGTGGCAATGTTTGGCGTTAGATATAGCTTCTAAAAAGTGCTTTTAATATATGTGTGTGTAAAAGGTCGAAAGGCCTTTTTTTATTTTCGTATTCTTAAATACGCTATTTGGGTAAATTATTTATCTTTTTTTGCTCTAGCATTTCTTTCCAGTGCATTACTTCACTAGGTAATATAGGTGTTTTCCCCTCAAAACCAGCAACTTCAAGCATTTCTTCAATGCTTATAATACCCTTTTTGCTTTTAAATACCCCTCTTACGTAGGCAATAGCATGTAAACCACGCACTGAATGAAACTTTTGCTCGATGTAAAAATACTTATGATCCCACCCAACTAACCTTGTACTAATTGTATAGCGCTGCATGGGTTTAATATCGCGAATATAGGTAATTGCGGTTGCATTAACAATAGGAAACCAACGACGTTTTAAAATTTGTTTAAGCAAACCTACGCGTTCGGTCATCCACGTACGAGATAGATCCATCATTGCTAAATAACGAGAATTCGTTAGATGTAGATTTATATCACAATCAGTAGGCAGCGCTTTGTAATCAATATCTACTGTATCGAGTAAGTCTTGGTATTCTTGATTACGTTTAATTTTAAAAAACAGTAAAAGAAGTCTAAAATATAAGTTCACAGCAAAGGTCTTACCAGTTTAATTTACCTGAGTGTAGCACAGGCACTTGCGATGACGAATATTCTGTTTTAATCTAAAGTTATAAATACAAAAAAAAATTATTTTATGAAATTAAAATTAAATATACTTATCGCTACTATGTTTTAGCAGCGAGTAATAATGCACTTGCTGACTTTAGCTTACCTGGCAGCGGAACAATTACCTACCCGACAGGCATTGAAAAACCATTTGAATTTGGTTTTGCTTGGCAACAAAATTCGGGGGAATTCACTATTGGCTCTAAAAGTTACAATATGGATCAAATTCCTAATTCATATTCAGTAGCAATTACACTTTCAAAAGATGAAAATCAGGTCTGGGTACAAGAGTTTAATAATGGTTTTATACAGGGTTTTAATTGGCAAATTGGTGAGCACACGGTTGTACTTAAAAAGCAGGAATTTAGCAATTCAGTTAAAGGTGATTACGTTATAGAGCTTAATGATCGCAGTTATTTTTTCACTCGAAATAATGCCAGTATTATTATGAACTTTAATGATGACGGCATAGAAACAATTGCTATCGATGGGGTTACAAAAAATATGGGGACTAAAAATTAGCCCTCATATTTTAATATTTTTACGTCAATTACACTTTTACAGTTTTACGGTTAATACCGTAGTCACGTAGTTTATTCGCAACAGCCGTATGGCTCAAACCTAAGCGTTTTGCTAATTGGCGAGAGCTAGGATAAGCAGGATAGAGCTTACGCAACAATGTTGCTTCAAAGCGTTTTACTGCTTGGTCAAGCGAGCCTTCAAAATCTGACTCTAAGTATCCTAATTCGTGTGTAAATGTAGGCAACTGTAAATGCTCAACACGTAATTCACTGTCATCTAATAACGACACTGCACGGTAAATTGCATTTTCTAGTTGGCGAACATTACCCGGCCACGGATATTCTTGCAAAAAGCTCAAACACTCTTGTGATAAAAGAGGCACATCATGCCCGTTTTGCTGAGCGTACTTTTGAATAAAATGTTCTGCAAGTGGTCCTACGTCGGCTTTTCGATCTCGTAATGGGGCAATTTCTAACGTTAAAACATTTATACGATAATATAAATCTTCTCTAAATACGCCTTCTTGCACCATCGCTGGTAAATCTTTTTGTGTTGCAGCAATAATGCGCACATTTACTTTAACTTCGTTTTCGTCGCCTACTTTTCTAAATGTACCATCTTGCAAAAATCGCAATAATTTAGTTTGCAATTGAGTCGACATTTCGCCAACTTCATCTAAAAATACCGTGCCACCATCAGCTTGCTCAAGCACACCACGTTTAGGTGCTGTATTGTCTTCATAACCTGCGTAACCAAACAATTCAGACTCAGCTACATCATCAGGAAGTGATGCACACGACAAAGCAATAAAGGGCTTAACTGAACGATTAGAGGCATAATGGCACGCTCTAGCAAGCAACTCCTTGCCAGTGCCTGTTTCGCCTGTAATTAGTATTGGTGCTTCTAGTTGTGACATTTTTCGGGCTTCACGTACAACACGGCGCATAGCAGTACTGAAGTTATGAATAGTTGCAAAGCTTTCTTGCCCATAGCGCCTAAAAGCACTTACTTGCTGACCTAAACGACTTTGCGATTTAATATTAATAACAGCGCCAGCAAGTACGTCACCTTCACCACCTTGCGGTACTGCAATAGGTAAAATATCTGCAATAAAGTCTTCTCCTGCCACTTCCACTCGGGTAGTTTGCCCTAGCACTTCTTTACTTTCTAACCATCGAGTAAAATTAAAGCCTTTAAGCAAGTTATTAATATTTTCACCAATAACGTCTTTTTCGTTTAGCTGTAAATCTTTGCAGGCTGCATCGTTACACAAACGTACCCAGCCTTTAGCATCAATAGAAATAACACCATCAGGTAATGCGCGCAGCAATGTGTTTAGTTCATTATGCTCACGTTCAGAAGGTAAAAATGCAGTAGTACGTACATCATGTACACCATCAATTAGACGAATAGAGGGCATAATTTTTTGAAATTGTTCAAACTCAATTTCAGGGAAACTTACATACATACGACAGTTAACCGAATCAACCTCAATTCCTTTCAAATCAACGCTGTAGTTAACTAAAATATTAAGGATTTCTTGGGCGATACCAATTCGATCAGCACAGTGAATATCTAGACGCATACATCCTCAAAGAAGGAAAAACTATATTGGCAGAATAATACGCTAAGTAGCTTTGAGAAGGTAGTTTATTGTAAACATTTTTGGACGAAATTGATTAAAGGGTTAAACCAAAGCCAAAGTGAGGATAAAAACGGGTACTTATCAAATAAGTACCCGTATTTGTAATGTCAGCCTACATTATAGACTTTTTAATTTATTACTTGCCTTGAGGGTATGCAGACCAATCACCACCATCTAGTTGTATGTAAGGTCGTTTATTTACATACATCATAATAGTATCGGCATTTTCAGCTACTTTTGGCGCTTTCGGTAAGTTTTCTAGTAGGTTAGCAATACTGCTATTACCACCAAATAAATTTGTTTGCAGTGTTTTGTTTATTAACTCTGAGAGTGCAAAGTAGCTTGTTGACTCATCAATAACTATTTGCGAGTAACTTTGAACATCAGGACCTATAAATTTGATAGCCACTGGCACAGAAACAATAGCTGGGCTTGGTATTTCACGTAATCCAGCAAATTGTACTTTATCACCTTTTAACGCTGCACCATGCTCAGGCACAATCATTAACATGACATTTCGATCACGTTTCTCTAAGTTTTTAATAAATTTATTAATATCAGAAAACAAATTTTCATGTCTGGTTGGATAGCTTTCTTGACTCGTTGTTCTTGCATGATTAACGAATTGATTGCCATCATGCAAACTAATTGTGTTGTAGTACATAGCACACGGCGCACAATCTTTTGCATCAGTATCGAGCCAACCATTTAAAACAGCTCCGTCTGAATATATAGGGCTATTATCAAAACCATATTGCGCAACAGGCATAGAATCAATATTAAATGGCTTTGAATCTAAACCGCCATTTTTCTTAATTAATCCTTTAAACTCATCAAAATGCCCATCATGATTCATTACTATATTATTTTGATACCCAAGTTTTTCTAAGTTTTTAAATAAGTAACATTGCTCTGGCGCATCTTTAAATAATGCAGTTTGACTTGTTTGACCACAACTCGCTCGAAGCAATCTGATAGCTGCAGGACCACTGTATGATGTTGCTGAATTGAAGTCAGAAAAAACAACATCAAAATCTTTATACATGTCAGTTACGCTAACACCAATCGTATTTAAGTCATCTACAGCCATAGAACAAATATTTAAAATAATAACGTCAAACATTTCACCATTATATTCTTGTGGGAAATGGCTTGTTAACAAGCTTTGTTGCTGGTAAAAATCTTTCAGCTTTTGTTCTGGAGATTGAGTTTCCGTTGTTACAATTGACTCTCTATTTTGAGGTTCTGCAGCAAAGTTATTACCTGCAACTTGATTGACATTATTATTTGTTAGACTACTTTGCCCTTGCCAACCAATAAACATCAAACCAGCAATGGTCACTGTAGTAAATCTAATCCATTGCGAGCTATACCAAAACAATATAACGATGATAAAAAACCCAAGCAGCATATCTACATTTATAACTCGCCCCATTAACTCAATAAAGTACCCAAAGCTAAAATCTTGGACATTACCCGCTTGCTTAGTCAAACGGTTTATTGGGGGAAGCCAAGAGTCCTTATAAAGCAGTATTACCGCAATCACGATAGCAATAACATGCTTAACTTTCTCAATGCGAACATCTTTCAATTGAATAGCCAAAAGAGCTGCAAATGCCGCATTACTTAAAAAATCAAAGTCGATTGCACCATAATAAAACAGAGCAAATTTCACAATAAAATAAAGGTTCCACACCCCTAATCCTGACAGTTTCACTTATTTTCCTTACTTTTATTTTTAGGTATATAGGGCTCTAACACTTCATGTCTAAACGTCATTTTGTAATAGAACTTTTTAAACTTTACAGATAGGTAGCGGCTCGTTAATGCTAATAAAACACCGAGTAAAACGGCAAAAAACACCGTAATTAAAAACTGATTGATACTCATTTATAACTACCTTCTATTCATTATAAAGGGCTTTGCATCTGGACGAGTTTGAGTAAAAAACTCCGGCGTACCAATATCGACTTTAGGGCTTTGTGTTAAATCGGGTACATATTTGTAACTATCATTTTCTTTAAGTTGCTCGGTAAGGTCTGGTACGTTTTTATCTCTATAATATCGACGTAATTGCTTACATTCTTGTTGAATATAAAAATGATCAGAAATCACATTTTGTTGAGCAAAGAAATCACTCGTTTCTAATTTAAACAAATGCTTTATGGCGTTTGTAACATCATTTTCTCTGCATGCGTGCAAATATAGATACACTTTATTTTCCGCTACACTAAATACATCACCCTCTCGTTTTATATGAAATAAATGCAGAGGATGAATTGGGTCAATTCTTGGGAGTAACTCTAAAATAACTAATACCCCACTAACCCCTAAATTAACTGCAGAATCGCTGTGCACTTCAACTTGTCTTGTAAAATCAATAAACGGTAAATAACCTTTCGAAAAAGTATTCTCCGTATACTGTAGTACATGCTCAACTGAAGGTGGTAGAGGTCTTGAAAACTGAAATCCCTGAATGGATTGAATCTGTGAAAGTAACCGAGAAGGCTCTGAAAAACTATATAAAATCAGGTTTACACCTAGGGTTAAAAACAAACATTCATCTTGATGTCTGATAATACCGTCTACATTTTGAATAACCAGTTTTAGCCAACGACCGCAGTTTTTTCTAAGCTCAAAACATTGCTTACCTAAATCAGCCAAGTCGGTGTAACGAGTAACTGAAAATACTAAGGTTGCCGCAGTAAGCCTTGGTCCTTTATCAAATAAGTCGCTATTTTCTTTAACTGTTCGGTAGTATGTAGGTAATTTTGTTCCCTCAGGCACTGAGTTTTGAACTAGCCACACATCATCCTCATCGTTAAGTTTTAGATTGTTAGGTTCGTTTTTCTCTAATACATTTTCTTCAACGACAAATCGGTTATTTTTAACCATTAACGAGTATTGAACATTCGATAAAACGCCAGTCCCATGACTCCAATAATCGTATTCAAGTACTCGCATTGATGAATCATTATCTACAAAAACAATCCCGCTAAATAACTTATTAAGACGTCTGACTAAAAATCGAAAGTTAGCCACTTCAGGGCCTGAAATTAGAAATAATAAACTAGCATTTGTATTTGCTAAAAATTGATTGTATTGAACAATAAGTTGCTCAATTTGAGCATCATTAAAGTCCTGCAACTGCTCGGTACTAAAATGGAGCAGTATTAATGAATTACTTATACCTTCATAACCATTTAGCTCTTTAATAATACCGTGGCTAATACGCTTAATTCCCCAATCGGCAATTTCTTTGGTAAAAGAAAATGAGTGAACGCGCGATTGTTTATAAGTATCAAATAGCACATTAGAGAAAGGCGACTCAAAAAATGACTCTATTTGAGAAGAAATAACAAAAATATTACTCTTTGCTTCGAGGTTAACGCAATGTAACGCGAATTCTATAGCTAAATTATCCAATGGGGCTAAAATAGCATAGCTGGAAGCCGGTTTTATTTCTTTAGCTGCGGGGTCTAATCCGGTTATGTTAAACTTATGCACACAAAACGCCTTTCAAAAAAATACTTTTTTACTAGTTTTAACAACTATTCTATATATAATAGACAAATAATGTCCACATATTATAATAATAAAACATACAGATACAGGTAGTAATGCAAAACTTGATTTCAAGACACTCTCAAACATTAACATCAAATGATATTGAAAACTTGGCTCGTCGCTTTGGTGGGAAAAGTGAAGATTACATTGAAATAGTTAACAAGCAAAAAAATAATAAAACTATAAATAAATATGCGTTATTAAAAGAAATTGATGACGAGCTTGCTGCTATTACTGGCATTTAAAACAATTAGGTAACTTTCTCACGTGCAAAGAATTTTTTTAAAAGGTATCAAAGGTGGCACTGGCTGTACTGCAATCACTGCTAACCTAGCCTGCGTGTTAAAAAAATCAGATATCAATGTCATTGCTGTAGATTTGGATCCCAAAAGCGATTTGGGTTTGCACTTTGGTTTACCCTGGAAGAATACACAAGGCTGGAGTAACGCTGAAAATTTCGACGATGTTTTAAAGTGTTTTTATCAAGACAACGACGGCGTAATTTTCTTACCTCATGGTAACAAAATACCAACACCAACAGAAATTAACGGCCTTATTGATAGCTGTAAAAAGCTTGATACCCCTAAAAATACGTGGATGCTATTTGACTGCCCTAGTCATATAGATATTAGCCATTACGCATTAGATGAAAATGATATTGTAGTTGAATTAGTTAATTGTGATGCAATATGTCACAGTTTAATTTACAAGCAATTACAAAAATTGAAGAACACTGAGAATTCGTGGCATCACTTTTTTTTAGTTAATCGGTATAATTCGGCATCTGTATTAGAGTTTGATTTATTTTCACTTTGGCAATCAACGCTCCCCCTTATGGCGCCTTTTTTTATAAATAGCGACGAAGTAATAAAAGAATCAACAGCGTATCGTAATGTTGCGCTTAACTGCGCTCCTTACAGTATAGCTAATGATGATTTTGAAACCCTAGCTGGTTGGCTAGTTAGTAAAGCAGCATTATGACAGCACGACTTAGCACTTTTTATAAGCACCCTTTTCAAAGTAGCTTTCGCTTACTACTTAGTCTCTTTTTTACTGAAAAGTTAGTTCGCTTAATCATGTTTAAATTTCATGGTAACTTTAATAGTCATAAAATGAATGCTATTGAAGCATTACTCATGCCTTTTTTAATCATTTTCAGCTCAATTATTGTAAAACTTAATATCCGCAAGGAAGGCAGTTATGAATGGTTTTACTTTAATTACCCTCACTTAAAGTTACCATATCGTAACTACTTATATTCAAATGCAGTACGGTTTTTTTTACAAAGTATTTTTTTAATATTTTTTAAAAATAGTGATAAAAAAAACTCAATTCGCGAAACAGCAAGTGATTATTTTTATGATGCAATTGGCTATATTTTTAGACAATTAAAGTGGATAGATTTAAAGCTAGGTAGAAAACTTAAGAGCTTACTTTCAAAAAATAAAAAACGCTCAAAACACAGTGCATTTCAATCATTTGCCAACGCACGTATTTGGCAAAACAAATTAATTAAATATGTAATTATTGCTTTTTCATTATTCTTATTGGCTATTTTTGTAACTATTCCTTTTAGCTTAGAAGCCCAAGCTATATTTATCAGTTTTATTTTATTGGTAGCTTATTCACTTAAACGAATAAAAGGTCAAATGGCGACGATAGTCATGATCACCTTATCGGTTACAACATCTTCGCGCTATTTATGGTGGCGATATACAGAAACTCTAAATTGGGATGATCCACTCGCACTTGCTTTAGGTGCAGGCTTACTATTAGCTGAAACTTACGCATGGTTAGTACTAATACTTGGCTTTTTTCAAACAATTAATCCATTAGAGCGTAAGCCAATTCCTCTTCCTAAAAACACTGACGATTGGCCAACTGTTGATGTATACATACCTACCTATAATGAGCCTTTAAGTGTTGTAAGACCAACAACATTAGCAGCGTTAAGCATTGATTGGCCAGCAGATAAGCTAAATGTGTACATTTTAGATGATGGTAAACGACCTGAGTTTGGTGAGTTTGCCAAAGAAGTCGGAGCGGGTTATTTAACTCGTCCTGATAACAATCACGCTAAAGCCGGTAATATGAATAGTGCCATGCGTTATACTGATGGTGAATACATTGCTATTTTTGATTGTGACCACGTCCCTGCTCGCTCATTTTTACAAATGACCATGGGTCAATTTTTGAAAGACAGTAAAGTATGTTTGGTTCAAACACCACATCACTTTTTCTCAGCCGACCCATTTGAAAGAAACTTAAATAATCACAGCCAAATACCTAACGAAAACATGCTCTTTTACGGGCTAATTCAAGATGGTAATGACATGTGGGACGCTACCTTTTTCTGTGGTTCGTGTGCAGTATTAAAACGCGAAGCACTTGATAATATAGGCGGTTTTGCATTCGAAACAGTAACTGAAGATGCCCACACAGCACTTAGAATGCAGCGTGCTGGTTATAAAACAGCATATATTAATATTCCACAAGC
>NZ_AUTQ01000082.1 GCF_000498095.1 Pseudoalteromonas sp. TB64
CATGTATTGTGGGAACAAGAGCAGTGGCTTGATAAATACTTGCTAAATGACTCAGTTGAGCCGGCAAAGGTAACTACTGAGCAAGTAGCAGAGTCAATCCCGAGTAAATAGTAAAGTAAGTGTTTATGTTGTGAGGGCAAGAAGACCCACTCTTAATCTCACGGAACATTCCCAATGCAAAGTGAGCGTATGTACGCAGCCCTAAAAGGGTTAGGTAAAGACGCCCGCTTAGTAATGCTCCCTTATGAAGCACACGGTTACCGTGCTCGTAAAGCTTATTGCATGTATTGTAGGAACAAGAGCAGTGGCTTGATAAATACTTGCTAAATGACTCAACTAAAGAGCCAGAGCAAGTGCCGGAGCCTACTAAAGGCCAGTAGTAAAATAGGTATTCAAAAACGTGGCTATTTAGCCGCGTTTTTTATTTTTAGTTAATTTAATATAAGAGCATATTAATGATTGATGCAGCAGCACTCGCCGTTTTTATTCCTACTTTCTTTTTTGTGTCGATAACGCCAGGTATGTGTATGACTCTCGCCATGACACTCGGTATGAGCATTGGTGTGCGTCGCACATTATGGATGATGATAGGTGAATTGTTAGGTGTAGCTGCAGTNTAGCCGTTGCAGCGGTGCTTGGGGTTGCAAGCATCATGCTAAATTACCCAGATGCGTTCGCTATTCTAAAGTGGGTAGGCGGTGCGTACTTAATTTATATTGGTTTTAATATGTGGCGAGCCAAAGGTAAAATGTCGATTGATACCTCAAAACCAAATGACGTAAGTAGGCAGTCATTATTTACGCAAGGTTTTGTAACCGCAATTGCAAACCCTAAAGGCTGGGCGTTTATGATCTCATTACTGCCGCCGTTTATAAGTGTTAAGTACGCTCTAGCACCGCAGCTTTTAGTATTGCTTGGTGTAATAATGGTCAGCGAATTTGTATGCATGTTAGCTTACGCAACAGGTGGTAAAAGCCTACGTTTATTTTTAGCCCGTGGCGATAATATTAAATGGATGAACCGTATAGCAGGAAGCTTAATGGCCGCTGTAGGCGTATGGTTAGCACTTGGGTGATATGGTTTGTATTGCAATAACCCATTCTTTGCATAACAAATATCAAAACTGAAAAGTAATTCTATCTATATATTAATATAGAATAATATTTATTAAAATACGTACGGAAGCAGTAATAATATGAACAGCTTGATTTATAAAGTAATTACTATCTTCTTCTTATTGATGTTTACAACGCTCTCTTTTGCATCGGAGGAGCCTGTTGATAATACAAAACAAGAAACAGTATTAAGCACAATAAATACGCTTTATGATCTTGGCTACATAACAGCAGACAACGCAAAAAAAGCAAAAATAGAATTGTTAGCTGAACCTAACACGGCTTTTGAAGATGAGAAAGCGATAGATGAAAAAGCTACCAATCAGGAGGGTTACTTTACTGCTATAAACATTCTTAAATCACTTGCGGTTATTGCATTGTTGATTGTTTTTCATAGGGTGATTTATGAAATTGTTTGTTTAATAATCGCTATTCCGGCAATAATTCTTCAATCTATTTTACTCTTTTCAGGGTACTTGTTGATAAGCCAAGCTGAATCTATATGGGCATTACAGGCATATTATGTAAGTATTATTGGCGTAGTTATTCACATTGGTACGTTTTATTGGTTTATATTTATCTACGAAGATGCACTAGAAGCAATTGCTCGAAAGCTAACCTTTAATAGAATTTCAGACATTGATATTATTTTTTATGCTGGTGTATTTTGCTACACCGCTTATTTTACTATTGTTCTGCAAAGCCCTGTTTTAGGAATATTTGCAGTGAGTACATTTATTTTAATTTTTGGCGAAAATTTTTGTAGGCTTATTGGCGTTGAAGAAGAAAACAGAAACAATGTCCTGCTTATTACAACGGGGGTGGTTGTATTAAGCTATTCAGTGCTAAAAGTAATGCAAGTAGATATACCTTGGTTAAGCTATTTTTCAATGGGAATTGAATATGCTGCAACGGGGGTTTTAGCTTTTGGCTTATTTGTTTATAGTCGGTTTAATATTAAAATTATTGATAACGATAATAAGGTGCGTCAAAGATGCGCCGTAGTTGCTTTTGTTATTATAGAAATACTGAGTTTAATTGCTTTACTCACTTTTAATCTGCCAGTGATACCTGCCATTATAAACACCGTATTTTTTCTCTATGTGATTATGACGGTTGTAGATTTAGTTGGTAATAAACACGGTATGTTAGCAATTGTGTTAGTTGCTATTATTTTGTATGCGGTTGCGGTTTTAATTGAGTCGTCTCCTCAATTATTTATACAAAATATTTTTTAAATATTTATCATTTAGGGTCTATTAAATTCAAATTATTATCACTGTATATCGAGCAAAATTACCTTTAAATAATGAATGATTTTGCTCGATAGCTCGCTTTATTACTTTTTAGATTAAGCCCTGAACTCTGGTTAAGAGATCAGGGGCTTAATTTAGGAGACTTACTCTAACGGGCGAATTGCTTTTATGTCTTGATCTGCTGCCCATAACATAATGTCTTCTCGCTTTAAGGCTGTTGCCATTAAGTCTGGAAACTGTTCTGGGGTGCACGCAAATACGGGGCTGCCAAGCGTTGCAAATTCAGCTGCCATTTGCGCGTCGTAAGCGGGTCTGCCATCGTCACTTAGGGCGAGTAGAGTAATGACGTTTACACCTTGTTTTACTAGTTGAGCAACACGTTGTTTTAACTGAACTTCATCGCCACCTTCATATAAATCAGAAATAAGTAACAGGTGCGTTTTAGTTGGCTGTTCTATTTGTTTTTCGCAATAAGCAATCGCTTGGTTAATATCGGTGCCACCACCTAATTGAATCCCAAATAAAACGCTAACAGGGTCTGTTAAATCTTCTGTTAAATCAACAACGCTGGTATCAAAACATATCAGCTTGGTTTTCACTGCGGGAATAGATGCCATTACGGCTGCAAAAATTGAGCTATACACGACCGAAGTTGCCATAGAGCCAGATTGATCAACACACAGTACTACTTCATCAAGATCGGCTAAACGGCGTTGCTGACGCATAAAACCAATTAACTTTTCAGGCACTATGGTTTTATATTCAGGTTGATAATGGCGCAGGTTTGCATGAATGGTTCTAGGCCAATCAATATCATTAAAGCGAGGTCTAAAGCTTCGTTTAGATTTATTTAAAGCCCCTCTAATTGCTTCTGACGTTTTTTGCTCTAGTTTGTCCATTAACTCTTTGACGACTTTTTCTATAACTTGTCGTGCCGTTTCGATTGTTTTTTCAGGCATAATTGAGCGTAAACTGATTAAGTCAGCTATTAAATGTACGTCAGCCTCAATAGCACTTAAAAACTCAGGCTCCATTAGCATTTCTTTTAAGCCGAGCCTTTCAAACGCATCTTTTTGAACGACTTGCACGACTGGGGTCGGAAAAAACTCACGAATATCGCCTAACCACTTCGATACTTTAGGTGCTGAACGGCTGAGACTTCCTCGCCCTTGTTTGTTTGCGTTGTCAGAGCCATAAAGCGCTGAAAGTGCACCCGATAAACGTTCATCGCGATTAGATAACGGCGGTTGTTGTTCGTCGTTTACACCTAAAGCGAGCTGCCAACGGCGTGACTTTTCGCTTAATGTTGTCGCCATTGGTTCGTTATTTTCGTTAAGCTCTTGGGTTAAAGTCGTTTTATCATTCATATTAACCAATCCTTATCACGCTGTGCGAGTTTCGCTAATTGCGATAACTGTTGTTGCCATAACGCATAATGGGTTGTATCGGTATTGTGTGTTATTTCAGAGGATGATTTACTGCTAAACAGGGTATCAAATAAACGTTTTCGCTCCATTGAATCAAGGTTTGAAAATACGCGTCTAAATAGCGGTAAAAATTCAATAAAGGTGGTTTCTTCCAGATGTAACAACCAGTTATTAATAGCATCAAGTAGCACCGAGTCATATAAAAGCTGGTCTACTGCATCAGTAAAAAAACCATCAAAAAAGAGCGCCGCTTGAGCTGGCGGTAAAGCGGGCGACAGCATTTTATTAAGCATTAAGCTGAGCTGCTCACTGTTTAATCTTTCTGCTTGATAAAGTAGCCTTGCACATAAACCGATAAGTAAAAAATTTGATTGGCTTGAATGCGTTATCTCTTCAATACTTTGCCACCATTTTGCTAAGGTGTCGGTGTTATTTAAATGCAATACCAAGGCTCTATGAGCTGCATGAATGTTTTGACGATACTGTTGTGTTTCTTCGTCATTTAAATTTCTACATGCGTAGGGAAGTGCAAGTGCTGCTTGAATCGTTAGGCGTTCAATTAATTCATCAATTTTACCCAAAGCAAGTGTACGAGCTGTGCCATAACGGCTTATATCAATAAGAGGTGAAATACTGGTCAGTAAATCATGGCAGTCACTTACTTGACCCGCTCGCGCGGTGAGTTGCGTTAAGCCAAAGTCTGTTGCATTGTTTAAATTGGCACTTAAGCAGCTGTTTACTAATGTTGCGAGCTTGCCAAGGTGTTGCTCTTTAGCTAATGCTGCAATTACTTTGTTGTTTGCGGCTTGCTCTATGGTGCTTCCGTAAACTAAGTGTTCAACGAGTTTAATAGCGTATTCGGGTTGCCATATTAAACGCCATTTTTCTCTAAATGTTCCTCGACTACTTCCTGCGTCTAATTGCTCGCCCCACGGTACATCTAGTAATTGTAATCGGTGAAGTAAAACCGATTTGTTTTGTCCTATGTCACTGCGTAAATCGAGCGAATGCTCTTTTTCGAGTGCTTCGGGTTTTAGCCTGTATTTTTTTTGTAGTTTTTGAAGATCTTCTAATAATGGCACAAGGTCGATGTCGTCGGGTATTTCACCTACTTGTTGACCCAATAATACGGTTTTATTTATTTGTTGCCACAATGCGTACTCGCCAAAGCACATACAGCTAATAACCGCGTCGGTTATTTCTTCAAAGCTTGGCTGTGGTCTGTCTCGTACTGCGGCTAAACTTAGGCTAAGACGCTGTGCTTCGATAACAGATGCGGTTGAAATAATAGCGCCTTGCTCGCGTAAAGTATTGGCAATAAACACAAGCCAAGGAGCAATATGATCGTCTTGATTACGGTGTTGCCATAAATGTTGATACCACATAGGTGCCGACACGCCTGCGCCATAACCGGCTTGGGTAGCTAAACGCGACGATGTCCAAGGGATCCAAGTTGATTTATATTTACTTGCGGCTAGTTTTTTTGGAAGTGTTTTAATTAAAGCACGATCATCTTTTGTGGTGTGTTTACCTTTTAGCGCAGGGACATGCCATGCACCGCATATTACGGCGATTGGTCCATCACATTCTTTTGCTACTTTTGCTATTTCTAAACGCATAAAGGCTTCGCGCAAGCGGTCTTGCGCTAATGCCGGAGAGTCATCAGCAATAGGTTGGCGAAGGGCGGTCATTGCGTGTTCTACTTGCTCAAAAATAGCTAAGCTGTCATCACGGCTTTGTTCTATAAGATCGTTCCACCAACCTTCTGCGTCTTCATAACCGGCAATATTTGCTAGTGCGCCAATAGGGTCGTGTAACAACGCTGCTAACTGAGGGTCTGAGGTTTCTAGTTCATTAGATGATGTATTTTGCTCATTTTCATTTGTAATTTCATCATCACAATTACTGTCGTTGTCATTATTAGCATCTTGCTCTATTTGCATTTGCGCTAAGCGCACTGAAATAGGTAAATCAATAAATTCAACGGGTTTTTGTTGATTAGTAGCCCACAAACAAGCTTGGTATTCAGGTGAATACTCAGCAAAAGGATAAAAAATACTGTTGCTTGCGTGCTCAACTGCATAGTTTAATAATGCAATAGGGGGCTTCATTTGCGGGTTGGCTAATAAAGGCAGTAGTTCATTGCAATCAGCTGGTCCTTCAATTAATACGTGCTGTGGTTGTAGCTGCTCAAGCGCGGCTAATAAGCGCTTACTCGAGCCAGGACCATGATGTCGTATACCAAAGTAGTGAATATCAGAGTGTGCCATTAGTTAACCTTATAACACCTGATTTAAATGATGGTAGTAGTCTTCAAACCCTTTGCGTTTTTTAAGCACCGTTTCAAGGTATTCTTCTAATACAGCGCGGTCTTGAACAGGGTCTTTGACAATAGCGCCAAGCAGGTTTTGACTTATTTCAGCTGCACCTAGGTCGCCTTTATTAAACCAATTTGCTTGGCTCAACCCACCAACCATAACCGATATAGCCTCTGCTGTTGAAAGGTTGCCCGTGGTTGTTTTAAGCGTAAGCTTACCGTCTAGGGTTTCTCCGCCGCGTAGTTCTCTAAAAATAGCGACTACTTTTTCTATTTCATCAGCTGTGTTTTTAGGCACTGGTAAGTCTAACGATTTACCCATTTCTATTACGCGTTTATTAATTATTTCAACTTCTTGTTCTGCAGAATCAGGCAGAGGTAATACAACTACATTAAAGCGACGTTTAAGAGCTGATGAAAGCTCGTTTACGCCTTTATCACGGTTATTGGCTGTGGCAATAATATTAAAGCCTCTTTGTGCAAAAATAGAATCGTTTAGCTCTGGAATAGGCAACATTTTTTCAGACAATACGGTAATTAAAGTGTCTTGTACGTCAGAACCCATACGCGTTAGTTCTTCAAAGCGACATAAATTACCGCTTTGCATTGCACGAAACAACGGCGTTGCAACTAATGCTTCTTTACTTGGTCCGTGTGCGAGTAGTTGTGCGTAATTCCAGCCGTAACGAATTTGGTTCTCGTCTGTGCCGGCGGTACATTGTATTACTTGTGTACTGCATCCGCATATTGCAGCGCTTAAATGCTCAGATACCCACGACTTAGCTGTACCTGGTACACCTAATAATAATAAAGCACGGTCTGTAGCAAGTGTCGCAACGGCTGTTTCTATAATGCGACGGTTACCAATATATTTAGCCGAAATTTCAACACCAGAAGGTGTTTTACCACCCATTAAATAGGTTACCACTGCTTGAGGAGATAAAGCCCAGTTGTAAGGTTTGCTACCAGTGTCTTCTGCTTTTAAAGCATCTAACTCTACTTGGTACGTTTGCTCAACGGGTAAACGAAGTATATCGCTCATTATAATGTCCTTGAATTTTATGTGTACGAGCCCAGCATTTCCTTAGGCGACTAATTTTTATAATATAAAAGTTATATTTGTGTAGGTGTTTTCTAGCGCTATATTGAGATTAAGAGAATCCAGCGCTGGGTCGTTGGGTAATACACCTAGAGTAATAAAGTAATCATACGCTTGCTGCGCTAAAGAGGGCGGTAAAAACAGACCTAGTTTAAGTAGCTCAGGGCGGATGTGATATTGTTCAATATAATGACCTTTACTTATATCTTGTTTAATATCATCTGTTAGCTCTTTCCACGCGATAGATTGGCTTAATTGCAGCCAAGTTAAGTGAGTTAAAGGTTGATCTGCTAATAATGACCAATAAGTAAACCCTAAATTTAACACTTCTTTTTCTAAAATGTAGTTTAGTACTTCCGATGCACCTTGTACCGAAAAACGAGATTCTATACCGTGTAATACAGCACTGAAAAAACGGTCATAACGAAGTTCTTTGCAGCACTTTTCAAAAAAGCGTTCCAATATATATTGAGGTAAAGAGTCAAAAGCATTACGAATAAAGCTAATGTTGTCTTGTTCTCTGTGCTCGGTAAAACGCCAGTTTTTACACAGTTCTATTAATGAAATCCCCAGCGCTTCTGCTAAGTCAGGTAAAGCAACGTCGTTAATTAATTCGGTGCGCATAGCTTGTTGTTTTATGCTGTTAAGTGTTGCAGGCAAAATAACCGTCATTTTTTTGGGTAAAAGCTGCGTTTTTACAACAAGCCATTGGGCTAGCTCTTGCGCTAGTTGCTCATTTTTTTCATCTTTAATGAAGATTTCTAACCGAGATAAAAATCGCGTAGCGAGTTGTACTACTTTTTTAGACTTATTTTTAAGGCAAATTTCTAAAATAGGTATGTCTTGCGACGTTAAATTAACTTTTAAAATTTTATAGAGCTTGTAACGTGCCTCAGAAGGAGCAGCTTGAGCTAATTGATGGATATATTGCCCCGCAACTTGGGGTTTAATGTCGCGCAGCCGTGTAAGTGACGACTCAATTTGCGCTGCAGAAAGCTCAGCAAAGTTAACTTTATCAAACTGTAAATCTCGTATTAAATGCCATTGGGTTAGTTGATTATTAGCCCAGTACTGCCAAGTAAAATAACAACCAGGAATGTTTTTAGTGTTTTCTGTCGGCATCCAATCACTTGGATGAGCGCAAACTTCGTAGTTAGCTAACAGGTTTAACAATTGTAAAATACTGTGTGAGTTATTTTTACACTCAGCCATAACCCGATTAAATAAAGGGCGAAGTGATTGTCCTAAACTTGGAAAAGCAAGCTCAGGAATATCTTCTGTGGGCTCTAAATCATCACTGGGTGACAAATAATGAGTCACTAACTGTTGCTGTTGCGTTAAAATTAACGCATATAAATTTAGTTTAGTAGGGTAGTGTTCTAATGGCGTTAATACTGAATGCCATTGCTTGGGTAAGTCTGCTACGTTAATTTGGTTATTACCAATAAGCCATTTTTTTTCTAGATTTTGAGCCGTATTTAAAGCGTTGTTAAGCTCTATAGCTACTTCGTTTTTGTTATCGGTTGTTGATATTACAGACATGTAATGACTCCCCAATGCTCGGTTTTTGCACTAATTAGCTCAGCAAATTGCCCATTGAGCAATACAAACACACTGCTAAGTTGGCTGCCTAAAATAATGGGGTTTATTGCGTTATTAGTTAACGGTAAACACTGGGTTTTATCTTTATTGTGCCACCAGTATTGCCCTGTATTATCTTCACTAATACGACCGGCTTGCGCTATGTAAGGCACGTCATCAATCCAAGGCATTTTGGCATGTATTGCAAGAAAGTGTTCTCGCCAATGGGTATTATTAGTTGGTTGGCTCACGGGCATGTCGGTAATGTATTTATGTTCGCCTAAAATTGCGCGTAAAGGAGATCGGCTAGGGTAAAAAATAACACTTCCTTCAATCTGCATACCAATAACACTTGTTGTTTTATTTTTGCCACTTTTAACCGTGGAGTAATCAAGCAATAAAGCAAATGTAGGAGCAGCGCTTAACGATGACGAACTATCAGCGACTAAAAGCAGCCAGCGCATTGATACTTGAAGCCCATTACGAAGCATTTCTGACTTTTCGCCAATAATTTGCCAAGTACCATTTTTCACAATTGGTTTAGGCATATCAGAGGTGGGTGCTAGTAATTGCTCACGATTTTCGCTGCTTGCAACACTTCTAAATGTATCTATATCGTCAGGGTTTGCTAGCCACGCTTCGCTAAGCAGTATCAATTTCGCAAATTCTTGCAATACAAAATTTGGCTGTTGTTGAATAGGAAACACGCTTATTTTAGCCGGAAGCTCGTCAATGCGGGCAGCTAAGTTAACCGCTTTTGCATCAACTAAACGCGCCGCAATTTTTCGGCACTTTGTGGTATCTTCTTTTAAAAAGTGAACAATACCGTGGCTTAATTGATCGTTTACCCATTGCTGAAATTCTATTAAACCTTGTTTAATAGAATCTTGCGTTTTAGCCCTATTTTGAGATGCACGCTTTGCTTTATCAGCTTCTCGTTTTGCTATTTCTTCAGGCGTGAGTGTTTGTTCTGTAGGTGTGCTTTGAGTATTAAGCTTATTGGCCGGTTTATTACTATCGTCAGTCGATGTTGTTTTTTCGCCTGTATTAGTACGTTTACGTCTGCCAAGCCAATCGTTTACCCATTCGGGTGGATCTGTTTTAGTAAAGTTACTAGGCACATCAGAAAACAACCAAAATAAAGCCAATACATGTTTACAAGGAAACTTACGCGAAGGGCAAGTACATTTATAGCCGTTATCAGCAACATCAGCCATTGTATAATAAGGTTTAGAGCCCGAACCTTGGCACTCACCCCAAATAGTATTAACGTTTTCTGATTGACTCAATACCGGCCATTTTGCAGGATTAAGTAACTTTTTTGCTGCGTTGATTGAAGGCTGATCTGGAGCAAGAGCTTGCACAAGCGATTCGGATACTTCCATGTTATAACGCCTACTTATTTTACGTTGTAAAAATAAATTTTATCGTGTCATTTTATCTGTAATTATCATAAATACAATAAGATAATTGTTATCGTATGTAGGGTCTGTTGATCTTTCAAGGTTAAATTTGCAGCAGTCTGTTTGGTGTTTAGGCAAGGCAGAGCCTATGCAGTGTGGTTGTTCCCCATAAATAGGCGATAACGTAGCATTAATACCAAACAGGCGCTGCCTAAAGGGTTCTTCCTAGGGGCTATTTACTCTTTGTTGCTCGGTTTTTACTTAGCCCACTAGGTTACAAATCTCGCGCCGCGATTAAATAGCTCCTAGTTTGAACAAATTTTAATCCGCAAAGTTCAACAGACCCTAATCATTTAATCGCTGAAATTTAATACAATAAGATAGCTGTTACCTTTAATAATGTAGAATAGTCGAGCGTTACTTAGATTTATTAAGTTCCTTTATTTTAAACATGTTGTAATTTAAAGTTAGTCATTTAAAAATGTTGTTACTCATACAAAATTCAAAATACGTTGCTAATAAAGGTATAAAAGCGGTAATAGTAAAGCAAAATAACGTATTTACAGTAAAACCATATTATATGGACATAAAAATAAGGCGGATTTAAATGTTAAAAGAAATAGCGATTGCAGATGCATACGGTGCAGGGTTTGAGTTTTCTACGGTCGATAAAGTAACCGCATATAATAATTTATCGGCTTATTGCACCCATGACCTTTATGGTTTTTTAGCCAAATACACTGACGATACACAAATGACCATTGCAATCACCGAATTGCTATTAAGTGATGAACATTACAGTACCGAACTTATCGCAAATAAATTTGTTGATTGCTTTAAAAGAGATGTGCGAAAAGGGTACTCAAAAGGATTTTATGCATTATTGTGTAGTGTTGACTCTGGAGCGGAGTTACTTTCAAAAATAAAACCAAATAGCGAAAGAAATGGCGCAGCAATGAGATCGGTACCGATTGGTTTTTTAAAAAATAAAGATCAGGTAATTGAGCTAGCCTCTATGCAAGCAAAGGTAACTCACGATACAGATATTGCTATTAAATCAAGCTGTGCAATTGCTTTAGCAAGCCATTTTGGGATTCATAAACACGGTAAACTATCAGAGCTTAAAGCCTTTTTACAAAGCGAAGGTTACGCAGACTGGGATTTTAACTGGAGTAAGGAAGTTTCTATTGCTGCTTACGACACCGTTAGCGCTGTATTTAGCTGTTTGTTAAAGCATAACAACTTAAAAGATTTACTACGCAGCAGTGTTGACCTTTGCGGAGATACCGACAGTGTTGCGTCTATTTCAGTCGGTTTGGCATGTTGTTTCCCTGAATACGAAAATAATTTACCGCTAAATTTAATTGAAAACTTAGACGAGCCGGATTATGGCATTTGTTTTTTAAATACGTTGGAGGATCAACTGCATACTAAATTTAATAGCGTTGATTTTTAAAATTAAACGCTATTCTTACCAATACTAAATTTGATGCAGGCGCTGAGCCTAATTAATAAAAACAGAATGATGTTCTTATTAGTGTTTTATCTATAATCGGATGACACCGCCTTTTTAATCGGCGTTAATATATTCGAGGCGACTTAATAATTTAAAGTGGTTAAAAACGGCTCTATTTAATCGCATTTTCTACTGGGCAGCCTTGTTTTCTGCATACCCCTTCATTGCATAATTTACATATTTTTCGCGCTTCTATTTGCTCGCTTGTTAAAGTGCCGAGCGCTATTTCTATTAAACTTAAAAAGCTTTGTTTTTGCTCAGTATTAAAGTTGCTAAGTATTTTAGATGTCGCTGTTTCTCGGTTGCTTAGTATTAGCTCAACCCGTTTACTTCCTTTATCGGTTGTACGTAAAACAACAGAGCGGGCGTCTTTTAATGACTTTTGTCTTTTTACAAGTTCTTCTTTTTCAAGCGTATTTATTAGCCTAACTGCACCCGAATGGGTTAAACCTAACACCTTGCTTAGTACATCAATGGTTTCGTTAGGGTGGTTATAAATAGTAACTAATGCTGCTTCGTGGCTCAGGCTTCGCCCGCCTAGCTCGGCAATCTGCTTTTCAATGTCATTTGAAACCGAAGTAGCAAAAGTGCCAATTAGGTTTGATAAGTATTTTTCATTTTTCATTGTTTAATTATATGTGATTCGATCATACAAATATAGTGACAAGTTTAACGCTCTCGCTTATTGTGTGACTCAGTCATGTATATAATTCAAATTAGTTGTCTTGTGCTTAACGTATATTGAATAAGTTACCGCACACAATCCAATAAAATAAAGCGAAGAGATTAAATGAAAAATGATTTAGAAACATTGCGTTATACAAAAAAGTTTAAAACGGTATTAGATAAAAAAATGGCGTACGTAGACGAGGGGCAAGGCGATCCTATTGTATTTTTACACGGCAATCCTACCTCAAGCTATCTTTGGCGAAACGTTATGCCTTATCTAGAAGGTAAAGGACGCTTAATTGCAATAGATATGATTGGGATGGGGGATTCGCAAAAGTTAGATAATACGACAGACAGTAGTTACTCGTTAGCTGAAAACAGTAAGTACACATTCGCACTTTTAGAAGCGTTGGGTGTAAATAAAAACGTAACTTTAGTGCTGCACGATTGGGGTTCTGGTGTTGGTTTTAACTGGGCTAATACACATCGTGATGCAGTAAAAGCCATTGCGTTTATGGAAGCAATTGTTACTGACTTCCCTACATGGGATGACTTTCCTAAAGATTTGCACGGCCCTATTGGCACTATGCGCTCAGCTGAGGGTGATAAAATGGTGCTTAATGATAACTTTTTTATTGAAACAATATTACCGGCGACTATTTCGCGCAAATTAACGCAAGCAGAGCATGATGAATACCGCAGACCGTATTTAAATGCAGGGGAAGACCGCCGTGCAATTTTAGCCGGACCTCGCCAATTACCAATAGCAGGGGAGCCTGCCGATACCGTGGCTTTAGTTAAAAGCTATGCGAGTTTTTTAGCTAACTCTCACGATATTCCAAAGCTATTTATTAATGCTGAACCGGGTGCATTTTTAGTTGGTTACGCAAGAGACTTTGTGCGCACATGGCCAAATTTAACTGAGGTAACCGTGAGCGGTATTCACTATGTACAAGAAGATTCGCCACATGAAATAGGCAATGCTATTGCAGATTGGCTACCCGTAACAAATTAAAAAAGATTACACATAAACAAGTGCTTAAAAGTAAGGTGTTAGCAACGGCTAATTAGTGTGTGTTATCCGACACTTTATGTATAACGTAACTTGTACATTTGTTGAATATTGAAAAAGCATGAAGCTCTTTATCAAGGGCTTCAAAAAAGGCGTCTTTATTTTTTAATTTAGGCTCTAAATGTAAGTGGTTTACGTTTAGTGTTTTACTCAATTTATCAACTTTACAATCGGCGCGAGCAACCAAGTTGCCGTCCCATAGAATAGGTAAGCAAAAATAGCCGTGTATGCGTTTAGCTTTTGGTACATAACACTCTAATAAGTAATCAAACTCGAAAATTGCGCTAGCTCTTTGTCGTTGTATGAGTAAATTATCGAACGGGGAAATAATTTTAGCCTGCTTTTTATTAAGCCGATCATTAAGTAAGTTTAAAGCGCTACTGCTGGTAAAGTAAGGCATGTTGTTAATGAGTATGGGCTCTATTATTTTCGATTCTAATAATTCATTAAGCGTTTGTTTTATTAGGGGCTGTTGATCTTTGTAGTATATATATTAATCAGCCCACATTGGTAGCCACATCATAGTAAATGCTAAAGCGAGCATGGAATGATAATTCCGTTCAAGCTTTTCATACCTTGTAGCTATCCCTCTATATTGTTTGATCCGACCAAAGGCATTCTCAACTAAGTGCCTATATTTGTACATGCACCAGTCAATATCTTCATTACCCACTAAACTGTTATCCTTGCGTGGAATAACGGGTGTAGCGCTATTATCACGAATAAACTCTCTTAGTTTTTCACTATCGTAGCCTTTATCTGCGACAACCACATTACTCGTTGGGCAATTGTCTACAAGTGACTCTGCATGGACGATATCATGCGTATTTCCACAGGATAATTCATAATAAACAGGCAATCCTCCGCTATCTACTGCAAGATGAATTTTAGTCGAATTGCCACCTCGACTCTTACCGATTGATTCATTGCCAGCGGTTCTTGCACCGCAACTATGCTGGTGAGCCCTGACAATACTGCCATCAATAAAGATCCAATCCATATCAGCATAGTGGGATAACACACGAAATAATTCATTCAAAATATCTTTTTTGGACCATAAATTAAATCGTCTATAGATAGCACTCCACGAGCCGAAATAAGACGGTAAATCTCGCCAAGGAATACCGGTACGCATCTTATAGAGTATGCCTTCGAGCGTTTTTCTATGCTCAGGCTTATTATAAATTCGACCACTTAAGTGCATTACTTTTGATAAGACATTCCATGTCGCGTCTGTTAACATTAATCTTGGCATGAGGGTTCGGTGTAACGTTTTTTAGCGAATTCAATTATACCTTATCCTCATGCTGTTTGTTTTTTATACCGCAAAGATCAACACGCCCTA
>NZ_AUTQ01000083.1 GCF_000498095.1 Pseudoalteromonas sp. TB64
CAACTATCAAAGGCGCTCCCCATTAATAAATGGCTAGTTAACTCCATCAAACACACCATGCGAACCTGAGGGAAAGCCGTGTCACCATACTGATTTTTCCACACGGAGAATGCATGTTGATTTTCAGCGGTATCCGGTGTGCGCCAAATGACACCATCAACGCCCAATAGTGATAACCCGCACCATGTGGGGTGGTTCGCATCAGCATTCCACATTTGCTGACTTTGCTCAAAAACCTGTTTAACGGCATCAGCCCCAAGCCGCTGCCTAGCCTGTACAACCGCACTGGGTGCAACGAGTTCTTTTTTACCTGGTAAAGCGAGCCCTAATTTACTGACAATACTCCACAGTGGGTCTTCACGATAAAACGACATACAAATGACTGTCCAAACGGCTATCTCAACAGGAAGCCTTCTTTTCCTTATCGTCGCGACACCAGCTGTTTCTGCGCATTGTTTGATAAACTCAGGGCATAAAAAATCACTCAGCTGACCTAAGCCTTCTGAATTGGGTGCGTAGCTATTGGCTAGAGAAAGTGCGGTAGTGAGTTGCAAAATAAAAGGCTCCTAAATAAATTCAGAAGCCTTTATAAACTAACCAGAAGATCGGTCAATGGATCGTTAAATATTTCTTAACTGATCGGCATTAAGCTGCGGCTCGCTTTTTTAGTCCTAAAAATAAAAAGTGCGGCACTAAGTCGCCCAACTCCTTGTAAATGAAAAGCGGTGGCAGATGATGTGAGTGGTATGTACTGTACAGACATTATTTGGTTATTAGGATACGTAAGACAACCTGAAAAATAAGTGTTTAATGCCTACTATTATGCATTAGCGCTTTCTTGGTTACTCTATTTGAAGTTCTCACCTTAGCTCTAAACCTACTGCTGTCGGCAACTTTAGCTTCCACTAAGCATGCATTACTAATCAATTCGACAATTACTTATGCTAGTAGCGTACAAGTTTGTGCTATTTGCTTTCAAGATCGTTTGATCTAGAAGTGTGGATTGGTTTACTGTTTTGGATTTGTTAAAACCTATGACACTTAGTCCAATTCAATTAAAGTAAACTCATTAGTATTAGGTACAATGTGGCACTAAGGATTTACATGGCTGGTTTATTTTTGCTGTTGTAGGGCTGGGTTTGGGACTGGGTTTAGAGATCTTACATAGGGCTACCTAAACGTATTTTTTAAAACAATAGAAATAAAAACCATTATTAAAATATCATGTAACGCTATTATTAGGTAGATCATACATAAGATAGTACATATCAAGAATGATATAAATTGTGGTTAATATAAAGATGGTAAATCAAGTTTTTAGTTAATTTTTATAGATATTAAAGGATTATTAGAAGGTTTTTTATAAGCAGAGTGCTTAATATAAAGATGGTGCCCGAGGCCGGACTTGAACCGGCACGACTTGTTAGTCGAGGGATTTTAAATCCCTTGTGTCTACCAATTCCACCACTCGGGCATCGAGTTTGCTAATTAAAGCGTGTGGAGTAAATTATATGGAGGCGGAACCCGGAGTCGAACCGAGGTAAACGGATTTGCAATCCGGTGCATGGCCACTCTGCCATTCCGCCTAAATGTATCCAAATAATTTGGAGCGGTACACGAGGCTCGAACTCGTGACCTCGACCTTGGCAAGGTCGCGCTCTACCAACTGAGCTAGTACCGCAAAATATTGTTTTATCGACTTTAAACTATCTTGGTAAAATAATTTAAAGTGGTGCCCGAGGCCGGACTTGAACCGGCACGACTTGTTAGTCGAGGGATTTTAAATCCCTTGTGTCTACCAATTCCACCACTCGGGCATCGAGTTTGCTA
>NZ_AUTQ01000084.1 GCF_000498095.1 Pseudoalteromonas sp. TB64
TTCAATTAGTGGAAGGTTAAATATAAAGCCACCTTCGCCGCCTACAGAATCACTTTCTTTGGTTTGAAATAGGTCGCCGTAAACTTCAAGCGATGTAAAATCAAGCTCAGGCTGCTTTAGCATATAACGAATTGCGCCACCTAGAGTACCTGCGCCATATAGTGTGCCTTGCGGACCAATTAATACTTCAACACGCTCAATATCTACAAGGCGCATATCTACCGAAACCGGAATTTCGTTTATATAAGTAGATACCGTGCCGCCATCTGATGATGGTCCAGAAGAGTTTGTATTTAAACCACGAACAATAATAGGTGAACCAGAGCGACCACCTTGATCAGTAATTGTTAAACCAGGTACCCAGCGTGCTATGTCGGCAAGTTCGCTAATGTTTTGATCTTTCATTATATCAGCGTCAAGTGCGGTGATATTTAATGGTGCATTTTGCACTGAGCCGCTGCGCCTTGTTGCTGTAACTTCAATTACTTCGAGTGATTTGTTTTTAGCGGCAACTTCTTCTTGAGCAAGTGCAACATTTGGTAATAAAAATACGCTAGAAACGGCGCTCGAAATAGCCAAGGTTAACAAGCTTGGTTTAAACATAAAAATTGATCCCCAGATTCAAAAATTTAACATCAGTTAATTAAGTAAAGTAGTTTATCAGGGAGTGAAGTAGCTTGGAACATCTAAATTGAATTTTAATTCACTTTTAAAGAATAAATATGGATTTAATTTGGCTTTGCTATTTTATTAATAGGTAACATAAGCAATGAGTTAGTTTAATTAGGTACAAATTAGTTAAAAATTACAGTCTTAATTAAAAGTTAATAGTCATGCATTTTTAAATGATGGCTTTGTTCTGCGTTTGTTAAACAAGTTATTACATAAAAATTGATAGCTCATAATGTCATTACTTATACTTTTATCAGCACTATTAAAGTGTATTTTGATCCCCATTTAGAGTGTTAAGTCGATATTATAAGCGACAGTATAAGTTATTGAGTGAGCGTGTTTGATTGCCGCTTCGTATTCTCTTTTTTATTTTGTCCGTGCCGTTGCGCACGTGTTTTTAAGGATTAACAATGAGCCAACTATTTTCACCTTTATCGCTTGGGCAACTAACGTTAGATAACCGTATTATTATTGCGCCAATGTGCCAATATTCAGCCAACAACGGCGCTGCTAGCGATTGGCATACAATACACTTAGGTCAATTGAGTTTAAGCGGAGCCGGTTTACTTATTTTAGAAGCGACGGCAGTAAACCCAGAAGGGCGAATTAGCTATGGTGATTTAGGGCTTTGGAATAACGAAACTCAACAAGCTTTAGGCAAAAGCTTAAAAGCAGTTAGACAGTACAGTCCTATGCCTATTGGTATTCAATTAGCACATGCTGGTCGTAAAGCCTCTACGGGTAAACCATGGGAAGATACTGGCGCTATTGCACCCGATGAGGTTAACGGTTGGCAAACAGTGGCACCTTCTGCAATTGCTTACGACGATACCAGCCCAGTACCAAAAGCAATGTGCCAAGACGACATAAATTCGTTAATTAAAGATTTTGTTAGTGCAGCTAAACGCGCTGATGAACTGGGTCTTGATTTAATTGAGCTACATGGTGCTCACGGCTACTTGTTACACCAATTTTTGTCGCCTCTTTCAAATAAACGTGACGATAATTATGGTGGCAGCCTAGAAAATAGAATGCGCTTATTACTGGAAGTGTTTAAAGCTGTAAGAGCTGTATTCCCTAGTGAAAAAGCGGTGGGGGTACGTATTTCGGCAACCGATTGGGTTGAAGGTGGTTGGGATTTAGAACAATCGATAGAATTATCTAAAGCTCTTGATTTATTAGGGTGTGATTTTATTCATGTAAGCACCGCAGGTTTGAGCCCAAAACAAGATATACCGGTGGCTAAGAATTTTCAGGTGCCATTTGCAACGGCTATAAAAGAGGTTGTTAAAATGCCTGTTATAGCAGTGGGTTTAATAACTGAGGCGCAACAAGCCGAAGATATTATTAGTGAGCAGCAAGCTGATGGTGTAGCGCTTGCGCGTGGTATTTTATATAACCCGCATTGGCCGTGGCATGCAGCAGCAGAGTTGGGTGCTAAAGTTACTGCACCAAAACAATATTTACGTTCAAGCCCACATGGGCAGCCATCGCCAATAAAATAAAACATAGTTTTTTGTAAAAACCCAATCTGCGTTTGCAGGTTGGGTTTTATTATTTTTGTAAAGTAGAGATAATCATGAATCAGATAGGCGTTTCACCGCAACCACTTAGCAATACACTCGTTACTATTATTGCTTTATGTTGCGGCCTTATTGTTGCCAATATTTACTATGCTCAACCAATTATTGAATTACTTGCTCCTGAGGTGGGATTAAGCCTACACAGTGCTAGTTTTATAGTGTCGCTTACGCAAATAGGTTATGCCTTGGGGCTATTTTTTTTAGTGCCACTGGCTGACTTAGTCGAAAATAAAAAATTAATGCTGATCACGTTAGTTGTGTCGTTTTTAAGTTTAATTGGCACTGCTTTAGCTGATACACCTAATGTAATGCTTATTTTGTGCTTAATGATAGGTATTAGCTCTGTTTCTGTTCAAGTGCTTATTCCACTTGCCGCGCATTTATCGTCTGATGAAAAGCGCGGACAAGTACTTGGCAATATTATGGCGGGTTTGTTGTTAGGTATTTTGCTTGCAAGGCCTGTATCGAGTTTAATTGCCGATCATTTTGGTTGGCGTGCAGTATTTTATTTTGCAGCAGGGTGTATGGTATTTATTGCCAGCGTAATTTACTTTGCAATTCCAAGCCGGCAGCCTACGCATAAAACCACGTATTTTAAGCTTTTAAAATCGTTAAAACAGTTAATGATAAGCCAACCCGTCTTACGCCAACGATCACTTTTTCAAGCGTTAATGTTTGCATCGTTTAGCTTGTTTTGGACCAGTGTGCCGGTTGTGCTTTCACGCGAGTACGGTTTATCGCAATCAGAAATAGCATTGTTTGCTTTAGTGGGAGCCGCCGGNGCTATAGCCGCGCCTATTGTAGGGCGCTTGGCTGATAAGGGATATACGCATCAGGTGTCTTTATTAGCAAAAATAATTGCGGTGCTGTGCTTTTTACCAAGCTTATTTGAGCTGCCGTACGGTATTATTGTGTTGGCGTTAACGGGTGTGTTTATTGATTTTGCAGTTCAAGCAAATATGGTGTTGGGTCAACGCGCAGTATATGCATTAGAACCTCAAAGCCGTGCACGTTTAAACGCTATTTATATGACGAGCATATTTGTTGGGAGCGGTAGGCTCTTTAATTGCAAGCCCACTTTACGAAGCTGGAGGCTGGAATAGCATTGCTTTAGTTGCTGCAGGTATGCCGCTCATTTCATTGATTGGCTATTTGGTTACCAATAAAAAACAAAGCAGAGCGGCTAGTTAAAAACTATCGCTGAGAATATAATAAAGTCACTACGTGATAGGGTGACTTTATTTATTTTGACTGCTTTTTTTAATCAAGCGCCTGCTTTTTAGAATTAGAAAATGAACTTCCTACAGATGCAATAATAACAAGTAAAATAGCGAGCCATTGCCACAAGGTAAGCAACTCACCTAAAATAATTAACCCAGCGAGCGATGCAACAGCGGGTTCTAAACTCATCATTATGCTAAAGCCTTGTGAGGGCATATTGCGCAGTGCAACCATTTCAAGAGTATAAGGCAATGCGCTTGATAAAATAGCAATGCCGATCCCCAGTGGAATTATTTCCCAGGTAAACGCTGCACCTTGCATAATTCCGCCATAAGGTACTAGTACAATAGCTGCAACTGTCATACCTAACGCAACAGTTACTCCACCAGAGCCTTGTACGCCCGTTTTTTTCCCAAATAATATATAACCTGCCCAACATGCACCCGCACCAAGAGCGAGTATTACACCAACTGGATCAAGGCTGTCTTGCCCACTCATATCGGGTAATAAAAGCAAAATACCAGTAATGGCGCATGCAACCCAAAATAGGTCGCGTTTGCGACGCGATGATAATAATGCAACAGCAAGAGGACCCGTAAATTCAAGCGCTACAGCAATACCTAACGGAATTCGTTCTATTGCGTAATAAAATAAAATATTCATACCACCAAGGCTTAAACCGTACACGATAATAGGGAGGCGGCTGCCTTTTGCGGGTAAGTGTTTCCAAGGTCTAAATACCAAGCAAAGTATTAGTGCCGAAAAGCCTAACCTTAAGGCAGTTGTTCCTTCTGGTCCTACAATAGGAAAAAGCTGTTTAGCAATTGATGCGCCAGATTGAATGGTCATCATAGCGAGTAGTACACATATAACGGCTAATAAAAATTCTTTAGAAGGTGATTGCATGTTTATCCTTGGTTACAACCGATTATTTTTGCATGGTACATTCTTTTATTGATGTGCGTAAGTTTATTCTAAGAGCATTTTTATGGGTAACTTTACTTATTTTAAATAAGGAAAACCAAGTGCTTATAACTACTTTACCGGCTGTATTAGAGCAATAGACTTACCTTGTTAAAATCAATAATTGTTCGGCTCATTAGTCGTATTAAAAAGTCATTCAGCTTAAGTTTTGGTAATGCCTTTCTCTTTGATTGGTTGACAGATTGGTTTGTGTTAACTATTATTTGGTCTGCTTTGTTTGTTTACCAATATTTTTATGGGTTGTACTGTTGGTGGCATATTAAATATTAAGTGGTGAGTAAATTGGTTATACCAGTAACTTGTTTTACTAAAAAAATAAAACGTAATACAAGTAAGGTAAACGAATATGACACCTTTTAATTGGTGCTTTCCCACTAAATTAATCTATGGGCAAGGTAGGGTTTGCGAAGTCGGTACTATTGCAGCCCAATATGGTAAAAAAGTAATGATAGCTACTTATACCCCAGGCTCAGCTCTTGATCCCGTGATTAATAAGGTAAAAAGTGTATTACTTGCTGCGGGTTTAGACGTTACTGTATTTGCTGGAATTGAGCCTAACCCTCGTACCCAAGCCATTGATAAAGCAGTTGAAATTTTTAATGCCGAAAAATGCGATCTAATAATAGCACTTGGTGGTGGTAGCATTATTGATGCTTCTAAGTACATTGCTGCAACTGCATTTTCTGGTGGTAAATCATGGGATTATGTTACATGTAATGAACATGTTGGACGTGAATATACAGGCGCGTTTCCTATAATTACTATTCCAACAGTTTCAGCTTCAGGTTCTGAAGTTAATGCTTCTGGGGTAATTAAAAACACAGAAACTAAAGAAAAAACGCTTTCTTATTCGCCATACTATTTACCAAAAGTAGCTATTGTTGATCCAGAGATTTTAGCTTCTGTGCCACTGCGATTAACTCAAGATAGCTGCATTGATATTTTTTCGCATTTAGTAGAGCTCTACCTTTGCGATGAGGATGAGTCTGAATTTTCCGACCGTACAACGGAAGGAATGATTTTATGCGTTAAGGATAACTTTGAAAAAGCTCTTGATGATTTAGGTGATGCTAAAGTACGTGGAGAGTTGGCTCTTTGTTCTGTATATAGCCGCTCAAATTTTAAAGCACGAGAGCATTTAGATTGTATGTCGATGCATGCGATTCAAATGCCATTAAGCACTCATTACGATTTACCGCATGGTCGTGGCATGGTTATTATTATTCCTGCGTATTTGGAATATTTAGCAGACGTACTGCCGCATCGGTGGGCTAAACTAGCACGGCGTTGTTTTGGTGTAACCGAAACTGACGATGCTAAAGCCGCTAAAATGCTTTCAACCGAAGTTGTTAAGTGGTTTAAGAGTACGAATTCGTTTTTAACATTGGGAGATGTAAGCATTCCTGATGAGAAGTTTAAAAAAATGGCTCAAGACGCTGTTCGTATACACTCAGTTAATAGGGTCACAAGCCACAAAGGCGCGCACTCAATTAGCGCAGCAGATGTGTTGGCTATATATAAACTTTGCAAGTAATAAACATTTATTGAAAATCTAGGGGCTGTTGATCTTTGTAGTATATATATTAATCAGCCCACATTGGTAGCCACATCATAGTAAATGCTAAAGCGAGCATGGAATGATAATTCCGTTCAAGCTTTTCATACCTTGTAGCTATCCCTCTATATTGTTTGATCCGACCAAAGGCATTCTCAACTAAGTGCCTATATTTGTACATGCACCAGTCAATATCTTCATTACCCACTAAACTGTTATCCTTGCGTGGAATAACGGGTGTAGCGCTATTATCACGAATAAACTCTCTTAGTTTTTCACTATCGTAGCCTTTATCTGCGACAACCACATTACTCGTTGGGCAATTGTCTACAAGTGACTCTGCATGGACGATATCATGCGTATTTCCACAGGATAATTCATAATAAACAGGCAATCCTCCGCTATCTACTGCAAGATGAATTTTAGTCGAATTGCCACCTCGACTCTTACCGATTGATTCATTGCCAGCGGTTCTTGCACCGCAACTATGCTGGTGAGCCCTGACAATACTGCCATCAATAAAGATCCAATCCATATCAGCATAGTGGGATAACACACGAAATAATTCATTCAAAATATCTTTTTTGGACCATAAATTAAATCGTCTATAGATAGCACTCCACGAGCCGAAATAAGACGGTAAATCTCGCCAAGGAATACCGGTACGCATCTTATAGAGTATGCCTTCGAGCGTTTTTCTATGCTCAGGCTTATTATAAATTCGACCACTTAAGTGCATTACTTTTGATAAGACATTCCATGTCGCGTCTGTTAACATTAATCTTGGCATGAGGGTTCGGTGTAACGTTTTTTAGCGAATTCAATTATACCTTATCCTCATGCTGTTTGTTTTTTATACCGCAAAGATCAACACGCCCTA
>NZ_AUTQ01000085.1 GCF_000498095.1 Pseudoalteromonas sp. TB64
CTACCTAAGTAGGTTGGCTGTTAGAACTCAATCTGTACGAGTGCCCACACAGATGATTGCTTTATATTGTTAAAGAACGTTTTGAGTCGCTTTAGCGTCTCAAGGGATGCGAATAATACACCCTTTATTTCTCGAGTCAACACTTAGTTTTAAACTTTCTTTTTAGATAATTCAAAACCGAAGTTTTATTTAACTCTCTGAGTAGTTCGCTCCTCGCTAGGCGTTGGCGTTTCCCGTCTCAGTGGGGTCGCATTATAGGGAGATCCGAAAACAGATCAACCCTTTTTTGAAGAAAACTTGAAATAATATACTGTTCGGTGAGAATTTAAGCTAAATGCTTAAAAAGAGGACTAAACACTGCCAGTTTACTTATTTTAATGAATAGATAAGTACTTAAATATAATTATTAACTCTAAATTCGTATGATATTTTCAAATAAATTTCTGCTTGAGCATAATCTATATCTTTAATTCAGGAACTAAGCTCATCTGAAATGCATAAAGGTTCATTGTGGTTTTTATGTATCTATAACTATCTAAACGCAATCTTACACCGTTGTTCATTTATTAAAATTATTTGTATTTAAATCAATTCATATATCCAGTATAGAACGTTAATCGTTAAATAACTCCTCTGAGTTATTCATTAAAAGTTGAGACTCTTTTACTTATACTAAAAACTTTAGAGAACTGGGCTGTACTACTTATAGAGCATATAAAATCTATCGCTAGAATAAGTTGGGGTTGCAGATGTATAAATTTAAAAAAGGAATATGCCAGAATCAGGCTAAGCTAAATACTATATATGCAGGTAATAAATGAAGGGTGTTTTAAATTAATAACCAAAGATTATATAAATTTTAGGCAGTAAAAAGCCGAGCATAGGCTCGGCTTTTAGGTTTCTTTAAGACTTACTCTGCAGACTGTGCGTCTTCTTGAACTGCTTCGCTAGTCGCTGGGCGACCAACTAGTTCAATATAAGCCATTGGTGCATTATCACCAGTACGGAAGCCACACTTAAGAATACGAGTGTAACCACCTGGACGATCCGCATTACGAGGACCGATTTCACTGAATAACTTACCAACAACTTCTTTATCACGCGTGCGAGCAAACGCTAAACGGCGATTTGCTACACTGTCAGTCTTAGCCAGTGTGATTAAAGGTTCAATTACACGACGTAACTCTTTCGCTTTAGGCAAAGTAGTTTTGATGATTTCATGTTTCACCAAAGAACCTGCCATATTGCTAAACATCGCTTTACGATGGCTACTGTTACGGTTTAATTGACGACCACTCTTACGATGGCGCATGACCCTATCCTTCTAACTAAACTAATATAGTGATTTAGATTATTCAGCTAGACTTGCAGGTGGCCAATTTTCTAGGCGCATGCCCAGAGAAAGACCACGTGAAGCTAGCACGTCTTTAATTTCAGTTAGAGACTTCTTACCTAGATTAGGCGTTTTAAGAAGCTCAACTTCAGTACGTTGAACTAAATCACCGATATATTGAATTTGCTCGGCTTTCAAACAGTTTGCTGAGCGTACTGTTAGTTCAAGATCATCAACTGGACGAAGTAGAATAGGATCGAATTCTGGCTTCTCTTCTTTCTCTTCTGGCTCAGTTACATCACGTAAATCTACGAATGCATCTAATTGCTCAGCTAAGATAGTAGACGCACGGCGGATCGCTTCTTCTGGATCTAAAGTGCCGTTTGTTTCCATATCAATGATTAACTTGTCTAAGTCTGTACGTTGCTCAACACGGGCTGATTCAACCGAGTACGCAATACGTTCAACTGGACTAAATGATGCATCAAGCAACAATCTACCAATTGGACGCTCATCGTCATCAGAGGATAAACGACTAGATGCAGGCACATAACCACGACCACGTTCAACACGAATACGCATGCTGATCTCGCTGTTATTTGTTGTTAAATTACAAATAACGTGATCTGGATTAGCAATTGTTACATCGCCATCGTGCTGAATATCAGACGCAGTAACAGGACCTACACCAGATTTAGTCAGGGTCAGAAAAACTTCATCTTTGCCTTCTAACGTTACTGCTAAGCCCTTTAGGTTTAGTAGTATTTCAATGATGTCTTCTTGTACGCCTTCTTTCGCGCTGTACTCATGCAATACACCGTCGATTTCAACTTCAGTTACTGCACATCCAGGCATAGATGAAAGCAATATACGGCGTAAGGCATTACCCAGAGTATGACCGAAGCCACGCTCTAATGGTTCTAAAACTATTTTAGAACGCGTTGGGTTAATAGCGTCGATATCGACTAACCTTGGTTTTAGAAATTCTGTTACAGAACCCTGCATTTTATCCTCTCTTAACTCTTAACTTTACTTAGAGTAAAGTTCGACGATTAGTTGTTCATTAATGTCCGCAGACAAATCTGAACGCTCAGGTAGACGCTTAAAGCTGCCTTCCAATTTCTTACCGTCAACTTCAACCCAAGTCGGCTTTTCACGTTGCTCAGCCAACTCTAGAGCAGCGATGATACGTGCTTGTGTCTTAGACTTCTCACGGATTACAACAGTATCTTCTGGTGTAATTACGTATGAAGGAATGTTCACAACACGACCATTAACTAAAATCGCTTTATGGCTTACTAACTGGCGTGCTTCTGCACGTGTGCTAGCAAAACCCATGCGATATACAACATTGTCTAAACGTTGCTCTAATAGCTGTAACAAGTTTTCACCTGTATTGCCTTTAAGGCGAGCAGCTTCTTTGTAATAGTTACGGAATTGCTTTTCTAATACACCGTAGATACGACGTACTTTTTGCTTTTCACGTAATTGTAAACCGTAATCAGATAAGCGACCTTTACGAGCGCCGTGCTGACCAGGTGCAGTCTCAAGTTTACACTTAGAGTCGATAGCTCTTACGCCGCTCTTAAGGAACAGGTCAGTACCTTCACGACGACTCAGCTTGAGCTTAGGGCCCAAATATCTTGCCATGTTATTTCTCCTAACCTATTGTTAAACGCGACGTTTCTTCGGTGGACGACAACCATTATGTGGTATAGGCGTCACGTCAGTAATGTTGGTAATACGGTAACCAGCAGCATTCAAAGCACGTACAGCAGATTCACGACCTGGACCTGGACCTTTAATGAAAACTTCTAGATTTTTTAAACCGTATTCTTGAGCAGCAGTACCTGCACGCTCTGCAGCAACCTGAGCAGCAAATGGTGTAGATTTACGTGAACCACGGAAACCTGAACCACCGGCAGTAGCCCATGATAGTGCATTACCTTGACGGTCGGTAATCGTTACAATAGTGTTGTTGAAAGACGCATGAACATGAGCCATACCATCAGCAACTTGTTTTTTAACCTTTTTACGACGAATTGGTGTCTTAGCCATAATACTATCCCCTTATCGCTTAATAGGCTTACGAGGACCCTTGCGGGTACGCGCGTTAGTCTTAGTTCTTTGACCACGTAGTGGTAAAGAGCGACGGTGACGTAGGCCACGATAACAACCAAGGTCCATAAGGCGCTTGATATTTAAAGTAACTTCACGACGAAGATCACCTTCAACAGTGTACTTGCCAACTGCATCACGCAGTACGTCAAGAATTTCGTCTGAAAGTTCACCGATTTTTGTGGTTTCGGCGATACCAGTCGCTACTAAGATAGCCTTAGAGCGAGTCTTACCTATGCCATAAATAGCTGTTAAACCAATAACCGCATGTTTATGATCAGGGACGTTAATGCCAGCAATACGGGCCACTAACACATCTCCTATATTCGAATTTGGTAATCATCTGTTTGAAAAGCCCGTAAGGATACTCAAACGAAGACCAAATTACTACTAAAAACACAGGCCGAGAAAACTCAGCCTGCACGCTGTTTACTTAACCTTGCCTTTGCTTATGCTTAGGCTCACTGCAAATTACGCGTACTACACCAGCACGTTTAATAACTTTACAGTTACGGCATATTTTCTTAACGGAAGCACGTACTTTCATTGCTCAACTCCGTAAACTGACCTTATCGACCGTAGCCTTTAAGGTTCGCTTTTTTCAGCACAGAATCATACTGATGAGACATCAGGTGAGTCTGTACTTGTGCCATAAAGTCCATGATCACTACAACGATAATCAAAACTGATGTACCGCCGAAGTAGAATGGCGTTTGCCACGCCATCGTCATGAATTCAGGCACCAGACAGATAAAGGTTATATACAAAGCACCTGCCAATGTCAGGCGTGTCATCACTTTATCAATGTATTTAGATGTCTGCTCACCTGGACGAATACCTGGGATAAATGCGCCAGATTTCTTAAGGTTATCTGCTGTTTCACGAGGGTTGAAAACCAACGCTGTGTAGAAAAAGCAGAAGAAGATAATAGCCGCAGCTAGTACAAGTGAGTACAACGGTTGACCTGGGGTCAACGTAGTAGCAACAGCTTGTAATACATCAGCGACTGGACCTTCACCTTGGCCGAACCAGCTAGCAATTGTACCAGGGAACAGAATTATACTGCTAGCGAAGATTGGTGGAATAACACCCGCCATATTTACTTTTAGTGGTAAATGCGTGCTTTGAGCAGCAAATACTTGACGACCTTGTTGGCGTTTAGCGTAGTTAACAACAATACGACGTTGTCCACGTTCAAAAAACACTACAAGATAAGTAACAGCGAATACGATTACCGCAACCATCAACAGTACAAAAACATTCAAATCACCTTGGCGCGCCATTTCGACTGTCGAACCAATAGCAGACGGCAAGTTAGCTACAATACCAACAAATATTAGAACTGAGATACCGTTACCGATACCACGTTCTGTAATTTGTTCACCCAACCACATAAGGAACATAGTACCAGTTACTAAACTCACCACTGCGGTGAAGTAGAAACCCATACCAGGGTTAACAACTAACCCCTCCATCATGCCCGGTAAGCTAGTAGCAATACCGATAGATTGAATAGTAGCTAGCACAAGCGTGCCATAGCGTGTGTACTGGCTAATTTTTTTACGCCCTTGCTCACCTTCTTTCTTAAGCTCTATAAACGGAGGATACATATGCGTTAATAGTTGCGTAATAATCGAAGCCGAGATATACGGCATAATACCCAGTGCTAACACTGAAGCTCGCTCAAGCGCACCACCGCTAAACATGTTGAACATCTCAACAATGGTGCCCTTTTGTTGCTCGAAGAAATCGGCAAGTACAGCGGCGTCAATCCCAGGGATCGGCACAAATGAACCTAGACGGTAAATTATGATAGCACCCAATACGAAGAGTAATCGACGCTTCAATTCCGAAAGTCCACTTTGTGCACTTTGTGTATCTTGACCTGGTTTAGCCATTAGTACTTCCTTAGTCTTCTACCTTGCCTCCGGCAGCTTCAATAGCTTCGCGTGCACCTTTAGAGGCTTTAAGACCTTTAACTGTAACAGCGCGTGAAACTTCACCAGATTTAACAACTTTAACGAAAAGAACGTTCTTTTTAACTAGACCAGCTGCTTGTAACGCGCTTAGGTCTACCACATCGCCTTCAACTTTAGCGATTTCAAAAAGGTTTATTTCTGCAGATACTAAAGATTTGCGAGAAGTAAAACCAAATTTAGGTAGACGACGTTGCATAGGCATTTGACCGCCTTCGAAACCAACGCGTACTTTACCGCCTGAACGTGATTTTTGACCTTTGTGACCACGACCGCCAGNCAGTCTTACCTAGACCAGAACCGATACCACGACCAACACGTTTAGGGGCAGTTTTTGAACCTGCAGCAGGTGAAAGTGTATTCAAATGCATCGAATTAACCCTCTACCTTAACCATGTAAGAAACCTTGTTTATCATACCACGTACACATGCTGTGTCTTCTAACTCAACAGTGTGGTTGATACGACGTAAACCAAGACCGCGTAATGTAGCTTTATGTTTCGGTAAACGACCGATAGAGCTTTTTACTTGTGTTACTTTTACAGTTTGATTTGCCATGGTTACCCCAGTATTTCGTCTACGCGAAGGCCACGTTTTGCAGCGATTGACTGTGGAGAATTCATATTCTCAAGAGCCGAAATCGTTGCACGTACCACGTTGATTGGGTTAGTAGAACCGTAACATTTAGAAAGTACGTTCTGCACACCAGTCACTTCAAGTACTGCACGCATAGCACCACCTGCAATGATACCAGTACCTTCAGATGCTGGTTTCATGAACACTAGTGAGCCAGCATGACGTCCCTTAACAGGATGCTGTAATGTGTTGCCATTTAGGTCTACATTGATCATGTTGCGACGTGCTTTTTCCATTGCTTTTTGAATAGCAGCTGGAACTTCACGTGCTTTACCATAACCAAAACCTACTTTACCTGCGCCATCACCAACTACAGTTAGTGCAGTAAAGCTAAAGATACGACCACCTTTAACTACTTTAGACACACGGTTCACCGCGATTAGCTTTTCAGCTAGATCAGGCTGTTGTTGCTTTGCTTCTACGTTAGCCATAGTCTACTCCTAGAATTGCAAACCGGCTTCANTCACGCGCAGCATCAGCTAGCGCCTTCACACGGCCGTGATATTTAAAGCCACTGCGATCAAAAGCAATCTTTTCGATGCCTTTGTCAGCCGCACGTTCAGCAACCGCTTTGCCAACTGCTTGCGCAGCTTCAACGTTACCGGTGCCTTTAACTGTTTCGCTAATAGCCTTTTCAACAGTAGAAGCAGCAGCCAGTACATTACCCTCAGCATTTACAACTTGAGCGTAGATGTGACGTGGCGTGCGGTGGATAACAAGACGCGTTGTGCCTTGTTCAATATAATTTCTACGAGTGCGTTTAGCACGACGTAGACGAGCTGTTTTTTTATCCATCGTCTTACCTTACTTCTTCTTAGCCTCTTTACGGCGTACATTCTCATCTGAATAACGAACACCCTTACCTTTATAAGGCTCAGGTTTACGGTATGCACGAATGTTAGCAGCTGTTTGACCAACTAACTGCTTATCTACGCCCTTAACTAGAACTTCTGTTTGGCTTGGAGTTTCAATCGTAATTCCTTCAGGAACTGCGAAATTAACTGGGTGTGAGAAACCAAGAGTTAAATCTAATGTTTTACCCTTAGCTGCAGCACGGTAACCCACGCCTACTAACTGAAGTTTCTTCTCGTAACCTTCATGCGTACCAACAACCATGTTGTTGATTAGAGCGCGAGCAGTACCTGCTTGAGCCCATGCATTAGCTACGCCATCACGAGGTAAAGTAGTAATAACGTTGTCATTAACTTGTACTTCAACAGCGTTGTTGATAGTACGAGTAAGTTCACCGTTTTTGCCTTTAACTGTGATTTCCTGGCCTTTTAATGTAACTTCTACACCGGCAGGAACAGTAATTGGTGCCTTTGCTATGCGAGACATAGTTCCCCTCCGATTAAGCTACAAAACCAATGATTTCACCACCAACACCAGCACTACGTGCTGTGCGGTCTGTCATCAGGCCTTTAGAAGTTGATACGATAGCGATACCAAGACCACCCATTACCTTAGGTAATTGGTCACGTTTCTTATAGATACGTAAACCAGGGCGACTTACACGCTGGATATTTTCAATTACAGCTTTGCCTTCGAAGTACTTCAACTCGATAGAAAGCTCAGGTTTTGCTTCACTGTTAACAGCGAAGTCTACGATATAACCTTCGTCTTTTAGTACTTTAGCTAATGCTACTTTCAGCTTTGAAGTTGGCATCGTTACAGATACTTTCTTCGCTGATTGACCGTTACGGATACGTGTAAACAAATCCGCGATAGGATCTTGCAAGCTCATAGTCTTACTCCCATGATTCTATTACCAGCTAGCCTTTTTAAGGCCAGGAATTTCACCGCGCATAGCTGCTTCGCGAACTTTAATACGGCTCATGCCGAATTTGCGAAGGTAACCATGTGGGCGACCCGTAATGTTACAACGATTACGTTGACGTACAGGGCTAGAATCACGTGGTAAAGCTTGTAGCTTAAGTACCGCGTCCCAACGATCATCTTCAGATGAGTTAACATCAGTGATGATAGCTTTTAGTGCTGTACGCTTTTCAGCGAATTGAGCAACTAGTTTTGTGCGCTTAGCTTCGCGCGCTTTCATAGAATTCTTTGCCATAACCCTACCCTTATTTCTTAAATGGGAAGTTAAACGCTTCTAACAACGCACGGCCTTCCTCATCAGATTTCGCAGAAGTAGTGATAGTAATATCCATACCGCGTACACGGTCTACTTTATCGTAATCGATTTCTGGGAAGATGATTTGTTCACGTACGCCCATGCTGTAGTTGCCACGTCCATCAAAAGACTTAGCACTTACGCCACGGAAGTCACGAATACGTGGGATAGCGATTGATACCAAACGCTCAAAAAAGTCCCACATACGCTCGCCGCGTAGGGTTACTTTACAACCAATCGGGTAACCTTCACGCACTTTGAAGCCAGCAACAGATTTGCGTGCTTTAGTGATTAGAGGTTTCTGACCAGAGATTGCTGCTAAATCCGCTACTGCGTGATCTAAAATCTTCTTGTCAGCTAGGGCTTCGCCCACGCCCATATTCAATGTGATCTTTTCGATCTGAGGGACTTGCATGACAGAGCTGAAACCAAACTTCTCTTGAAGTTCAGCAACTACTTTGTCTTTATATACTTCATGCAGTTTCGCCATCATTCTACTCCAACTATTAGATAGTTTTACCAGTAGATTTAAAGATACGTAATTTCTTACCATCTTCAATCTTGAAACCTACACGATCAGCTTTACTCGTTTCCGAGTTGAAGATCGCAACGTTTGATGCATCCATAGATGCTTCTTTCTCAACAATGCCGCCAGCTTGGTTCAATTGTGGAACCGGCTTTTGGTGTTTCTTGATCAAGTTTATGCCTTCGACAAAGATTCGACCAGATTCAGTAACAACTGAAAGCACTTTTCCGCGCTTACCTTTGTCTTTACCTGCTAGTACGATTACTTCGTCATCACGACGTATTTTTGCTGCCATGATTGGCTCCTTACAGTACTTCTGGGGCTAGTGAAACGATTTTCATGAACTTATCATTACGAAGTTCGCGAGTCACAGGGCCGAAAATACGTGTACCAATTGGCTGTAAGTTATCATTTAAGATAACAGCAGCGTTGCTGTCAAAACGGATCAAAGAACCATCTGGACGGCGAACACCTTTTCTGGTACGCACAACTACCGCGTTTTTAACATCACCTTTCTTCACTTTACCGCGAGGAATAGCTTCTTTTACAGAAACTTTAATGATGTCGCCAATCGCTGCGTAGCGACGGTGTGAACCACCAAGGACTTTTATACACTGCACTTTGCGAGCGCCGCTGTTATCAGCAACTTCCAGCTGAGTTTGCATTTGGATCATGTTAATGACCTCCGGTGTAGTAATTACAACGTGTCTAAAATTCGTTTACGAATCAAGACATTTCGATTAAATCCCACTCAAAAACAAACTAGTTGTCTCTTAAGGGCGGGCAATTGTACCAGCATTGAAGGGGGAGCGATAGGTTATTTTTTAATTAATTTAGAGCGGAGGATAATTAAAGTTGAGCAATTACGGCTATGTAACTAAATAACAGGTGGTTACAAAACAAACAAGGCGCTATATAAGCGCCTTGTTTGTTTATATAAATAAAATTAACCAAACAAACCTTTTAATTTGTCTTTAATTTTATCTTTTGCTTTGTCTTTCGCCTTTTCTTTTGCTTCATCAACTTTTTGCTTTGCTTCATCTTTAAGCGCATTGCTTACGTCAAGTTTAATGCCCACATCATTGAAAGGACCCTCTATACGAAGCGGTATTTTAAAACCGGTGCTATCATCTGTCGTACCCTGCCCTTCGATCGATCCAACTATACCTGTAACTAAACGGTAGTTAACCGTTGTTTGCGGTAAATCAACATCGCCTTCACCTGATATTCTAACGAGTGGGCTAATAAGTGATAAATCAGTGTTTTTACCAACACCATTAGTAAAGTTAAAACTTCCAGTTAGTGCAAAGAAATCTGTTTGCTCTGATTCTTCAAACCCGGTATCCAGCCCTTCAGATGCAGCACCAAAGTTTCCTGAAATGAGTTCCTTACCTTTACGAACCATCTCAGCTATATTCGCACCTTTTACAGCTCCATCAGCAAACTCAAATCCAAGCTTTCCGTTAAGCGCACCAATAAACGACTTTTGACTTTGGCCAGTTGTGTTTAGGTTCCAATTTAGAGACCCTTTACCCATTAGCTTGTCAAAACCTGCCGCATCCGTTAATAATGGCTGTGCATCTATTCCAGCTAAGTCAAAGTTAGTTGATATTTTATAAGGTACTTGTTGTGCGTTTACATTGATAACGCCTTTACCTGACCCTTCATAAGCAGAAAAACTATCTAGGCTTAGTTTTGCAACGCTATTTTTTAAAGCAACAGTAAATTGATTTGCGCCCAACTTAATATCATTAGCTTTTAATCCACTTGAACGAATAACTACATTCGCATCTAGTGAATTTAATGCACTTAGATCAATTTTAGTGTCATCCCATACTATTGGTTCTGCAGGTTTATCATTTTGCTCTACTGGCTCTTCTTGTTTTGCTACGGCTTCAGGTAGGTACGGGTTTAAATCAAGCATACCTAAATCAATATCAGCATTTACAGCTAAACGTTTGCCTAGGCTTAGCTCGCTTTTACCTTTTATTTCTAATGCGTCTAACGTTGCGACTAAATCTTCTAAATTAAACTTCTCACCTGCTAAGTGCATTTTACCGTTCACACTAAATGCGTTAAAAGCATTTTCTTTAGCACCAAGCTCCACCCCCTGCCATGTAGCAATATTTTTTACTGATTCACCACTTAGTGCCAATTGCCCTTTAATATCTTGTCCTTGTTTAGCAATATCACCTTCAAACGTTAAATCAACTAAACGAGAATCTAGGCTTTGTTTAACATTAAAAGTAGCACCTTCAATTGCTTTAGCAGGAGTATCTAATTTTATATCAAGCTCAAAACGCTCTTCCATATAAGTAATACCACCTTTTACTTCTAATGTTTTACGAAGTGATGGAAGTAAAATAGCGAGTTCTAAATCGCTAATTTGTTGTTTAGCACCGGTTTGACCATCTAGATAAGTAAATGTACCGCCATAAATAGCAACCTCACCTAACTCAATATCAAAGTTATCTGGAAGCTTAATAGCTTCGCCAGATTCGCTTTGCTCTTTAGGTTGCTCTGCAACTGCATCAAACAACTGCCAATTAGCTTTACCATTTTTATCGGTTTCTAATAGGATATTTGGTTCGTTTATAACAAACTTATCTAATTTAAACTCACCACCAAATAATGAAAACCAAGGTATGTGTACAGCAAGCTGTTTCATACTCGCCATATCGGCGCGCGAACCTGATTCCATATTTGCAAAATGCACGTCGTTAAGTTCTAACTTTAATGCTGGGAATACGCTAAGTGTTTTATCACCTTTAATAGTAAGAGTGCGCCCAGTTGTTTTTTCTACCTGTTCAGACACTTTATTAAAAATAGTATCAGTAGGGATTAAAAACGGTGCGGCAACTATTAGTGCTATACATAGTAAAAGTATTACACCTACAATTTTAAGTATGGTTTTCATGATCGTCCTTTCAAACGTGCAAATAATGTTTTTATCATAGCGAGTGTTAGCTTTAAAAGCATTGCCGTTATTACAAAAAAGTAACTTAAATCAGTTTACATTTTTTATATGAATATTTCCTGAAACATTTTGATACCTTTGGTTGCATTGATACTTAGGGGCTACAAAGTGTACTTTAGCAAAAGTTATAGAATTGATATTATGAAAAACGATATAAAAACTGAAACAAAAATTTATAGGTAAAATGCATGCTTTTCAATATTCATGCGGATTACATTACTAATTATTAGCGGTTACCCGATGCTTAGTCAAACATCAGTACCTTTATTGTTCTATGGGGCGCAGCTTTTTTAGGCTCATTTTTTATGTTTATGATCAGAGGAGGCTTTATATGGAAGTTGAGCCACCGCCTTACCTAGTAAAAATGAGTATTTAAATACAATAGATACTATTGCCTATAAACATGTTGTGCTTACGCTACTGCTTAGTATGAGGCAATCTATTTAGCTTCATATCATCTTCCTGTTGATGTATCACAAAGAACTACTGACCTATAACCAAGGCACCATGGTAACTTTCTACTTAGCTATTATGAGTTTACTCTATGGTGCTCCCCTAATTTGGCAAAGTAGAGAGTTGGAATCAACGTAAATAATAACATAGCAAAATATCGAAAAGAGGCAGGGCTTTCACTGCAAAAACTAGCAGATGCTATTAATGTGCTACGTAAAAAGTCAGTACCGTAGAAACATCACTGTTTACGCCCTCGGTGGTCATTGCTCTAAAAATAGCTCAATATTTTAGAAAGTCTCTTTGTGCTAGATGAGAATGATTGATATATACTAAGGTGTTAACGTTATTCTATTAGCGAAAGTACCGATTTAGCCACTTCAATTACAACGTATGAAGGACAGCGCTGTTGTTATTGTTGTAATTGCGCTAAAATAGACCAGCAAAAAAATATATATCTAATCCGGAGATTCTACAAGGCATGAAAACACTGCTAATTTCACCGTCAAAAATGACGCTAGGCGAACAAGAAAATCAAATCTATCAGAACATTCTGAAGCAATCTTCAGAGTTAAGCCTTAACCTTATGGCCGTGAAAGTAGAAAACCACCCTGATGATTTTTTACCTTGGTGCTATGAACTACTTAATGCAAGTAGAGATCGTATGAACTACGATTTACTAGAACCGCAACAATTACCTGTACTAAAAAAACTACATGACCAGCTTATTTCGGCTATTAGTTTTTTACAGGTTAAAACATTACGCGTAGCCCCTTGGCCTGTAGTAAGCGTATTTGTTGAACAGCATAAAGACGTTATTGCCCTTGACGAGCAACTTCGTTTAGTAAGCTATATCAAAAGCATTCGTGAGCAGTCACTTAAAGATATGATCCCTGAAGACTTACTAGCATTTAGTGGTAAGCACATGGCATCACTTGACCCAAGTACTTACAACTTTGATGTTGAATGGTTTGCATCTACGAAGAGCGCTAAAGGTTTTCATCAAATGCTTGCCGATTTACCAGGTGATTTTGATGCTGCTCTTGCAAACATCCCGCTTGAAGGTGATATAACGCAGTACGAATACCAACAATTTGTTGCGGCTTATTCAAAAGTGTTTACAGACAATAATGAAAAACCAACACTTGCTCCTGCAACTCGCTTGTTAGCAATGCGCCGCCCAGATCTATTTACTCCGATTACAAATAATCGACTAGATGCATTATGTGGTGCCCTTGGTGTTCCAAAACTTAAAAACAGTGATTTTGAACGTTACTGGCAAGATATCGTAAAAGGTATTCAAGCTATGTCATGGTACAAAATGGCTAAACCAAGTAACGAGTTAGAAGAACAATTAGTTGCTATTAAAGCTCTAATACCATGTTTCTTTTACTATGCGGATGCTAAAACACCTGATAACTCTAACTATATCAAGTTACTTAGCAAGCCAAAACGTAGCACAACAACTACTGGTAAAACTCAACGCAGAGGCAAAGAGTCTGCAGAGATTTTAGTAGATCGTGCTCTTACAGCTGACGATATCCCAGAGCATATTCGCAGCAAACGTGACTCTATCATTAATGAAGTTCAAAAAGGTCGCGGCGTTAACGAAACAATTAGTCTAATGCGCACTATTTTTGGCTAAATAAATCTAACCTAGCTGTGTTTTTCTGGTGCAGCTAGGTTAATTTATGCACCAGCAGTGTGCGAAGATTTCTTATACTACATATATCCTCTTAATACCTTATACAGCCAACCTTCTGTTTTTAAAATATAAACAACCATTTTTCATTAGATAAAGTAAATTTGGCATATACAGTGCTACTACTACCCCAGTTAAACAATAAAAATGCATCCTGCAAAAAGGTTAAAGCAATACATAATAAAGCCTTGGCATGCAAAAATCATATAACGGGAAATGGAACATGCTCAAACTAAAAACAACAATTGCAATAAGTGCTATAGCATTAATAGTGGCAACATCGTTAACATCAACAGCAGTTCAAGCTGAAGTAACAGCAAATGCAGCTGCAACATCAAACTACTTATGGCGAGGCCAAGAACAAACCGATGGCGATGCAGCTGTATCTGGTGGCATTGACTACGCGCATGAATCTGGTTTTTATGCAGGTACTTGGGCTTCAAACGCATCTTGGGCAGATGAAATGACCTACGAGCTAGATTTATATGCTGGCTTTGGTGGTGCTATAAACGAAAGCGTAAGCTACGACGTTGGTTATATTTACTATGCATACCCTGATGCAGCTTCTGAAGTGGATGCGGATTTTTCTGAAATTTACGGCAGTATCAGTATTGAAAGCTTTACTTTTGGTGCTGCAATTTTAGCTACATCAGATGCAAGCGGTGATGGTACTGACTTTGGTGATTCATTATATCTTAACGCAGACTACGCGTTTCCAATTGGTAGCAATGGTACTGAAATGGCATTACATGTAGGCCACTATTCAGGTGACTTTATTGGCGATAGTAATATTTTTGATTATGGCGTATCAATTTCAAAAGATGGTTTTACTTTTGGAGTATCTGATACAGATATTGCTGATATTAAAGTATATGTTGGCTACGCTGTAGATTTTACTTTATAAAAAAGAATGTGTTACTTGCTGCAACACGAAGGGCCTATGGCCCTTTTCTCATTTAAGAACTTTATAACCCCGTCTCTTTGTATTATTTAGGCTCAATCCAAACCCTAAAATATTAGTAGCGCTTCATATCCATTTTATAAATACCAACCTCTTTGCGCTACAGTAGTTAGTACCCTCCGGTTACTCTAAATAACTTTTAAGTAATTTTCACATAGCTTATTACATTCTAAAGCCGCATAAATGCGGCTTTAGAATAGTTATTGTAAACCTTAATTAAAACTTAGCTAAGTTATCAGTGCTATCCTTATCGACCAATTTAACAAAAGGATCAACCCCCGCAAACAGTGGTTTTTCTTTTACTTTAAGCTCAATCTTATTAGTACCAGTCACTATTTGGTGCTTTTTAGAGTAAATAACAAAATCTTCAGCTAGTAGGTTTTCAGGGTCATCGCTGAATAAAACAATATCAATTAGTTCATCGAGCGGCTGCTCAGTTTCTTCACCTTGGCCATCAGCACGGTGTTTAGCTGCTTCAACATTCAGTGTTACAGTATAAAAGCCATCACTATCAACGCTGTCTGTCACCGATACCTCTTTCATCTCAAGCTCATACAAGGTGATATATTTAAACTGATCGTCAATAAAACTTTGTTCTGCTTGCGTTGCGTCTTGTTTTAAATAGCTAAGTAAATCAAGCGTAGTTGGGTATGGTGTTGATTGGTACTGAAATTCATTTAAAAATGCTTTGAGTGCATCATTTAAACGTTTTTCACCTAAACGATCATAAATCGCCATCATCACAACTGATCCTTTATTGTAATGAAGATATTGTTGCGACTGTGTTTTATATAGTGGCATTTCTTCAAAAGCTTCCCCTGTACGCCCTATTAAGTACCTATCAAGCTCATATTTTAAAAACTTACGTAGCTTCTCTGCGCCAAAGCGTTTCTCAAGCACCATAAGCGCACTATACTGTGAAAGCGTTTCTGAAATAACGGCACTGCCCTCAACATTCGCTCCCGACACTTGATGTCCCCACCATTGGTGCGCTACCTCATGTGCGGTAACATAATAGGGTAAGTCAATTTTACTCTCATCCCTTAAGTCTGTAATAAACCCTATGCTTTCGGAGTATGGCACTGTATTGGCAAAACTTTGCGCAAACGAACGATACTTAGGAAATTCAATAATACGTAGCTGTTTATGCTGATACGGTCCAAACGCTTGTGTAAAGTAATCTATCGAGTCTTGTACTGACTCAATCATACGGTCGACATTCCATGCATGATTTTTGTGGTAGTACACCTCAATATTTACCCCATTATGCTCAACCTTTTTACTTTCAAGCTCTGCCGAAAGCACCGCATAAAAGTTTAAAATGGGCGCATCCATTTCATAAACAAAGGTGCGGCGCCCGTCTTTTACACTTTCACTTTGTAAATACCCTGGGGTAATCGCAAATTGCGACTCGTCGGTTGTTACCGTTGCCTTAAAGTTAATAAACCCATTAGCTGCACCAAAATCACTTTGTGTATAGTACTGGCTGTCTTCTAGCTTATGAGCGCGTTCAAGCTCAGGTAAATCATGCTTACGGCGCTCAAATTTATCAGCTACCTGTAAACCACGGTTATAACCAAAGCTAGGAAGGAGTTCCAAATTATTAATAAAAGTGCCATTGGCAACCAATTGTGTATCAGAGTCTTTATCAGTAAAGCCTGTATGATCGCGAGTAACCGACAGTTGCCCTTCTCTTATTTCGTTTGGCATAAGCGGCTGCTCAAACTCAAACCATGCTAAATAAAACGCTGGTAATTGTTCAACTATCTTACCGCCTGCCATAGCTACATCCCAACTTTTAGCGTGTTGAGGNGTGAGCTTATTAATACTCGCGTAATTGGCTCGTTAGAGGTATTGGTAAATTTAATTTTTGCCACAGCACTTAAAGCACGCTTTTTTGGAAAAATATCAACAGTTAAGTCAACATCGGTCACCATAGGTAGTGCTAAGTCTTTGTATTGTGCAAACTGCTGTTCATAACTTATTTGCTTGTCTTGAAGCTCATCGCTCGTAGTAAACTCGTTCAAAACTCTTGTGTTGTTATAAATATTGTAGCCTGCACCAACAAACACTAATGCACTAATAACCGCAACCGCTTGCCCTTTTAATGACATATTATAACGAAGCATAGACAGGCGTGTGCGCAGCGTTTGTGAAGGACCACGATGCCATAACGCAAACCCAACAATCGCTAGAACAAGACTTAACGCACCCCAATATAATGTGTACCAATGCGCAGCTTGTAAGAAGTGCCCATAACCATTTATATCAGAATACGGTACGCTACTGCTTTGCGAAAAATGATACATATGATGCTCAAACCCATAAGAACCCATTACTGTTTGCGCTATGTAATACAAAATAAACAAGCCCATTCCTACATATTTATTCGGGCTAATAATCTGTAAAAAGAAGGCGAGTACCGTCAGCATAATTAACGGTAAAATCGATAAATAAACAATCCTAAATAAATACTGTCCTAACTCTAAATTAAATTGACCTTTAAATAACTGAACTGTAATTGTGAGTATCATTCCCACGAGGAACAGCCCAGAAATAGCGGCGATTAAAGCCAGTATTTTTGACACCCAAAAAACACTATTATGCACCGGAAAGCTGTCAACAATATCGCCCATGCCACTTTGCCGCTCTCGCCATACAAGCTCAGCACTATAAAAAGCGATAATAACAAACAAAAATAAACCGGAAATACCACTAATAACATTTACCATATTCTGAGTTAAAGGCCAGTTAGTAGTGCCGTAGGCGCCAATAGGAGCAAGTAGTGGGATCATAAGCGTTACAATACTTACACCCGCTAAAATCATAAAAGGAGCACTAAATATAACTTGTTTAAGTTCAAATATACTGCGCATTATTAGCTGAGATTTAGTACTAATCCCCGCTGATTTATAATTTTTAGCACTGCTGATAAGCGCAGCTTGTTTATTTTGTACAAAAGCAGAAACTTTAAATTGCTTCTTCTGTTTTTTAATTACTATGCGGTTGCTTAGCTTTCCAAGACCAAAAAACATTGCAACACTGATTGCCACCCACAATATACGGTTAACTAAAAGGTCACCTGTGAGCGTTAGCACTTCTGTGTTTTTATCATTTACAGTCCAATAACGTGTTAAATCAATTAACGAACCAGAGCCAAATGGGTCGGCGTAAACAACAATATTTCTAAATGCTAAATCATCAAAGTAAACGCCGGCAATTTGATAGGCTATAAAAATCACAACAGCTGCTACATAAACCGACATCATGGTTTTAAAATAGACCGCTACACTATTAAAAATAGCCGAAAGCACCAGTAAACTTGGCACTGCTAAATAAAGATAAGGCGCAGCGTAGTACATTAGCTTATTAGGACCTACCAATTCGCTATCGAGCCAGCCAACCAATAAACCAAATTGCGACCCTAAAAACACACCCAATGGCACGCTTAAAAACACAATAAGTACAACTAAGTAAGAACCAAAAAAACGCCCTGCTTCATAAGGCACAGGATTAACAGGCTTACTAAAAACCAGCTCATCCATTTTGCTTTCACTGTTGCGAATAGCAGAGCTGGCAACAAAGTTAACCACTAAAAACATCGCAAACGTACAAAATGTAACGGTTAAAAGCATAATCGAGAAAGGCGAGTTCATATGAACATTCGCCCCACCAAGTGGAAATTTACTGCTAGAGCTTATAAAAAACGCCATCAAAAAAAAGATTAACGAGGTGACATAGAACGAAGGCTGACGCACAAAGTAGCGCAGCTCAAACGCGAGCATATTAAAAAACATAACGCCTCCTTATGCTACTTGGCTATTACGATGATTAAGCAGAGTAGAAAAATACACATCTTCTAAATTTGCATTACTTGCTTCAAACCCTTGTGGGGCTTGCTCGGCTAATACATGTAATATGGTTTTCCCTGCAAATAAGCGCTTAGAAATAACCGGTAATTGTGGCTCAAGTTCTTGCGCCTCTTCTTGGCTCATGGCTTTGCGCCAAATTTGGCCTTGGAGCTTATCGGTAAGCGCTATTGGGTTACCTTCTAGTAAAATCTTACCGCCAGCCAACACCGCCATGTTTGGGCAAAGCTCTGCTACATCTTCAACGATGTGGGTCGATAATATAACTACTTTTTGCTCACCTAAGCTTACTAATAAGTTATGAAAACGATTACGCTCTTCAGGATCTAGCCCCGCTGTTGGCTCATCAACTATTAGTAAATCAGGGTCACCCAGTAATGCCTGTGCAATACCAAAACGCTGGCGCATACCCCCCGAAAAGCCACTGACCGCTTTTGAGCGATGTTGATATAAATTAGTGTGCGCAAGTAATCCTTCAACCGACTCTTTACGCTCTACTTTATTATGAATTCCCTTTAAAACAGCCATATGGTCCAGTAAGTCGTAAGCACTAACACGTGGGTACACACCAAAATCTTGTGGTAAGTAACCTAAGCGTTGGCGCAGTGCCTGTGGGTCTTTAAATACATCAATGCCATCAAAAGTAATTGAACCTGAATCAGCCGACTGCAGTGTTGCAATGGTACGCATAAGCGATGATTTACCTGCGCCATTTGGCCCAAGCAATCCAAACATCCCTTTACCGATAGATAAATCAACACCTTGTAGTGCATGTACGCCGTTATCGTAGGTTTTAGATAACCCAGTTATTGATAGCATTTTTACTTCCTTGAATATGAGTAATTATTTTTATAATGTTTTATATCACAAGAAAAACAGGAACATAAGTTACTTGTTAGTTAAATTTGTAACAACAAATAAACATAATTTAAACTCATAACACTTGCCTGCACTGTATTCACTCGGTATAAAAACCACATATACTTTTTATAAGAAGCGAAAAGCCATGCAAGATCACCAAAGCCAGCCATTAAACGACTTTATAGAATACCCACACGACGAAATGCTAAATCGCGCTAACGAGTTTTTAACCACCAGCCAACGCCGTCATAGTATTCGTAGCTTTAGCGATCGCCCAGTACCAAAAAATATTATTAAGGCATGTATAAAGGCAGCAGGTACAGCACCAAGTGGAGCGAATCATCAGCCTTGGCATTTTGTGGCTATAAACAGTAGCGATGTAAAAAAACAAATAAGAGAAGCCGCAGAAAAATTAGAGCGTTCTTTTTACGAAGGCAGAGCAGGTGAAGAATGGTTAGATGCGCTAAAGCCGTTAGGTACCGACGCCAATAAACCTTATTTAGAGCATGCACCTTGGCTTATAGCTGTATTTAGTCAAAAAAAGGGGGGCGTAAGCACCGATGATAAAAATACGAATTATTATGTGCATGAGTCTGTTGGCTTAGCTACCGGCTTTTTAATTCAAGCTTTGCACCGTTCAGGTTTGGCAACCCTTACTCATACTCCAAAACCAATGAGCTTTTTAACCGACATATGTGGCCGCGATAGAGATAACGAACGCCCGTATATGCTACTTATTGCAGGTTACCCAAGTGATGATGCAACAATACCTGCTCATGCACTCGATAAAAAATCACTCGATGAAATAGCTACTTTTATTTAGTATTTTCTTGTCGGCAAAACCATTCATATAACAAAGCAATGATCGACTCAACTTTTGGGTCGGTCAACGAGTAATAAATAGTATGCCCTTCTCGGCGAGTAACAACCATATCTGCCTTGCGTAAACTTGCTAAATGCTGAGATAGCGCCGACTGTGCTAAAGGTACATTTTTATTTAGCTCACCTACACTTTGCTCGCCTTGTAATAAACTACATAAAATCATTAAGCGATTTTTGTTAGCCATTAATTTTAAAAACTGTTCGGCTTGCTCTGCGTTGACAGCTAGTTGTTCAATATTCATTTTGTTATTTCTCTTTTTTGACCTTTTTAAGTATAGACTTTTACATTAGTAAGTTCTAATATAATTAACATTAGAGTTTACTAATGTTAAGGTGACCAATGAAAATTAGCGATGCAATTTTATTAATCGGCGGAAGTGCTGTAGCAGTATCTGTATTATTAAGTTACTTTGTACATAGTAACTTTCAGTTTTTAACGTTATTTATAGGTATTAACTTAATTCAATCTGCTTATACCAAGTGGTGCCCTTTAATGTCTTTTTTACGAAAAAGAGGATTTACAGACTAATGCTTACATCGATCCCTGACTTACTAAAAATTATCACACCTAACCAACGCCGTATTGACGCAGCGCAAGCAAAGATCGAGCTTCAAAAAAATAAAGGCTTACTTATTGATGTCCGTGAGCCAGCAGAACACGCAACAAATGCAGCTGTAGGAGCAATAAATATTCCGCGCGGATTGCTCGAGATGAAACTAATGGAAATAGAAAAAGACGCAGCACGCCCTATTTACGTGCACTGCGCAAGCGGTGCACGCGCAACACTTGGCGCTGAAGCGTTAACGCGTGTTGGCTACGAAAACGTGACTGTTATTACCTGTGACGCAAACCAAATATGTAGTGTGTTTTAAGTATCTACTTAAGTGCATGCAGTTATGCACCTAACAAAGGTAGGTGTTTAACGCTGTGATAAGTCAGTGCTAATTTAATACACGCTTTAAGTGGGTACTCTGGTAATGGCTTTTCACTATTTAACACAATTGCTCTATTTCCTTCAAAGGTAAGATTATGAGAGTATAATTCTCTAAATGTGCTTACTAGCTTTGATTGGCAATGAAAAAATAAATAACACGATGAGCCCTTAAAGCCCACGCGAATGGGGCTGCCATTTATTGTGTTATAACTTGGCTCTCCCCACTTTATTGACTCTTCAACAGCTCCCAAGTTTTGCTCTTTCGCCACGATATAAATTAATTCCCGTAATTTTATGAGTGTACTTTTAATTACCTCAGAATAATTATTAAATACACTTTCGACATCCGTATTCATAAAAATATCCTTCTCAGCAGAGCATTCGTTATATTTGAGGGTAAATTACTTTTGCTGCTTTTCATCAAGCAAAACAAGTAACATTTGTTCAATATTTTTAACGCTATAAGTAAGTGCTCTTAGTAGCTCTTTCTCACTTTGCTCTGTCGGCTGCTGCGAAGTTTTACCTTGGTTAGCCAATATATTTTTTTGCTCAAGTATCGCCTCTCTAAACTCACTCGCATTAACTACACCAAGCAAAGACACTAAAGCGCCATTTCCTGACTGCCCTGCCGTTTCAAAGCTTAAACGATATAACCCAAAAAGGCGCATTAGTGGGCCCTGGCTTAATCCAACATCAGTTATTTTTTCAAGCGGAATCGATTTTTCTTCTTTAAATAATATGCCACGTTTAACTACCAGCTTTTGCGATAATAAATCAGCCGACATAGCTGCAAGTATTCGCCCACCCACCAGCCATACAATAAGTAAAATGATAGGTATAAGCGGTATAGTAATAAGAGCCAACATTGCAAATAAAGTTGCCGTAACCATCCAGTATTGTTTTACCTTGTAATCGAATGAAGCACTTTTTAAAATATGTTTTGTCATTGTTTTAATCCTTTATCTATATAACTAAAAATACACTCTGCAAACTTCAACAATCTCTACTCAATCTTACAAACTAATAACGACTTTTATAGCAAGAGCAATAAACACAACACCCAGTATTTTATCAAGCCATGGGTTCTGCTTAGTAAAACCAAAGCGATTTTTTGAAACATCAGTAAGTACTGCAACTAGCAAATACCAACCTGTATCAATTACAAATACAGTTAAGCACATAATAATGCCAATGCTTAAAGTCAGGTTTTGCGGGTCTATAAATTGCGAAAACAACGCTAAAAAGAAAATTGCCAATTTAGGGTTTAAAAACGCAATGGCGAATCCATCTTGCAGCGCTTTGGTTGCGCTTAGCTCACTTTTTTGTATTTGCAGTTCGTCATTACTGGGTTTTGCTAACAGAATTTTTAAACCTAAATAGGCTAGATACCCAGCGCCTAAATATACAAGGACTTGGTATACCGTTGGAAATTGAGCCATCAATGTCCCTAAACCAAGTAACGAAGCTGCCGCATAAAGCCCAACACCCACGCCATGACTAAGCGCAGCAAGCATACCGCTTTTCATTCCGCCACTCATTGTATGCTTTAACACAACTGCAAGGCTTGGACCTGGCGACATTGCACCCATCATGCATACAACTACTAAACTAAACCACGCTGCTAATGTCATTTTTTTCCTTATAACTTATCATTTTTAACAGTTGAGATTCGAATACTAAAACCTATACCAAGCTTTACTTACTTTCAAACACGTAGTCAAAATCGTAATAGTGAATACCTTGCTGCCCTTTGACGTAACCTTCTATTGGCGCTAAAGACACTATAAATTCACCACTTATTATTTTTGTTGTCATAACAATTCCTTATTGATGATATTTAATACTATTGATTTTTAATCCGATGATGCCATATCTATACCTTAACCTTTAAAAAGAATCCACTATGTCAAAAAACACCTCTGTATCCGAAAAAGCAGCTTTTAGCAGCTTATTACCTGTTTTTGCTTTTATAAAACCTTACAAATGGATGGTAGTAGCTGCGCTAGCTGCACTGTTAGTGACTGCGGGTGTTAATTTGTCGTTGGGGCAAGGTGTTAAGTTTGTTATTGATCATGGGTTTATTGCAGGCTCTAAAGATCAATTACAGCAAGCTGTGCTGGTACTCATTGGTTTAATCAGCTTATTAGCGATAGGTACCTTTAGCCGTTTTTATTTAATGTCGTGGATTGGCGAGCGGGTAAGTAACGATATTAGAAAAGCAGTGTTTAATCGCATTGTAACGCTACACCCTAGCTACTTTGAAGAAAACCGCAGTGGCGAACTTATGTCGCGTTTAACCACCGACACCACATTACTGCAATCAATTATCGGCTCATCATTTTCTATGGCGCTGCGCAGTGTACTTATGTTGATTGGTGGCTTAGCTATGCTGCTATTTACTAATTTAAAACTTACTTTAGTGGTTGTAGCCTGTGTACCGCTGGTACTTGTTCCTATGATGATATTTGGTCGCAAGGTACGCAAACTAGCAAGCTCTAGCCAAGATGCCATTGCCGACATAAGTACCTATGCCGGAGAAATCATACAAAACATCAAAGTAGTGCAAAGCTATAGCCATGAAGAACAAGAACAACATGCCTTTGCACTTGAGACCGAAAAAGCCTTTAACGTTGCTAAAAAACGTATTAAGCAACGTTCATTTTTAATAGCTGTGGTGATTTTTTTAACCTTTAGTGCTATTAGCGCTATGTTATGGGTAGGTGGTAACGACGTACTTGCAGGCACCATGACAGGTGGTGAGTTAGGTGCGTTTGTGTTTTACGCTATTATGGTTGCAATGTCGGTGGCAACCGTTGCTGAAGTATATGGCGAACTACAACGTGCAGCTGGTGCTGCGGCAAGGTTACTTGAGTTACTTGCTGTTAAAAGTGAGATAGAAAACCCATTAGATCCACAAGACGATAACTTACTGCAAAACATTAACAGCCCTGCTATTACGCTTGAAAATACAAGCTTTAACTATCCTTCTCGTCCAGACGTGAGTGCGCTTAATAAAATAAACTTAACGATTGAGCAAGGTCAAACAGTGGCAATTGTTGGTCCCTCTGGCGCAGGTAAAACAACGTTATTTGAATTACTACAGCGATTTTACGATCCGGCTAGCGGAGCCATTAAATTTAAAGATGTAAACATTAAAGATTTATCGCTTAATACTCTGCGCAATAAAATGGGCATGGTAGCGCAAAACCCTATTTTATTTAGCTCCGATGTAATGCATAACATTCGTTATGGCAACCCTAATGCAACCGACGAGCAAGTTTATGCCGCAGCAAAATATGCGCATGCCGATGAATTTATCAAACAGCTACCGCAAGGTTATAACAGCTTTTTAGGTGAGCAGGGTGTGAGGTTATCGGGTGGGCAAAAGCAGCGTATTGTGCTTGCACGTGCCATATTAAAAGACCCTGAAATACTTCTTCTTGATGAAGCCACCAGCGCGCTGGATGCGCAAAGTGAGCAACATGTACAAGCTGCACTTGAGCATTTAATGCAAAACAGAACAACGTTAATAATTGCCCATAGGCTGGCAACAGTAAAACATGCAGATGTAATTGTAGTAATGGAAAATGCAGAAATCATAGCAACAGGTACTCACCAAGCGTTATTAGCAAGTAACCCGTTGTATCAAAAACTGTGTGAATTACAGTTTAATAAGGATTAGGGTCTGTTGACCTTTCAAGGTTAAATTTGCAAGGTTCAAGAACCCTAACCTTCGGTATTTGGCACTATTTGGATTTCTACACGACGGTTTTGAGCACGGCCATTTGCACTATCGTTAGTCGCAATTGGGCGTGTTTCGCCATAACCCATAGTACTAACTCGTGTAGCCATAATTTGCTGGTTCACTAAGTAGTCTTTCACACTTTGTGCACGCTCACGCGATAGGTTCATGTTGTAGCTATCTTTACCTGTACTATCGGTATGCCCTTCTACACTAAGGTAGGTTTTTTCGTACTTGTTCATTACTTTAGCAATCGCGTTTAACGTATCGTTAAAGCCTGATGAAATATAAGACTGATCCGTTGCAAAAGTAATGTTTGATGGCATAACTAAACGTAAGTTATCACCCTCTCGTACTACTTCAACACCCGAACCTGCTAGCTCATCACGAAATGCTTCTTCTTGCTTATCCATGTAGTCGCCAACAGCTGCGCCAGCAAGTGCACCAATAGCTGCACCAATAAAAATACGTTTATCTTTATGATTACCCGTAGCCTTACCTAATACACCTCCGGCTGCAGCGCCAATAGCGGCACCTTTACCTGTGTTATTCATTTCGCAACCAGAAAGCAACAAAGCTACTACGGTTACGCTTAAAAGTGATTTAGTTAAAGTCATGGTGATACCTATTCATTAAGAATTTAGCAAGAGTATGCAAATACATGTATGAACAAACTATGAAGAGAGTGTTAAAAGCAACGCATCTAGCTCGATAGTTAAGCATACCCTAAACTAATGTGCCATTTTAATAAAAATGTCATACTCCCCTGTGACAATTTAATGAACTTTACAAAGGATATTGGCTCAATGTTAATTGCTATTTTTAGACAGTTTTTTTTACTAGGGTGTATGAGCTTTGGTGGCCCTGCTGCACATTTAGGTTACTTTAAACGCCACTTTGTAGACTCGTTAAATTGGCTTACTAACACGCGTTACGCACAACTTATTAGCTTAAGCCAAGCCCTACCAGGTCCTGGCTCTAGCCAAGTTAGTTTTGCAATTGGCGTTGAGCGTGCTGGTGTACTGGGTGGTATAGCTGCATTTGTAGGCTTTACTCTGCCTTCGTTTTTAATAATGGTGCTACTTGCGGTTAGTGCTCATCAATTTGACGCTATTTACTTTGCTATTATTGCAGGCTTAAAGTTATTTGCCGTTGTTATAGTTGCTGATGCAACGCTTAGTATGGCTAAAAGCTTTTGTACAAGTACCGCACTTAAGCTACTTGCTGTAATGAGTACACTTGCTTTGGTGTTATTACCAATGCTAGGCACTCAAATCGCTATTTTAATAATTGCTGCAGCAATAGGTGCTATATGGCCTTTATTAAAACTTGGTACAGCCACGGAAGATATTAGTAGCAAAAAAAGTAATATTAACTGGATTGCTCTGGGGTTATTTGCGCTTCTACTTGGTGTTAGCTTTATTCCGCTTGGTCAAGAGTTTGCTTTATTTGCGCCTTTTTACCAAGCAGGTGCAATGGTGTTTGGTGGTGGTCACGTAGTACTACCAGTACTTCAAGCCGGCGTACCAGCATTGAGTGATGATCAATTTTTAAGTGCTTACGCCAGTGCACAGGCAGTGCCAGGACCTATGTTTACTATTGCTACTTACTTAGGCGCACAACTTACCACTGAGCAACCATTAGTAGGTGCTTTTATAGCTACACTGCTTATATTTATGCCTGGTTTTTTACTTATACTGGCGTTTCAGAAGAGTTGGATTAACTTGGCAAACAAACCACGTTTTGCAAGTTCAATAGCTGCACTTAATGCAGTAGTAGTTGGTTTTTTAGCGGCTGCACTGTATTCGCCAATTTGGACATCAGCGGTGCATAATCTTTGGCAAGTTGCGTTAGTAATAATTACATTTGCATGGCTGCGATTTAAAAAGCCACCTATTTGGTGGCTCTTAGCTTTATTTATTGCTGTGGGTCTTTTGCAACACTATTTGCCATCACTCTAAATGTTGGCTTATCTGTTTGTTGCTCACTCGGTGGGCTTAATTGCCCGCTTACACTTTGATATGCCCTAAGACCAAACACCGGTAACACCGCAAGCAAATGGTCCATTATCTCGGCCTGTAAGTGCTCGTACGAAATCCAGCGTTTATCTTCACTAAAGCAATAAAACTCAATAGGCAAACCATGGTTTAGTGGTTGTAGCTCTCGTACCATTAACGTAAGCGACGTATTAATTTTACTGTGCTGTTTTAAATAGCCTTCCGCATAACGGCGAAACAGCCCTAAATTAGAAACCTGAGCGGGTAATGTCGTCACTCGAATGTAGTCATGCAGCGGAATAGCCGCATCAATTTGTTTTCTAAATTCGTCACTCACCAAACAAATACTGTGCATATCTATATTAAGCGACCGCTTAATACGTCTACCGCCCGACTCTTGCATTCCGCGCCAATTTTTAAACGAGCCCGCTACTAACATATAAGTGGGAATAGTGGTTATAGTGTTATCCCAGTTACGTACCTTTACCGTGTTTAAACCCAAATCAATTACTTCGCCATCAGCGCCGTAATTTTCTACTTGAATCCAATCACCATAGGTTACTAAGCGGTTTGCTGCTATTTGAATACTCGCTACAAAACCTAAAATAGTGTCTTTAAATACTAATAACGTAACCGCAGCAATCGCACCAAAACCAGAGAGTATATAAGTAGGTGACTTTTCAAGAAAAATACTAACTATTAAAATAGCACACACTATAAAGGTGACTAGCTTAACAACCTGAATTAAGCCCTGAATAGGAACTTCACGTGCAAACTCTAATTGATTATAAATAGTGCCCGCAATACTCACGATACTACTAAAAATAAAACCAACATAAATAATGAGCAAAGCTTGCCCTATCGTTTTGAGTATTTCTCCTGCAATTTCATTAACTGGGTATACGCTATCAAATGTAGCTAGAAACAATACACAACACAGCATTCCTGCAATACGTTTGTTTAGCTTATTAAGCATAGGAGAAAGCGCGCCAATACGCTCAGGAGAAAGCTTCGTCACTATTTTTTGAATGCCAGGCAACATTAAACGACGAGTAAATAAATACAGTACTAATAACGACACGACCCCAATTGCTACTGCAGTAATAGAGCTAAGAAAATCCGCGTCGGGTACTTTTTCAAACCAAGGAGCAATTAGCTCTTGCAAGTGTGTATTGGTCATAGAAATTCAATTTCCTTACTGATTTTAGGTTCATGTGTGGGATGCTGTTTATAAATATTGGTGAGTTGTATATTTTTAGTAACTTACAACTCACTCATATATTTTGAAAATAATGCCTAAATGCTTTACCGTTTTAATTAACCGTTTTATAAACGAAATACCCATATATCGCAGCTAATAAGCGATACATAATTTAATTTACTTAAAGTACTTATCAGTAACTCGTTTATTACTTTTTATTTATGGTTATTCTCAAGCTCTTGTAACGTTAGCTCTTTGTTTTCCCATAAACGGTTTAACTCGCTTTGAAAGCGTATTCTAAATTCAGAATCACCCGTGTAATCACCAATTAGCTCTTCGCTTACAGGTCTTACTTCAACGTGTATATTAATGTTCTTTACCTTACCACCAGCAAAATCCATAAACGTAGGAATGCCATCAGGGTAATGGATGGTTACATTAACTACTTTAGTAATTTGCTCGCCCATTGCTTGCATAACAAAAGCGATACCGCCCGCCTTTGGTTTTAATAAATGTGGGAACGGACTGCTTTGACGCTCATATTTTTGCGCAGTAAAACGAGTACCTTCAACAAAATTAACCACACTTACCGGCATTTCTTTAAATTTTTCACACGCTTTACGCGTTGTTTCTAAATCTTTTCCACGTAGCTTTGGGTTCTTTTTTAACTGGCTTTTGCTAGTGCGGGTCATAAATGGGAAATCAAGCGCCCACCAACATAAACCTAAAATTGGCACGTAGATAAGCTCTTTCTTTAAAAAGAAATTTAAGAATGGAATTTTGCGATTAAATACGCGCTGTAACACTAAAATATCTACCCAGCTTTGATGATTTGCAATAACCAAGTACCAATCTTTTAATTTAAGATCTTCAAGCCCTGTTACATTTAGTTTAGTTGGAGTAAATAACTTTTGGTTTAAGCTATTAAAAGTAACCCAAATAGTTGCAAATTGCTTGGCCGCCCAGCTCATCAGCTTTTGTAGCGGCTTAATAGGAATAAGCTTTATAAGCCCGCAAATGAAAATGGGCACAAACCAAAAAAGAGTATTTATTGTGTAAAAAATAATACTAAATACACTGCGGATAACTGACATTACTTCTTTTCCTTTAAACATAACGCAGTAATCTATTACTGCGCTTTTCTTATACTTAGTGACGTAATTAACCTAAATTAAGAATAATTAATGATGACACCATTAATCTTCAAAATAGGTGTAGCCTTCTAGCCCTGCATTAAGCTCAGCTAAATAGCCTTCTTTACATTGTGCAGATACATCAAGTTTATTAATTTGATGTGCAAAGTTGTCCGCTAAAATGTCGCTATCATAGTCAACAAACTTTAATACATCCTTAACGCTATCACCTTTTATAGCATTGGTTAACACATAACCATCGTCGTTAAGCTCTACATGTACTGAATCGGTGTCACCAAATAGGTTATGTAAATCACCCAAAATTTCTTGGTATGCACCAACCATAAACATGGCAATATGATATTGCTCACCATGTTTATACTCAGGAATCGGTAAGCTAGTTTCGATACCAGCACCTTCAACGTATTCACGAATTTGCCCGTCAGAATCGCAGGTAATATCTTGAATAATCGCGCGCTGAGTAAGTGGCTGAGTTAAGTTTTCGATTGGCATAACAGGAAATAACTGCTGAATCCCCCACACATCAGGCAGCGACTGAAATAATGAAAAATTAACAAAGAGTTTATCGGCAAGCTTTTCGTTTAAATCGTCTAGTACTTCACGGTGAGCACGTGCGTTATTACTAAGTGATGCACGTACGCGGTGTAAAATAGTAAAGTAAAGCTGCTCTATTTTCGCCCACTCTAACATGCTTACTAAGCCATGCACGTACTGATCGTGCGCTTCGCTAAATAAGTGCATAGCATCATGATAAATCTCTAATGCCATACGCGGATTTAAACGCTGCAAACATTGCCACATTTCATCAAGTACTAATGCACTGTTTTTAACAGGCGCTTCTGGGTTTAAATGATTAGGCGCTTTTTCTACATCAATAACATCCGTAATTAATACCGCATGATGCGCGGTTAAAGCACGGCCCGACTCGGTAATAATAGCTGGATGAGTAAGGTTATGTTGATCGCACACTTCTGCAAATGCATTTACTACATTACGCGCATATTCTTCAACGGTGTAATTCATTGAACACGCACTACGTGAGCCTGAGCCCTCATAATCAACGCCTAAACCACCGCCAACATCAACGGTGTTAAGTGGCACACCTAATTGAGTAAGCTCAGCAAAGTGACGCGCACATTCACGCAAAGCACGGTGAATATCACGAATGTTGGCAATTTGAGAACCAATATGAAAATGTACCATTTGCATTAAGTGCAATTTATTATGCTTTTTAAGTACTTCAACTGCGCTAAGCACTTGCCCTGCAGTTAAACCAAACTTGCCTTTTTCGCCACCCGTGTTTTGCCACTTGCCTTTGCCCACTGAGTTTAAGCGAATGCGAATACCAATAGCTGGCTCAATACCTAGGTTGTCGATTTCTTCGAGTAGCGTGGTAAGTTCTGAAAGCTTTTCTACAACAATTTTTACACTGTGCCCCATTGCTTGACCAATACATGCTAAGCGTAAAAACTCACTGTCTTTATAGCCGTTACACACAATAGTGATTGGCTCTTTTGCTACACCCAAAATAGCCATAAGCTCTGGCTTTGAGCCGGCTTCTAAGCCTACAAGCCCACTTGGATGCGCTAATAATTTACTCACAACAGAGCGCTGCTGATTTACTTTAATTGGATAAACACAGGTGTATTTACCGTTATATTCACGATTTGCTCGTGCTTGAGTAAATGCATTAGTAAGCGTGTCTACACGATTTTTTAAAATATCGGTAAAGCGCACTAAAACCGGCAACGTTAAACCTTGTTGTTTAAACTGCTCAGTTAATTGCGTTAAAGAAATTGCGGCTTTTGTTTGGTCGCCATCTGGGTAAGCCACCAGTTCGCCTTGTGCGTTAATATCAAAATAACCATCGCTCCAATGAGCAACGTTATAAGTAGCGCGTGCTGTTTCTAAACCCCAGGTCATGGCAACTCTTCTTTAGTCAATTAGGTATAAAGGCGCATTTTAATACGTCACTATCCACTAGGCTAACAAAAATTGAACTTTCACTCACTCCTAACTAACTTTATTCGTCAAATCAGTTAAAATGTCATTGAGCAATACGCCAAGCACTGGCAAAATTGCCCCTTTTTCATACTCAACCTAAAAAGTGTAATAGTAACTATGGCAAATTTAGATCAAAGTAAGTGGTTTACTGAAATTAGCGACCGCGATGGCAGCGCATTTTCATTACGTATTAATAAAAAGTTAGATGAAAAACAATCTCCTTTTCAAAAGGTAGAAATGTTTGAAACCACAGACTTTGGTAATTTAATGATCATCGACGGGTGTACTATGGTTACAACCCGAGAAAACTTCTTTTATCATGAGATGATCAGCCATCCTGCACTTTTAGCGCACCCAAACCCTAAAAACGTGGTTATTATTGGCGGCGGCGACTGCGGTACATTACGTGAAGTGTTAAAACACCCAGGCGTAGAAACTGTGACGCAAATAGATATAGACGAAGTAGTAACGCAAATGTCGTTAAAATACTTCCCAGAACTTTGCGAATCTAATAACGATCCTCGTGCAACGGTTATGTTTGACGATGGCATTAAATACATGCGCGAAGCAGCTGGCGAATCTATTGACGTTGTTATTGTTGATGGCACAGATCCAGTAGGTCCTGGGGAAGGTTTATTTAACCATGCGTTTTACACTAGCTGTTTAGATGCACTGCGCCCAGGTGGTATTTTAGTACAGCAAAGTGAATCGCCACTTATGCATATGCCATTATTAGTTGAAATGCGCGAAGCTATGTTAAGCGTAGGCTTTAACGATTTACAAACATTGCCATTCCCGCAGCCAATTTACCCAAGCGGTTTATGGTCGGTAACACTTGCACGTAAATCACAAGCATTTGACGGTTTTAGAGAAGATGCAGCTGCAAATATTGCGCAACATAGCGAATACTACAACAACGGTATTCACCATGGTGCACTCGCTACACCTAACTATATGAAACGCGCATTCGATAAAAAGTAATTTACATAATTTGTAAAACTAAAAAGGGAGCGTTTAAACGCTCCCTTTTTTATACTTTAAAAACGCCACTGAGCGTTTATCATTACTTGTTGTTGCGAAGTACGTTGATTAAAACCTATTGCGGCTCTATTTTCAGCAAAGCTTTTAAGCGCAGAAGCTTCAACTCCTACCTGAACCTTTTTATTAATATTGTAACGCCACGTGGCCGTTACCCCCTCGCCATGGCTAGTATTAGGGTCATATGGAGTAATGTCGTTATCGGTTACTTCAAAATAGTCGTAACGTAACGAAACTCTGTTTTTACCTTCTTTATGGCTCAGCATTAAATAGTGACTATAAAATGCATTATCTATTAGTTTATTATCACCCATCTCGGTTTTACCATTTAACACTTGTGCTATAAAGCGTGTTTTATTATTAAACTTATATAACCAAGCAGCACTAGTAAAACGGGTATCCCATGCATACTGCCCCGAACTAATATTAAGCTTAGTTGGGTCGCCATTGTTGTTGTAATAATAAATTCGAAATTGTGACTTTTTTAAGTAATCCCAATGCACACCGGCATAATAACCAAAGCGACCGTCGACTTCTTCAAACGGTAAAACTTGATTAGCTTGCCAGCGTAGCGCGTATTCATTTAATGACGCGACAGGTGCAAATTTAACACCTTCGTTAAATGTTGTTTGCCTATCGTGTAGTGCAAAACCACGCCACGCGAGTAAGGTACCCGCAGGGTCATTGCCTTTAAATGTAGCGCCTACAAAGCTAAAGCTATGTGCGCTGTTGAAACGTTTAGCTGAGCGCTTAATAGTTACCTCAGCGCCAACAGTACGTAACTCCTCTCCTATCCAGCTATTAATAGCTGAGTTTGTATAGTTATAAGGAGAAGTCCAACCTATGTCTGGATTTTCTAAAGACATAAGTGGGTAAAAGCCCCCTACACGCACATGCCATTTATAGTTGCTATTAGATAGCGGTTGATACTTTACATAAGCTTGCGTAAAACCTAAGCCAACATCAGGAGCCTGATTAAGATTTAACACCCCATGAGCCGACCAGTTAGATGCTAAATCTATATTAAAATCTAAAATACCTTGCGATAAAATAAGCTCATCGCTTTTACTATCATGCCGATACAATCCAACGCCACCTTCTTGCCAGCTCAGTATGTCATCGCCTTGTACAGCCCTAACTTGCAATAAACCTCTTACTTGTGCGCTCAGCGTATTACTAAAAAGTACAATACAACTTAAAAAAGTCAGCTTTAGCAAGTTATTAATAGTCATCAAATTCATCCGTAGCAAAATCAATTTGCTCGGTTATAGTTTGCTTAATTTTGTAGGTAAGCGGTTTTGAGCTTACAGATACCACTTCAGATTCAACATTACTTATATCACCAAACCCTGAGTGCCATACGCTAAGTGTGTACTCGCCTGCCATCGCTGTTAAATCAACTTTTCCGGCTTCATCTGTAATCGCAAAAATAGTGCTATCAACCACCACTATATAACCTAACATCCAATCATGAATATTACAGCCAAGCTCAACAACACCCGTTTGATCAAAAGTAATGGGCGCTTTTGGGTGCTCCTTATATAGCTTTAATTCGAACGTTTTGGCTTTAGAAAATGAATAAACATGATGCATGATTGAGTCCGCATTCGGAAACTCTACCTTTGCATTTTGTGGGACAACTAAAATACGTGGCTTAAATTCTCGATTTTGCTGGGTCATCGCATAAGGTGCTTCAGGAGGAATAACGCTAGAGGGGTCTCCTGCAGTTAGCCATACAACAGCATTAGGTAATGGGTCATTATTAGCATTTTTAATTGTAATATTTGCTGCAAAAACTCCAGTACTAACACTTAGTAAAAATACATAAAGTAAGCTTTTTATCATTTTCTTGTCGCTATTATCAATTTATTTACATTATAGACCGATTAAGCCACCAAATTCTTTCTATTTTTTAAAACATTGAATACGTATGTAAGCAGTCGTATTAATCATCAACAGTCATTATCCTTAGATGTCACCACCGACTCATCTAAGGACACACCATGAGAATACCAGCACTTGTGCTTTTAGCCTTTGCTAGTAATAGCTACGGACAAACCGTAGAGCTAAAATCGCCAGACACACAAATAACAGTAAGCATCTCTGACGAAACCAACACGCCTAGCTACGCAATAAAATTTAAAAACAAAGCGGTTATAAACAAATCTTTACTGGGGTTTGAATTTAAAACACAAGCGGCCTTTAGCGACAGTTTTAAAATTAAAAGCATTGAACAACAAAGCGTTAATACACAGTGGCAACAACCCTGGGGCGAGCGCCAAAACGTTGTTGACGAATATAACGAAGTAGCCGTTACCTTTACAAAAAACGAGCCAAATAAAGGCACCTACACAATTCGATTTAAAGCATTTGATAGTGGTGTAGGTTTTAGGTACGAAGTACCACAACAAGCCGGGTTCGAACATACAGAAATAACCAAAGAGTTGACTGAATTTGCAATAAACAATAGCCATAATGCAACAGCATGGTGGATACCTGCTCGTGGCTGGAACCGCTACGAATATGTTTACAACACCACTCCACTTAACGAAGCTTCACTAGCTCACACACCATTTACGTTTAAAACAAGTGACGGTACTCATATTAGTATTCATGAAGCCGCACTTGTTGATTATGCAGGCATGGTGCTAAATCAGCGTCGCTCTGGTACGTTCACTGCCGATTTAACGCCGTGGTCAGATGGTGTTGCCGTTAAAAAACAAGGTGCTTTTAAAACACCATGGCGCACCATTCAAATAGCCGACAGCGCTGTTGGCTTAGTTAATTCAGATATAATACTAAACCTAAACGAGCCTAATGAACTCGGTGACGTGTCGTGGGTTAAGCCTGGCAAATACGTGGGTATTTGGTGGGGTATGCATATAAACACGCAAACTTGGGGTAGCGGTAAAAAACACGGCGCCACTACGCAAACCACAAAATACTATATGGATTTTGCAGCGCAGTATGGTTTTGATGGCGTACTCGTTGAAGGCTGGAATATTGGCTGGGATGGCGATTGGTATTTTAATGGCGATGTATTTAACTTTACCAAACCGTACGACGACTTTGATATAGCAGCGCTTACTCAATACGGCAAAGAAAAAGGCGTACAACTCATTGGTCATCACGAAACATCAGGTAATGTAAGCAACTACCGTGACCAAATGGAAGGTGCTTTTGCTCTTTACGAAAAATCAAACGTAAGCCAAGTAAAAACAGGTTATGTAGCCGATGGCGGAAATATAAAACGTATAGACAAAAACGGTATTGCTCGCCACGAATGGCATGACGGCCAGTTTATGGTTAACGAATACCTTTATAACGTAAAACTTGCAGCTAAACATAAAATTAGCATTAATACTCACGAGCCAATTAAAGATACAGGCCTGCGCCGTACTTATCCAAACTGGATTGCGCGCGAAGGTGCACGCGGACAAGAATACAATGCATGGGGTTCACCACCTAACCCACCAGAGCATGTACCAATGCTTGCTTTTACCCGCATGCTTGCAGGACCAATGGACTTTACGCCAGGTATTTTTGATATGAGCTTTAATGGTTTAGGAGGCGATACAAACCGCCCACAAACCACACTCGCCAAACAACTCGCACTTTATGTTGTTTTGTATAGCCCAATTCAAATGGCTGCCGACTTACCTAAAAACTATTTGGCTAAGCCCGATGCGTTTCAATTCATTCAAGACGTACCAACAGATTGGCAGCAAAGTATTGCTCTTGATGGCGAAGTAGGCGACTTTATTGTATTTGCACGCAAAGAGCGTAAAAGTAATAAATATACAGGAAATGATTGGTACTTAGGTGCAGTTACCGACGAAAAAGCACGTGCTATTGAGGTGAAACTAGACTTTTTAGAACAAGGGAAGAAGTTTGAAGCGCAAATTTATAAAGATGGTAAAAATGCAGAATGGAAAAATAATCCATACGATCTAACTATTGAGAAGCGTATTGTAACTGCAAGCGATAAACTAACGCTTAATCTCGCCACCAGTGGCGGCACCGCGATTCGCTTCAAAGCTCTTTAATATATAAATTATATTTATTTTATAAAAAAAAAAGCCATCCGTAAATTTAGTCAACGATGGCTTTTATATTAACTGCTAATTTTAATTGGTAAATAAACCTTTGCGCTTAAGCCGCCTTCCGGTCGATTAGAAAGCTTCACTTTACCATCGTGCATATCAATAATGCGTTTAATAATAGCGAGCCCTAACCCACTACCTTCACTGCCGCGCGCTGCATCACCTTGCTTAAATGGTTCAAACACAGACTCTAATTCACTCTCAGGAATGCCAGGGCCATTATCTTTTACTTCAACAACCACGTACTTTTTATTAGAGTTGTAGTAACTAAGTACTTCAATATCACCCTCTGAATAACGCCGCGCGTTTCCTATCATATTCGTTATAACACGCTTGATAGCCACTATACTTAGCGGAATATTAGTTATGTTCGGATTACTCTTAAAAGTAATTAAACGCTGATGCTGTAGCTCTGAATGTACAACTTCGGCTATTAAGCCATTTATATCTTCACAGATTACCTCTTCACGCTTGTGGTGCCGTAAATACTCAATGAACTGATCAATAATGCCGTTCATGTCTTCTATATCGTAAATAATGCCTTCACGTAAGTAGTCATCTGTATCAGCCATCATTTCGGTAGCTAAACGAATACGTGTAAGCGGTGTACGTAAATCATGAGACACACCAGNCCAGCCATTAATAAACGGCGGTCATTTTCAAGTGCCGCAATACCGCGCGACATTTGATTAAATGCACGTGTTACCGCAATTACTTCTGTTGAACCTTCTTCTGCTAACTTAGTGGTAAAGTCACCTTTACCTACTTTTACTGCGGCTTGTTGCAACGCTTTTAATGGTCTGTTGAGATGCCTTGCAAATAACCACCCACCCAGCACACTTAAAAAACCGATACTTGATAAGTAAAAAGTTAAAAACTCTAAGTTATTTTCTTTAAAGCCGGTTAACGGTACCTTTACCCAATAACCTGGTGCTTGTGGTGCTTCTACCCAATATATAAGCGGGCCTGTTTGGCTAATACGTACCCGTGAAAAACCACCTAATTGCTCAGACATACTTCGCGATAATCCTGAGTATTCACGAGTTTGCCCAAGCCCACTACGCATAGCTTCACGCTGGGTCATTACTTCAATACCTGTTATTTCAAAAAACTTTTCTGAAATCTCATCGTTTATCTCTACGCCATCTTCCCAGTCAATAAATACCGTTTTTATTTGCTTAGCTAGCATTAAATTAACTTGCTCAATAGTCGGCTTTACAACGTATAAGCTTACTGTAACGTAAGACACTATTTGATTTATAAGTAATAAAGCAGCTACCAAAAAAACAGTTTTTCCAAACGCACTACGCGGAAAAAATCCCATATAAGTTACTTTTCACCGTCAGGAACAAACACATAACCCAAACCCCATACGGTTTGAATATACCGTGGATTAGCAGCATCTATTTCAATCATGCGGCGTAATCGAGATACTTGTACATCAATGCTTCGCTCAAGAGCACTGTAGTCACGTCCACGTGCTAAGTTCATTAACTTGTCGCGACTAAGCGGCTCTCGAGGGTGCGATACAAGTGCTTTAAGTACGGCAAACTCCCCACTAGTCAGTGAAATAACTTTTTCACCCTCACTCATTTCGCGTGTTGCTAAGTTAAGGGTAAATTTACCAAAAGCGATTAAGTTTTCTTCAGCAGCTGGCGCACCAGGCACTTCTTTTGCGCGGCGGCGTAAAATAGCTTTAATGCGGGCCAATAACTCCCGAGGATTAAATGGTTTAGGAATGTAATCATCTGCACCTAGTTCTAAACCAATAATACGGTCAACCTCGTCACCTTTTGCAGTTAACATAACGATAGGAATTTCGTTTTCTTTTTGACGTAACCTACGACAAATAGACAAGCCATCTTCGCCAGGAAGCATTAAATCGAGAACCATTAAGTGAAAGTTTTCACGCTCAAGAAGTCTATCCATTTGCTCCGAGTTTCCTGCTGTTCTAACAATAAAACCTTGCTCGACTAAGTAACGCTCGAGCAAGCTACGTAAACGCATATCGTCATCAACAACTAATACTTTTGTGGTTTCGTGTCCCATTTTTATATTTCTTATTTTTTATATCCAGTTAATAGTTAATATAAATGAAAAACTTAATAATCAAAAACTAATTACCCGCTTAGATTGTTACTGAACATTTCAAAAACACTTATTACCACGCTATAAATTTTAAACTCGACAAGTTTCACTAATTTTAATACCGTGCCCAATATTAGAGTTTGAGAAGAATATACCGTGAAAACAAATTTAGTTACCCGCGAAGGCTACTTACAACTGCAACAAGAACACGACCAATTATGGAACGTAAAACGTCCAGAAGTTACAAAAATAGTGAGTTGGGCAGCAAGCTTAGGAGATCGCTCTGAAAACGCTGATTATCAATACAATAAACGATTACTTCGTCAAATAGATCGTCGCGTACGCTACTTGCGTAAGCGAATCCCTGATTTAAAAATTATTGATTACTCTCCAGTGCAAGACGGAAAAGTATTTTTTGGCGCCTGGGTAGAAATAGAAAATGAAGAAGCTGAAACTAAAAAATTTAGAATAGTGGGACCCGATGAGATTTACGATCGTAAAGATTATATTTCTATCGACTCACCTATGGCGCGTGCATTGATTAAAAAGCAGGTTGATGACGAGTTTGAGGTAATGACACCTCAAGGAAAAAAAGAGTGGTATATAAATAGCATTCACTACCAAAAAAATAAATAACCTGTTTTGATTCAGATCATGTTAACTTTCTATTGTGTAAATTAAAACAATACGCTATAAGTGAATTTACTCCAGCTATAATTTTTTAGTTTGAGATTAGTTAAGGTAATGGTTATGTCAAACGTAGTACAGCGCATATTAAGTAATGCCGTATTGTTTGCACTTTTAATGGGTGTAAGTCTAACCCTGCACGCCAATGCCAAAGAAAGTAATTTAGACCATGTAACGGTTTCAAATCATTTTATTGCTTGTGATATTCCTGACCAAGCTAACCTAGACTTTGACGTAGATTCTCACGTTAATGTTATTTCCTTTACGGCGCCTCAACCACTCCCTAAAGATACAAACTCTTTTTACACTAGTTTAATTTTAACCAGACCTTTTAGCACTGCTTATCAGCGTGGACCACCTAGTAATTTAATTTAACTCATTATTTTTAAACATTGATTAAATTTTATAATTATAGGTGACTAATATGTCTAACTTTAAAGAATTACGTGCTCAAAACATTTCTCATGGCGTTATTGCTAACACATTTGCTGAAGATCAACCGTTAATTGATTTAACATCTCCGGCATTAAAAATGGTAAACAACTTTACTCAAAAAACGCCTATTCGTGCACAACACGAAACAACGATTGAAGAAGCGCTTAAACAAATAAGCACTCAAAAATCTGATTTTATATTAGTAACTGATGATGCTAATAAGCTGATTGGTATTGTTTCAAGTGCAGATTTGCAAAGCTCTAAAATAGCTATAATTGCACAGCGCCTAAACTCACCACATAAAGAAGTGAGCTTACGTCATATTATGACGCCAATAAGCCAGCTAATGGGTGTTAGCATGCAAAGCCTAAGCCACGCATGTATTGGTGATGCACTGCAAACAATGGAGCATCAAGGTGTGATGTTTTTATTGGTAACAACAGCGAATAATGAAATATGTGGGTTAGTTTCAGCAAGACAAATTGCCAGAACACTACAAATTCCTGTACACATTACACCAATAGCTAACTCATTCAGTGAAGTACTAGAAAACGTAGAGCACCCTCACTAGGGGCTCTTCACACCTTATAATTCCCCCCTTCATTGCAACATCTTAAAGCAAGTAAAATAGCTTGCTTTAAGAGCCTTTAATTACTTTTTATTACTACCTCGTGTGATATTATTCAAGCAATTAGTCGTATCAGTTAACTGTGTTAACTGGTCTTATTTTTGTTTAAAAAGGTTTTTGCATGAGCGATATCTCTGCACGTTTAGCCATTGAGCTAAATGCACAGCAACAGCAAGTTGTTGCGGCAACAAAGTTACTTGATGAAGGCTCAACAGTGCCTTTTATTGCCCGTTACAGAAAAGAAGTAACCGGTGGTTTAGACGACACTCAATTACGTCTTTTAGAACAACGTTTATCTTATTTACGTGAACTAGAAGAGCGTCGTAGCTTTATATTATCAACCATCGAATCACAAAAAAAACTGACTCCAGAATTAAAGAACGATATAAATACAGCGCAAAGTAAAACTGAGCTTGAAGATTTATACCTACCTTATAAAGCAAAACGTCGCACTAAAGGTCAAATAGCAATTGAAGCAGGCTTAGAGCCTCTTGCAAATGAGTTATTTAACAATGCAAACCTAGACCCTGAACAACAAGCAGAGCAATTTATTAATGCTGAAAAAGGCTTTGCTGATACAAAAGCAGTGCTTGATGGTGCTAAGTTTATTTTAATGGAACGCTTTGCTGAAGATGCAAAGCTACTTGCTAAGTTTAGAAGTCACATTAGTCAAAATGGCGCTATTGAAAGCTCGCTAATTAAAGGGCAAGAGCAAGCTGGTACAAAGTATCGAGATTACTTTGAGCATCAAGAGCTTCTTAAAAAGGTCCCTTCTCACCGAGCCCTTGCAATGTTAAGAGCGCGTAATGAGGGCATACTTCAGCTAAGTGTGAACCCTGAGCCAAGTTCTGAAAATTCAGCTCAATTGTGTGCTCAAATGATTGCAGATCATTATCGTTTAGATATTAAATATAAAGCGGCAAGCCCTTGGCTATTAAGTGTTGTGCAATGGGCGTGGAAAATTAAATTAGGTTTACACCTCGAAAATGAATTTTTTGCAGCTATGCGCGAAAAAGCAGAAACTGGCGCAATTGATGTTTTTGCTAAAAATTTAAAAGATTTATTAATGGCAGCCCCTGCGGGTCCTCGTACTACACTTGGTCTTGATCCTGGTTTACGTACTGGTTGTAAAATCGCGATAGTCGATAGCACAGGTAAATTACTAACCACACAGACTATTTTCCCGCATGCGCCGCAGAATCACTGGGATAAATCAGTTCGCACATTAGAGCAGCTTTGTCGTCAACATAAGGTTGAGCTTATAGCCATTGGTAATGGTACTGCATCTCGCGAATCAGATAAGTTAGTTGCCGAACTAATGAAGGCAAATACTGAGCTTAAACTAAATAAAATTATGGTAAGTGAAGCTGGTGCATCTGTTTATTCTGCATCTGAACTTGCTGCTAATGAATTTCCAGATTTAGATGTATCTTTACGCGGTGCCGTGTCTATTGCTCGTCGCCTGCAAGACCCTCTTGCAGAGCTTGTTAAAATTGAACCTAAATCAATTGGTGTTGGTCAATACCAGCATGATGTATCGCAAAGCCAATTAGGGCAAAGCCTTATCTCAGTAGTAGAAGATTGTGTAAACTCTGTTGGTGTAGACCTAAATATGGCGTCTGTACCACTGCTTACACGCGTTTCTGGTTTAAACAAAACATTAGCACAAAATATTGTAAATTATCGCGATGCTAACGGCTCATTTTCTAAACGCAGTGAACTTAAAAAAGTTGAGCGTTTGGGGCCAAAAGCTTTTGAACAAGCAGCTGGATTTTTACGTATTAATAATGGCAGCGATCCGCTAGATAACTCATCGGTTCACCCTGAGGCTTATCCTATAGTTAAACGTATTTGCGAGCACAATAGCGTTGATGTAAATAGTTTAATTGGTAACAGCGACTTTTTAAATAAATTAGCTGCTAACGATTATATCGACGAAAAATTTGGTTTGCCTACCGTTACCGATATTATTACTGAGCTTGATAAACCAGGTCGAGATCCACGCCCTGAATTTAAAACAGCTGAATTTAAAGCCGGCGTTGAAAAAATTAGTGACCTAAAACCTGGTATGATTTTAGAAGGTGTGGTTTCTAACGTTGCCAACTTTGGTGCTTTTGTTGATGTAGGCGTTCATCAAGATGGTTTAGTGCATATTTCAGCTATTACTAATAAATTTATATCAGACCCGCGCGAAGTAGTTAAAGCTGGCGATATAGTAAAAGTTAAAGTAGTAGAAGTCGATGCAGCGCGTAAACGCATAAGCTTTACTATGCGCTTAGATGACGATATTGATACCAGTAATAAAGCAGCTCCATCAGCTCAAAAACCACAAGCGCGCACTAATAACTCACAACCTCGCGCTGCAAAGCCAAAACGTGATAGCAGTAATGCTTTAATGGGCAATGCATTTGCTGATGCGTTTGCAAACGCTAAAGTGAAAAAGTAATAATTAACCTGAACTCTGAGCAATAGAGTTATTCCATATTAAACCGTAATAATATTTAGGTTTATTATTCAAAGTTCAGGTTACTTAAAGTAACAAGCAATAACTAAAACAAAAAAACCGCGTAAGCGGTTTTTTTAATCACAATTTTATTAAATTTATCGAAGCTAAATTAACTCAGTGCCGAAAAGCCACTTTGATTTGCAGGTGATGTTGCCATTTGATAAAAGTTAGCAATACGTCCAGCGCGTGCCTCAACATCTACATCTCGTAGTTTCTCATCACTCTTAGCTGTTTTAGTATCACTGCTTTCGTCACTAGAAAATGAAGCTTCGACTTTATTATTTGCGTCATCTTCTTCACTTTCAGGTTGTGCTAGCTCAGCTTGGGCTGCAGCTAGCTTTTGTGTCGCATTAGCAGCAATAGAGCGATCTGCTCCCGAGGGCTCAGCAGGCGCTAATGCTGCAGCGCGCACCGTTTGCATCTTATCTATAGTTGCTTGTGGATCGCCTGGGACTTCAGATACATCTATTTGTACCTCTCCGCCAACTGCGTAGTTAGTACCATCGGGACCACGTTGATATTCATAGCTAGGCGAACCGGCATGCTGCCCACCTACAGCAGCATGTGCTTGCTCGTGTACTCTTACTTCAGTATCACGAGCCTTGAGCTCTTTAATTTGTGATTGTTCTTGCTTTAAAAGTTGCTCTTCTTGTTCAGATTCCTGTTTTTCAACTGTTTCGGCTTCTTGCTCAGAGGCTTCTGAATTTTCTGATTCTTCATCACGTTGCTGAACAGTTTTTTCGTCTGCTATTTTCCCAGTCGCATTATACGTTACGCCATCACCACCGCCTGGTAACTTTGCCTTTTCAGCATCGCTTTGTGCTTTGGTTTCTGTATTGCTGGCACTGCTTGGTGCCGGCGCAGGAATAACTTCACGCAGTTGGTTGTCACGACGTGCGGTTTCCGTATAAACATTTGCGGTGTTTATATTAATAGACGGAAATGGCGTGACAATATTCATTATATTAAACTCTAATGTCTATTAGCGTGCCAAGAACATCATCGGCAGTTTGAATCGATTGCGTATTGGCTTTAGCATTAAACTCTTCAACTTTTAAGTTTACAAGCGCTTCATCAATACGTGCAGGTTGTGCGACAGGTGCTGTAATGGCTTCCTCTGGACGTGCTGCAGTGAGCTGACGTTGTTGCGCTAATTGCGCATCGTCTTGCTCCTCAATATTGGCGCGATTAATCTCTGCGCTGGCTTTTTCAATACCTTGGCTGGCACGATTAAACCCTTCAACACCGTTATTAAATACAGATCCGATTGGCATATTAAAGCCTCCACCAAATAAACATTGTTTAATTATCGCTCAGGTTATGCACAAAATAAAGCTTTAAACCGAGCAATTCTTACCTCAATTTTAAAACATTGATTTAACGATAGATAAAAACTCACTTTTATGAGAAATAAATGGCGCATGCGACGCTTTATCAAGTATTACGTACTCAAACTCAGCATTTAGGGCTGCCATTTCTGTAATTGCTTTATATGGCACCAAGGCATCTAAACGACCAAATACAGCTTTAATAGAGACCGGACAACTTGCAAATAATTCTCGTAAATCTTCATTTTGTAATATATCTAAGCCACCACTCAACGCTTCGTCTTTTGGTGGATTGTATTGCTTTAGCAGTAGTTTAAGTTGCTTTATGTCATCGCGAGCAGATTCACTACCCATTGCTTGAATAGCTAAAAAACGTTCAATCGTTTTTTCAGGGTGATTAACTAATTGTTCTTTAAATTGCGCGAGTACTTTTTCTTTTATTCCGAACCAACTTTCTTGCTCTGCAAAAAATGGCGTTGATGCAACCAATATTACTTTTGATACTTTTTCAGGCCAATGCTTAGCAATATACAATGCAAATAGCCCACCTAACGACCAACCCATTAAAATAGATTGTGGTTTTAGTTGGTCACTTAAAAGTACTGCCGCATCATGTAATGTATAAGGGTTCGGGCAGGTAACACTATTCCCAAACCCTGGTAAATCAAGGCTACGCACTTCTCCTGAATATAAAAATTCAAGCTCAGGTTGTACTAACTGCCACACCCCCTGATTCATTCCCCAGCCATGTAATAATACTAACTCGTTTTGCATATTTGCATAATCTTGACCAAACTTAGGCTCATAATAACGATTAAAAAGATGATTGCAATGTGCGGTGTTAACCAATGAAAAAAGCTATTTTTGACTGGCTCTTCCCATCTTATTGCGTGCAATGCGAAAACATCATTAATGCATCACAAGGCTTATGCAATTACTGCTTAGAAGACTTACCATTGTTTGATTTAAGTGAGCGCACTAACTTACTGCATCGCCCCGATATTATTGAGATGTTTCCTAACTGCGAGTTTGATAAGTTATTTGCATGTGCATTTTATCAATCCCCATTTAAACAGTGGCTTAAACAACTAAAATTTAATAATCAAATTCATTATAAAAAAGCATTACAGCAAGTAATACAAAAGCAATTAGTGCAGTTTTTTATTCATGAGGCTGTTTTACCTGATATTTTTATTATTTTACCATTACACAAAAGTCGATTTCTAAATCGTGGATTTAATCAAGTAACACAGGTTTGGCAACCGTGTTTATCAGGCCTATTATCATCGAACAATGCGCTTGTGCGTAGTAAAAAAACATATTCACAATCTAAGCTATCTAAAGCCAAGCGTATTAAAAACCTTAAAAATGCATTTATATGTACAAAAGATATGAGCGGCAAAACTGTCGCTATTATTGATGATGTTATGACCACCGGTGCCACACTCAATGCTGCGACTAGCGCATTAAAAAAAGCAGGTGCTAAACAAGTCTGGGCCTTTGTAACGTGTTTAACACCTATTTAAAGCAAGTAAGTATCACCCTTTATAGCGACTCACTTGCTTTAGTGATTTTAATGGTTAGTTATTAACGATTAAAAGCGAGCTCTTACACCCAAGCTAACTGAACGACCAGGTAAAGGTGCTTCATCTTTTAAGTATGAAGAATGTACCCGCCCTTCTTGATCCGTTAAATTATCGCCTTTGATATATATTGTCATATCAACATCACCTAAATCTAAGTAATAATTAGCTGATGCAGAAAGCATAGTATAACCATCTGTATTAGTTTCATTCTCGGCTATTTTATCTTGTTTACTATTTCGGATAACTTCTACTTCAGTATGCCAATTTCCATACTCGTAATGCACAGATGAGCCAAACCTCATTGGCGGCATTCTTGGTACATTACCGCCTGCATCTAATTTAGCACGTGTATAATCAGTAAATACTTCTAAGCGCCAGTCATCATTTAAATGCCAATCAACTTGTGCTTCGTAGCCGTATAAGCGTGCGTTTTGCTGCGAAAACAAAACAACAGGTAAACCATCTGTTTCTTCATCTGGTTCACCTGATATAGCAACTTGCTCCTCAAAGTCAGCTGATGTGATAAAGGCACCATCGCTGATAACTAAATCTGTAAAATCTTCAAAAATATAATTATTAATCTCATTATTAAACACACTAACGCTGGCATTCCATGTGTCTGCATTATAGCGATAAGTAATGTCTATATTATTCGAGACCTCTTTATCCATGCTTTCACCGGTTTGAACTACATTATATTGACCATTGTCGCTATTGAGCTCAAAAACGCCACCTATTTCATAAGTGCCAGATCCAATGTGAGGTCCATATGAAAACATCTCTGATGCCGATGGGGCTCGCTGTGAGTAAGCATAATTAAAGGCTAAAGAGTGATTGTTGTTTATACTCCAAACAACCCCTGCTGAGCCAGATACAGCGGTGTAATCTTTGTTATCGAATGAAATAGTATTTGATGGACTAAGATCAGAAAAGAAATCGTTATCTACATTATGCGTTAGTTGCTCAACACGAGTACCTAATTGCCATAAAAGAGGGCCTACTTCTCGTTCTTCCATTAAAAATGCAGCAATGCTGTCTGTTTTAGTCGGTGGTGTAAAAGCTTCTTCGCCAATAGCTTCAAAATCACTTTTGTTGTAGTGCAGACCTACAACTCCTTTCCATCCATAAACTGGCGCATGTTCAGCCCATAATCTAGATTCTATACTTTCATTTTTAAAAGTTGTGCCAATTTCAGTGCCCTCTATCTCAGAGTGTTCGTAATCAGTATAAGCATTTTGCCAATGCACTGATTTAATAAAACCATCTAAATTATTCCAATCAACAACGCCTTGATAGCGGTCTTGATTTAATTTAATAAACACACCCTCTTCGCCTGGCAAACCATACTCTGATTCCATATGTCCGTATGCAAATGCAACACGGTTATCATCAGTTATCCAACCAGTACCAAGATTATAACCACTTGAATCAATAGCTGAATTTGCAAGTGTAGTACTGCCGCCGTCCTCATCTATATCAGCCGGTACAGGAATTTTATAATCGTCGGTGCTGCGGTTATAACCATCTATATGAAATACAAAATCTCCTGAGCCTGCATTTAAATCTGTTGAGATTGTTTTTGCATCAGCAACATTGTCGTATTGTGCAAATACTTCTCCACTTAACCCCTCTTGCTTTTCAGATGGCAAGCGGTTATCAACTACATTTACAACACCGCCAATCGCACCGCTCCCGTATAAAAGGGTTGCTGGTCCTCTTAAAACCTCAATTTGAGTTGCTGTTGAGGTTTCTGTTGCAACTTGATGATCTGGACCTACTCGCGACGCATCAGATGCACCTAATCCATTTTGTACAACCTTAATTCGCGGTCCATCTAAACCCCTAATAATAGGGCTACTCGCAACAGGACCAAAATAAGAGCTGTGTACGCCAGGTACGTTTTTTAAGGTTTCTCCTAGCGTTGCAGCTTGATTTTGATCTAATGCCTCACCGCTAAGAATGGTCACAGGCGTACTCGACTCAAGCACTGTGCGCTTTAGCGGAGATGATGTGATCAGCACTCTTTCAATATCACTTTCATCTTTTTGAATGTTTTTTTCAGCAGCATACGCGCTACTACTTACAGCCGCTAATAAAGCTAAAACAAGTGGAGAATAGTTATTTTTCATATTGTGATCTCTAAAATACACATTAAAACTCACTAGCTATCGAGCGATAGCTAGTATTAAAAATACGTTTAACAGGTTAATTTTAGATAAAAGTAGGAGGGTCTCTATTTCCAGTAATCGCAACAAATTCAGTATGGCATTGCAGAATATTTAACGTTATAAAAGAAAAATAATTTATGTCAGATTCAAAAAGGGTTATTTTGGCAGGTATAGACTGCTCTAAATCAAGATGACCTAAACATAGCTCGCATTGTTGATCTGTTTTTAATACATGAACAGTGCTGTGCCAACCCGAAGATATACTGAGAAGCAGAAAAACCACCAGTATATATTTCAACAGTGTTGTTTGGCTTCTTAGTGAATGTAAAATAAATATGCGCATTGTGGATATAATATAACATTACCATTAAATGTGTCGATAAATTAATTCACTTTTTACATCGTATAAATACATTATTTGTTAAATAATGCTCATGCAACTTTACTAAATACACTGCGTGATAGAACAATAAATGCAATTACCTCGCACTATAAAGACTCTGAACACTCATAACTTCATGAAAATAGATTACCCATCGTAATTCGATATTAGGCTGTGCCTGCTTATAAAACTGCTTTTAAAGAAAATTTAAAATTTCGTAATCAATAGTAATTCTAACGATTAATAAAGGCTCTTAAATTTAAGGAGTAATAAGAGCCTTCTATTATTTTTTATTATCTCTCACCATTAGCACGAAAAGTATGTCCAAAAAATAAAGCATTGCTTAGTAGTCGGCTAGTACCATACCAATATCCTCTAAATACAGGGTCGTCGGTCATACCAATCACAGTGCCTCGTCCATATGAGTGCGCAATTAAGCCAGCACCACCAGCAACCTGTTCAACATTAACAGCATCGGTAAAACCCGCTAACAATGGCTTTTTAGTATACGTAAGTACATTTACAAACGGTGCGTCTGACGCTTCAAGTAGCCACGTGCTATTTTTAAATACGGGCAATGTATTGCGGTTAAGTGAAAATGTAAGTGGGTGTGTTAAGTCTACATTCGTATTAAAAATGGCACCTGCAATGCGCTGACGCCCTGCTAAATGATCTTTATCACCATAACTTAAACCTGTTGTATTAAATGCACTCGCTACATCTTGTCGTGATAGGTAGCTTGCTTTAAGTAGTTGCTGATCAGCTAAAAATTTAGCACCACCTTTATGACCCCAAATAACGCCGCCTTTTCTTACCCAACTTTTAATTGCCACTTTGTCAGCGTCAGATAAGCTATTGTAATTGCCATGAGCAAGCACAATATGGCTGTAGTCACTTAACTCGAGTGAACTAAAGCGATTCATTTCAACAATTGTTGGCGCTACACCAACAAAGCGATCTAGGTAATACCACACTTCGCCTACTTCGTACTGGCTT
>NZ_AUTQ01000086.1 GCF_000498095.1 Pseudoalteromonas sp. TB64
CCGCCATTGATCGCGACCCTAAATCGGCTCCTTTGCTTGTTAAGCCTGATGTAATTGGTTTAATTGCAATACCAAACTCATTTTGTGCTTTATTTAGCAGAGTAATCCAATCTGTATTTGTTTGTAGACCCGCCGGTATAATAATACTTCCAGGTTTAAAATTAATTTCTCCTGATGTTGATTTAGCCGTTAACGCTTTTAGCGCTACACGTGCTTTTATACCTTGCTGTAATAAGCTGTTTAACATTTTAGGTGCTAAATAATCATCCCACGAAAAACCAAATGCATAGCCCTCTGTGAGTGAAGCAAATGATGGAGTTGCTACTTTTTCCCACGCTTTATCAGCAACCTTTAATCCCCAACTACTTTTAACTTTAGAAAATGGCAGATTAAACGCATGCGCTAATGTCCAGCCAGATACATCGTAAAAAGTATTATCAGCAAAGTTTTTTTGCTCACTAAAAATCGCTTTTACCAAACGATATTGCGGTTGTGCTAATGGTACAAAGTAACTATGCGTACTGAAATTTTTACCATCTGCTTTTAATGATTTAGTAAGTGGGTAAGCGTTAATTTGATGCTGCTTTAACAATTCTAAAAAATGCTTAATACGGGTGTTGTCGCTTGCACCTTCAACAACATAACCTTCAAAGCTTTCATCGCTGGCTAAATCAGTAGCCTGATTATAAAATTTAGCTTGGTAATCCAATAACGCTTGGCGGTTATCAATTGCAGCCTTAAAGGTAGATAAACTCGTTAAAAGTTGATTTTTAATGGTGAAAGGAAAGCTTAAAGGTCCATTTATGGTTTCTTGAATATGTCCGCGAGAACTTGCTTGTTCAAATAAAATGCCTATGCCGCCATTTACATCTGGGTAAGTTGAGCCTTTTCCATAGTAAAAATCGTCAAAGCTTTCTTCTGTAAAATAAAGTGCATTGTTCTCATCTAAGGTTTTTGCATGATAGTTGGCAATTGCCTTTGTTAAGGTAACATTTTCATCCGGTGTTATAGGGTGCTTACGACTTGGAATACCTGGTTGAAAAAAGTAACTGCTGTTTGGACCCATCTCATGAAAGTCAGTTAAAATATTTGGTTTCCACTGATGAAATTTAGCAATACGTGCACGCGATTCAGGATGCTGTAGCAGTAGCCANGTACGGCTGCTAGGCCAGTTTTCAACATGCTCACGGGTTTTAGGGTCACTTGATAAGTTCATTCCACGGTTACTGTTTGCCCAATTAGCAAAGCGCGCCAAGCCATCTGGATTAAGTGATGGGTCGAGTAAAATAACCGTGTTATTTAACAGATTATTTATTTCATCGCCTTGAGCTGCAGCTAAATAATAAGCCACCAGCAATGATGAGTTACTACCTGATGATTCATTACCATGAACGCTATAACCCATCCACACAACAGCGGGTTCATCTTGGGCTTTGTCATTATTATTACTTAAACGTGCCAGATGAGCTTGGCGTGTTTGTTCTATGTTTGATAGCTTATTAGCCGCAGTAATTGTTAGCATTACAAGCGGGCGCTGTTCATGCGTGCGACCAATCACTTCAAAATTTATACGGTCACTTTTTTGCGCAAGTATTTCCATATAACGTACGAGCTGATCGTGCCTCACATGCCACTCTCCTACTTGATAACCAAGTACTTCTTCGGGAGTTGGAATTGTGGGATCAAACTTTACATCTTGCTCAAAATAATACGAAAGTGGTTTAGCTACACTTGAAAAGCTAAGCAATACCACCATTAATGTTAATACCAAACGCATATAAATCACTCAAAAAATGTTCGTTGTTTGCACGCTAGCATTGCTTAAAATAGATGCCAACTTTTTACGCTCAACACTAGCCGCAACACGATGAGCGGAGTATGATACGCAGTATCCGAGTAATTTAGTCAAGTATAGATGGTTTTATGATTTCTATTTCCGAAACAGCGCAAGCGCATTTTGCTAAACTATTAGCAGATCAATCACAACAAACTAATATCCGTGTGTTTGTTGTAAACCCTGGTTCATCACAAGCGGAATGTGGTGTGTCTTATTGTCCAGAAGACGCTGTAGAAGCGAGCGATATTCGCCTAAACTTTAACGGTTTTGATGCCGTTGTAGATGCAGAAAGTGCTCCATTTTTAGAAGAAGCTGAAATCGATTTTGTTACCGACAAAATGGGTACTCAGTTAACGCTAAAAGCACCTAATGCAAAAGCGCGTAAAATAGGTAACGATGCATCGCTAAACGAGCGTGTACAGCACATGCTAGAAACCGAAGTAAATCCACAACTTGCTAACCACGGTGGTCAAGTAAGCCTTGTTGAAATTACAGCTGCAGGTATTGCTATACTTCAGTTTGGTGGTGGTTGTAACGGTTGTTCTATGATCGACGTAACGCTAAAAGAAGGCATTGAAAAAGAAATGATAGCGAAGTTTGAAGAAATCACCGGTGTTGCTGATATTACAGAACACGAAGCGGGCGATCATTCTTACTATTAAGCCTTATAAATGTTAAAGCCAATTATCTACCGTTTAGGAAGTAACCCTAAACTGAGTTTAAAGCGCTTTTTTCGCGGTCTAGCACTGTTTGTGCTAGCCGTGATATTTATATCTATTGGGTACTACACCCATTACAGTTTGCAAATTATTGGTGTTGTGATTTTAGTTCCTGCTCTGTTTTTTGCAGCTTGGGGTTACAGCGGCATCTTTGCAAATCGATTTTCACAAGTTATTAAAGGTATAGGTCCAAAAAATCACGACCCCGATTTATGGAAGTAACCTACTAAACGTATTTAATCTAGTAGCTGATTATTTACTTTTAACTTTTGGTACTTAAAAATTAACGTCACGCCTCGCATCAACATAAAGCAACTCATGGCAAGCCATAGCCCATTATTTTCCCACTGATGAAACACCAAAAACACACCAAAAAAACCAACAATCGCCGAAAGTAGCATACTGTTACGCATATCTTTTGCGCGAGTTAGTCCAACAAATACACCATCAAACAAAAAACAACTCATAGCAAGTAACGGTAATACAATTATCCAAGGTAAATATAATATAGCCTCGTTAATAACCTCAGGTACATTAGTTAAAAGTGTAATTATATAGCGCCCAAATATTGCAAAAAATAGGCTGTATACTAAACCAAATAACATTCCCCAAAACACACTTATTTTCACCCAAAGCTCTATATTACTTACGCTTTTCTGTCCTTTAGCGTGCCCTACCTTTGCCTCTGACGCATAAGCAATACCATCTAGTGCGAAGCTCACTAACATTAAAAAATTTAATAATACTGCATTAGCTGCTAACGTAGTTTCGCCAATACGTGCGCCATAAAATGTCATAAAACTAAAGCATAATTGCAATATTAAAGAGCGAATAAAAATATCGCGATTCAAGCTCAATAAAGCAGACATTTTTTTAAGGCTAAACCAGTTAGGTACGCTTAATTCTATCCCTTGTTTTTTAGCTAGTTTAACCACTAAAAAAAGTGCAAACACTAAAGCCGTATAATCCGCAATAAGTGACGCCCAAGCCGCGCCAGCAACCGCCCAATCAAGATAAACAACAAAGTAAATATCGAGCACTATATTTACAATATTGGTCACTAATAATAAATAAAAGGGGCCTCGTCCGTAGTGCACTCCTAGCATCCAACCAAGCAACACTAAATTACATAAAGCTGCTGGAGCACTAAAAATACGAATACTAAAATATTGATACGCTTGAGTAAGTACATCACTATTTGCAGCAGATAAAAATGCAATAACGTGCTTTATTAAAGGAGATAAAGCGATAAGCAATACCGCAACAATGCTTGCAAGTAATAAACTACGTTTAAGTAAAGCGGCTAATTGGGTTAAATCGTTTTTTCCATAAGCCTGAGCAACCATGCCAGTTGTGCTCATTCTTAAAAATCCAGCTAACCAAAATAAAATAGAAATAACAGCAGAGCCCAGCGCAATACCCGCTAAATAATGAGCGCTCCCTAAGTGGCCAATTACAGCTGTATCAACAATTCCTAACAAAGGCACAGTAATATTTGATAGTATCATCGGACCGGCTAACAACAGCAGGCTTTTATGGTGCGCCTTATTATGTATAAAAAATTGTTTCATTTAGTATTATTTACCCTCATTAGCATATCTGTACGTGCTCAAGCAGCCGTCATCTTACAGTATCATCATGTTAGTGAAACCCTACCTGCGGTCACAAGCATCAGTGCAGATACCTTCACCAAGCATTTAAGTTATTTAAAAGAGCATAATTTTAACGTTATTCCACTAAATGAGTTAATTTCAGCTTTGCAGCAAGGGCAAACCTTACCTGAGAAAACTGTCGCCATCACCTTTGATGATGGTTATAACAATAATTATGATCAAGCAGCGCCAATTTTAGAAAAGTTTGGCTACCCGTACACTATTTTTGTAAACCCTAAATTAATAGACGAAGGTATGAGCTATGTAATGGGGTGGGATAAACTCAAAGAACTCGCTAAAAAAGGGGTGATAATTGCAAACCACAGTGCTCAGCATGACTACTTACACATTAAGCTTGATAACGAAACAGATGCGCAATGGCAAGAGCGTATTAAGCAAGACATACTCGATTCACAAAAACGTATAAAAGAAGAAATAGGACAAGATTACAAATATTTAGCTTACCCTTATGGCGAGTTTAATAACGAACTTCAAGCATTAGTAACACAGCTTGGTTTTGTTGGTATTGGTCAACACTCAGGGGCTGTGAATAAAGACTCTAACTTTAGCCGTTTACCGCGTTTTCCTGCATCCGGTTTTTATAGCAAATTAGATACATTAACCACTAAACTGAACTCTCACGCTTTTAATATTGCAAAGCTTACTTACATAGACAGCGTTACTACACAAAACCCACCAAAATTAACTATTGAGTTTAAAATGGGTGATTTTCATAAAACACAGTTTGCTTGTTATGTTTCAAGCGTTGGGCAAGCAAATTTAACGTGGATAAATGAAAATACAGTTGAAATAACTTCACCTAAAGCACTTAATAAAGGTCGCTCTCGTTTTAACTGTACTGCCCCCTCAATCGAGAAGCCGAGTAGCTATTATTGGTTCTCGCAACCTTGGGTTATTCAATAAACGACGTACAAACTATTTTTTTATTGCCTGATTTAATAGTCGCTGGGTTACTTTCTCCAGCGACACGACTTCACTAGCAGCATTTAACTCTATAGCCGCTTTTGGCATACCCCAAACAACTGACGAAAACTCATCTTGTGCTATGGTATAAGCACCGTTTGTCTTTAATGCTAGCAATCCCTTAGCGCCATCACTTCCCATGCCAGTAAGTATTGCTGCAATTACATTTTTAGCACCCGTTTCAATTAATGAATTGAATAACACATCTACAGCAGGTTTGTGCCTATTAACTGGCTCGCCATCATCAAGCTGACAATACAAGTTTATGCCTTGCTTTTTAATACTTAAATGAAGCCCTCCTGGTGCGATATAAGCCCAACCAGCACGAAGTTTATCGCCATGCTCTGCTTCTTTGACGTTTATTACACATGTACGATTCATACGTTCGGCAAATGAGGCACTAAAAACGGGAGGGATATGTTGGGTAATTACTATCGGCGGGCAATTTTCAGGCATTTTTATAAGTACCTCCTTAATCGCTTCGGTGCCACCCGTTGAAGCACCTATTGCTATTACTTTATTAAGCAGAAACTGAGCATTAACATTAATAGACTCGTTTGCGACGACCGTTTTTTTATAGCTTCTAATTCTTGCACCAGCAGCGACTCGCACTTTTTGCTGAACAAGTGATGCATATTGGTTTAATTGCTCTTTAATGTTATTCGTAGGTTTAGCTATAAAATCAACCGCACCTAATTCGAGCGCTTCAAGCGTTATGGGTGAGCCTTTTTGTGTCAAAGTGGAAATCATCACTACAGGCATTGGTCTTAAACGCATTAAGTTTTTTAAAAAACTAATGCCATCCATTTTTGGCATTTCTACGTCGAGCGTTAATACATTAGGGTTAAGTTTTTTTATCATTTCGCGAGCTTCGTAAGGATCCTCTGCGCTACCCACTACAGTAATGTCTTTGCCTTGTTGCAATATTTCAGTGAGTAAACGCCTAATTAAAGGAGAGTCATCAATTATTAATACTTTAATCATTCATACTCCTAAAACAGCTCTATATCAGTTACTACCTCTTGCTTTTTGAGGTTTTTTAAATAACGAACTTCACGTTTTTCAATCGTATTATTATGTAATTTTTTCAGTTTTTTCATATGAACTTTACCAGTGTGCGGATGAAAAAATATTTTCCGTGGCCATGGTCCTCCCATGTCATGCGCAACTAAATTTAATGCCTCTTCTTTAATATAAGCATTTGCAAAACTAATATTACCCAGCCCAATATCGCTCATCGCATTAATGATTTTGCCGCCACCAAACAGTTTTATTTTTAAATTATGGCGAGATGCACCATTTTTTAAAACTTCATTAATAAGGTACTCCATCGCCCAATTACCATATCGGCAATTTAAACTATGTGCATTTTTAAGCTCCCCCCCTTTTTGAACTGGTAACATAAAGTGATTCATACCTCCAATCCCTAATACATCATCGTAAACGCAAGCCGCAATACATGAGCCCAGCACAGTAGAAATAAGCTCATTATTTTTAGAAACATAAAACTCACCCGGCAGTACTTTAGCAACAACACTATCCCTACCCGAATCCCAATATCGCTTGATATGCTCAAAGTTTGGTAGCACAGGTCTAAACTCTGCGTACATTAGATCCCTTTTGGTACATAGTTTTTCCTAAATTTTTATATTGCGAATTTTCTTTCCCTATACTCTCTGAGTGACCTAAAAATAAATAGCCTTGCTCATTTAATATGTTCGCGTAACGTTTAAAAAGCAGGTCTTTCGTTTCTTTATCAAAATAAATCACAACATTACGGCACAAAATAAGATCAAATGGACCTTTCATTGGCCAGTCTTGTAATAAATTTAACCGCTTAAACGAAATGGATTCTTGCAATTTATCTTTAACTTTATAGCTTTCACCGTCCTTACTTTTTAAAAACCAACGCTTGAGTTGTGTATCGTCTAACCCATTAACATTTGCAGCGGTATAGATCCCTCTTTGTGCTTTTGCCAGTACATTTGAATCTAAATCGGTTGCTAGTATTTTAACGTCCCAGTTGCTCGGAAACGCATTATTTAAAATCATAGCCAAACTATAAGGTTCCTCTCCCGTTGAGCAGCCCGCTGACCAAATCCTTACTCGCCTACTCTCTTTATTTGTCTTTAAAAGAGCTGGTACTAGTTGAGATTTAATATATTCAAAATGATGTATTTCACGAAAAAAAGACGTTAAATTTGTTGTTATAGCATTAATAAATGCATCAAACTCCTGATCTTTATGGTTATTTAAATATTCTAAATAAGCTTTAAAGTCAGATAATTTACGCTCTCTAACACGCCTAGCTAAACGTGAGTAAACCATTTCCCGTTTATGCTCACCCAACACAATCCCGCATGCGTTATAAACTAGCTTAGCAATCTCTTTAAAATCACGGTCGGTGCATAAAAACTCTTTCATTGTTCATTCTCAATTAGCTTAACGAGTGAAGCTTCGCCATAACTTTAAGTCAGCAAGGCACAAGAAGATGATAGTTAAAACTCTTCCCACTCATCAGCAGAGTCTACAAAATTATCGCCTCTGTGTTTATTACGAATAAAACTACTTTGTGTCTTATAAGATAGCTCAGGTGTTCGCATGGCAGGTGAAATCATTGCAATCTCTTGCTGGCCTATTGAAAAAAAGTTAAGTAATCGGCGCATTTCATTAGCTTGTTCAGCCATGGATTCACCGGCTGCAGAGGCTTGCTCTACTAAAGCTGCATTTTGTTGTGTCATTTCATCCATTTGTGAAATAGCAGTATTAACTTGCTCAATACCCGCACTTTGCTCTTCAGATGCTTCTGTAATATCAGAAATCATTTGTGTTACTCTTTGTACCGATAAAACAATTTCTTTTAATGTATCACCCGATTCATTTACCAACCGAGAGCCATCAGAAACCTTATCTACACTATCTCTTATTAGCTCTTTAATTTCTTTAGCTGCGCCTGCAGAGCGTTGTGCTAAGTTACGAACCTCACCAGCCACCACGGCAAAGCCTCGCCCCTGTTCGCCAGCTCTTGCTGCTTCTACAGCTGCATTTAATGCTAATAAATTAGTTTGGAATGCTATTTCGTCAATTACACCTATAATGTCTGCTATTTTTTTGCTAGATTCATTAATTGCCGACATACTCGTAACTGCTCGATTAACAACCTCACCGCCTTGAATAGCTTTTTCACATGTCTCTTCTGCTAAATCGTTTGCTACTTTTGCATTATCTGCATTTTGACGAACAGTGCTGGTCATTTCCTCCATACTCGAAGCAGTCTCTTCAAGTGACGAAGCTTGCTCTTCTGTACGCTGACTTAAATCAGCATTACCTTGAGATATTTCCTCAGCCCCACTTGCAACTAACGTGGCCGATGAATTAATACGGTTTATTACTTCCGTTAACTTATCTGCCGTTGCGTTAGCATCTTGTTTGAGCTTATCAAATGAGCCTTTATACTCTTTTTCAACTCGTATTGATAAATCACCACTAGCCATTGCATCCAGCATAGTCCCAGTATCTGCAACTGCATCATCAACTATTTTAACTAAACTATTTAACCCTTGAGCCAACCGTAAAAAGAACCCTTCTTTTCCATCTTCTTTTACCCTTGCATCCAATTCACCATTACCTGCGGCACTAACAAGTTCTGCAATCTCTTTTTCAATTACCACTTCATTGGTTCTGTCTTCCCACTCAACAATAGTGCCTAAATTTTTGCCTTCTTGGCTAATCCAAGGTGAGGCAATTAGGGTAAAAGTTACTCCCGCTAAAAATAGTTCAGCTTTGTGTGGTTTATCTAGGTTTTTTAACAGATCGCGCTGATGCTTGGGGTGCTTATGAAAATCATCAACACACGTACCTATTAAATTATCAACAGAAAAACTTGGTAATACCGTCTGCAACTCTTTCTCTCTAACCCTGAGCATTTGCTGAACACGGTCATTCACAAATATAATATTAAGGTCTTTATCTGCAATCATTACATTTGCTTGGCAAACCTTGAGAGCATTTGCTAAGTCTGCTGCTTTACGAGACGCCTTCTCAAGCTCTTTTTGCTCAGTAATATCTGATGCGTACTTAATCACCTTAAACGGCTTACCGTTCATATCATAAATTGGGTTATAAGATGCCTGTATCCAAACTTCTTGCCCTTGTTTACCTATTCTTAAATATTCACCTGAATCAAACTCACCACGACCAAGCTTGGCCCAAAATTCTTTATATTCATTACTATTTGCATAGTTAGGCTCAACAAACAATCTATGGTGCTGCCCTTTAATCTCACTTAACTGATAACCAAGTGCATTTAAAAAGTTATCATTGGCATCAACAATAGTGCCGTCTAAATTAAACTCTATGACGGCTTGAGATTTACTTATTGCATTAATTTGCCCTGAAGCCTCTGCTGCACTGAGCTTTTGTTCTGTAATGTCAGTGGCTAATTTAATAACTTTTAAAACTTGCCCCTGATCGTCAACAATTGGATTGTATGTAGCTTGTATCCATACTTCTTTTCCATTTTTACCAAAGCGTTTAAATTCATTCGACATAAATTCGCCATTACGTAAACGCTGCCAAAAACTTTTATAGTCACTACCTTGCGCTTCATCAGTGTCAACAAACAAAGAGTGGTGCTGTCCTTGAACTTCTTCTAACTGGTATTCCATTACGCTAAGAAAGTTAGCATTAGCAGTAATTATTACGCCGCTTGGTTCAAACTCAATCACAGCTAATGATTTATTTAATGCATCGACAATTAAATCATTACTCGATTTTGACTTTTTTAGATTACTAAACCACCCCATGCTCATCACCACCTTTAAATTTATTTTCCATTATTATATTTAGTTGTTCGACTCGCTAAATATCCATTGTTTTTTGTAAGTCGATCAATACAATCATTTTGTCACCAACATTGACCAATCCAGATATATATTCGCAATTACTTGATTCAGATAAGCTAGGAACTGCTTTTGCGTCTTGCTCTGTAATACTGTAAACGTCAGAAACAGCATCTACTGCAACTCCAATAACTTTACTCCCTTGTCCAAACTCTACTTTTACTACAATGACCACCGTTAATGGTCCGTAATCAAGTACAGGCAAGCCAAAGCGCAAGCGTAAATCAATAATAGGTACTATTGTCCCACGCAAATTAATAACGCCTTTCACAAACTCAGGAGCATTAGGTAGCACTGTAATCTCTTCCCAGCTTCGAATTTCTTGTACTGTTAAAATATCAACGCCGTATTCCTCATCAGCCATAATAAACGTTAAAAACTGTTTTACACCTTGCTGTTGCTGTAGGTTTAATTGGTTATTTAACTGACTTTGATCAGAGTTCATATCTCCTCCAAAGTGGCTTGCGGCTCAATAGTCAGCTCCTGACTACCTGGTTTTTTTAAACCTGAAAGTTTTATTAAGCCACTTATGTCAACAATAAGAGATACACGTCCATCTCCTAAAATAGTGGCACCCGATACACCATCAACCTTATGATAATTAGCTTCTAGGCTCTTAATCACAACTTGCTGCTGAGACAATAAGTCATCGACTAATAAACCCACTTTTTGGTTATCAGCTTCCACTACTACCAGTAATGTTTTATCGAGCGATTCAATGGCATTTTTATGATTAAAAATATCGTAGAGCCTTAAAATAGGAATGTATTCATCACGAAGCCTCAACACATCAAGGTTTTTACCCACTCGGCTCACTTTAGCAATATCAATTTGCAGCGATTCAACAATAGAAATTAACGGAATAATGTAGGTATGCTGGGCCACTTTAACTAGCTGCCCATCTAAAATGGCAAGAGTCAGCGGTAATCTAATAGTAAATGTAGAGCCAACGCCTGATGCGGAGGTTACTTCTACTGAGCCATTTAAAGATTCAATATTACGCTTTACAACGTCCATCCCGACACCGCGTCCAGATAAGTCACTTACTTCATCAACAGTAGAAAACCCTGGCATAAAAATAAGTTCGTTTGTTTCATCATCACTTAGGTGGTTATCAGCTGAAATTAATTGGTTAGCGATGGCTTTTTCTTTTATTTTTTTAGTATTTAAGCCTTGCCCATCATCCATGATTTCAATAACAATATTTCCACCTTGATGAAACGCATTTAAGGTCACAGTACCAATAGGATCTTTGCCCGCGAGTACCCTTTTCTCAACGGTTTCTAAACCGTGATCAAGTGAATTTCTCACTAAATGCACCATAGGATCGGATATTTTTTCCATTACCGTTTTATCAAGTTCGGTTTGCTCTCCAATCAACTTTAACTCAACTTGCTTATTTAGTTTTTGCGCAATATCACGCACTAAACGCGGAAACCGACTAAATACAAAGTTAATGGGTAGCATACGAATACGCATTACATTTTCTTGTAAATCTCGAGTATTATGCGCAAGTTGCGCCAACCCCTCTTTTAAAGAGGTAATAGTTGCAGACGTAATATCTTGTTCACTAAGCTGATTAAGCATAGCTTGCGTAATAACAAGCTCACCAACCATATTTATTAATGAATCAACTTTATCAATACCAACTCGAATGGAGGTAGACTCTGGTGTGCTTGCAGGCTTTTTGTCTTGGTTAACAATAGGTTGCTTTGGTTTGTTAGTTGGTTCAACTATCGCTATGGGTGTAGGGAGGTCTGGAGCAACTACTTGTTGTAACTCCTCGTGATTAGGCAACACCTGCTCGTCACTATTAAATAAGCCCCCACATAACTCAATTGATATATCTGCATCGTCCTCAACCCATTCAAATACTTCTTTTATCGCTTTTTCTTCATGACAGGTGTCTAAAAAAAATCGCCAATATAAAAAACATTCATCGCTACTCAAATCTGTAATATCAGGAACTTCGTCATAAAAGACCGTGGTTTCTAATTCGCCAAGCTCTCCAAGCTCACTGATCATATACAGTGGTTCATTACCTGTTTTAAATAAATGATGATGTGGTTTAAAGTCTATTTGATAGGTATTGCTACCTGTTTTTTCTTCTTGGCTTTGAGGACTACTTTTTTGAGTATCATCTTTCATACCTAGTACATGCTCAAATTGCACTTTTAAAGAAGTTGCTTCAGTTAGATCTGGCTCTTGCTCACTTTGAAGTGTGGCAAGTAAAGCGCGTAAGCAATCTACAGCTTGGAGTAATAAATTAATGTGTTCAGTACTAAGCTCTCGCTCCCCTTGGCGAATTTGATCTAATAGTGTTTCAAGTACATGAGTAAAATCAGCAACAGAGCTAAAGCCAAAAGTTCCGCTCCCGCCTTTAATTGAGTGGGCAGCTCTAAAAATAGTGTTGATAGTTTCTAAATCTTCCTCACCTGGAACTAAATTTAAAAGCTCAGCCTCCATGGTGTCTAGGCCTTCAAAACTCTCTTCAAAGAAAACTTCAAAAAATTGACTTAAATCTATACTCACACTGCGCTCCTTTACTAACGAATAACCTTTTTAATAACCGCTAGCAGCTGTTCAGGATTAAAAGGTTTTACAATCCAGCCCGTTGCACCAGCAGCTTTGCCTTCTATTTTTTTGTCTAAACCAGACTCTGTTGTAAGCATTAGTAATGGAGTGAACTTATAACTTGGTAAACTTCTGAGCTCTCGTATTAATGTTATACCGTCCATTATTGGCATATTTACATCGGAAATTACGGCATCAAAACCTTGTTGTTTAGCAATAGCTAATGCTTCACTTCCATCTTTTGCTTCAGTTACATCAAACCCTGCGGTCTTCAAAGTAAAACTCACCATCTGACGCATTGATGCAGAGTCATCAACTGCTAAAATTCGTTTCATATAAACTCCTAATCTTTACTTTCAAGTATTAAATATTGATTTAAGCCAAGTTGATTAATTGCGTGTGTTAAAACATCACTTTTACCACTCCAAGTTATTTTATGGTGAGTAGTAAGTAAGTGTTTTTGCAAGGCGCATAAAAGTTGAATTGAAGCAGTATCGGCAAAAATTACATCGCTAATATCAAGGCAGATATCATCTTTGCTATTGAGTTCTTGTAGTAAATTTTGATGTAGTATTTCAACTTGCGTAATAGCAAGTTCATTAGGAAGTTTTAGCATTTAGTAAGTGCATTCCCTGTCAATTCAATTCATAACAAAAGCTTAGCCCTAGTTATTGAAATTGCCATAAAATGCTTAATTAAATTTATTTTGCTGCTAAAAAACAAAAAAGGAGCTTAGGGTCTGTTGACCTTTCAGGATTAGAATTTGTTTTATCTAGGGGCGATTCAATCGCGGCGCGAGGTTTGTAACCTAGTGGAATTGGTAACTGCTCCTGCGTTACTCTACTGGCTTACATCAATGTAAGCATAAGTAAAACCGAGCAAAGCTTCCGCGTCCTGCTCATGCCCCTTAACTAAATCCATGTAGGCAACAAAGAGTTAATCGCTCCAAGGAGAACGCAAAGGGCTGCGTGTATTTGGTTTTTATGCGTTGTTTAGCCTATTTATGGGGAACAACCACACTACATAGACTACATAGAATACATAGGCCCCGCCTTACCTAAAAACCAAACGCACTGCTGCAAATTCAATCTCGAAAGATAAACATGTCCTAGGGATCTTTTAAAATGGGTAAAAATAAGAAATTAGTTTTTATAGTAATCCGCTATTTTTTTAAACTCTTCGGTTAAAATAGTCGCATTAATTAATGGCACGCCACCTTGTTTAAATTCTGGTTTAAAAATAGCTCTTACCGAACCATTTTTATCAACCATAGCCACCGAGGCACTGTGATCAACTGCATACTCCGATTCGATGCTATCGTTAATAGCATAAATTAAGCCTAGCTCCCTAACGAGTGGAAAAAGATCTTTATGTGGTCCCGATACAGCTAAAAATTCAGAATTAAAATAATCTATATATTGCTTTCGTTTAGTTGGCGTATCACGTTTTGGATCTACCGATAAAAACCAAATTTGCAATGGATAGTCTGCTTGTAAGTTTTTATACACCGCATTTAGCTTAGCAAGCGTTAGCGGGCAAATGTCAGGGCAACTTGTGTAGCCTAAAAAAACTAAATTCCATTGTCCTAAAAATCGTTGCTTAGTAACTAACTCGCCACGCTGATCGTTCAACTTAAAGTCAGAGAGTGGCTTTGCATTTTCGTAAACTAATGCATCTACATCTGATGGAATATTTTCATTTGAACATGCTGACAAAAACAAAGCTAAAACAACGATTAACCCAAGCCATAACTGCTTCATAAAGAGAGCCATTTATTTATAAGTAAGATTATAAATAATACCATTAAATGAATAACTGAAAAAAGAAATAAACCCATTACATTGCATTCATTAACTACAATTTTTTAATTTAACCGCTTTATAAATAAACATAATTTTTAATAGCATGATCAAAAAATGAGGCTATAAGCATTTGTATACATAAACTAAATAGGCAGTATTTAAGGTCGGTAAATAAGCAAACGAAGGTAAATTATGAGAAAAACTATATTAGTTATGTAACTAATATATGAGCCATATAAAAAATGCGCGCTAAAAAGCACGCATTAATAAATATAATAACCAAAAAATGTTTTTAAATTACATCCAATCAGCGTTACGAATAACCCCAACAGCCAAACCTTCAATATTAAAAGATTCATTTTCTAGATCAACTTCAATTGCCGAAAAATCTTCGTTTTCAGGATGAAGTAATACTTTTTTACCCGCTTTCTCAAAGCGTTTTACAGTTACATCGTCATCAACACGAGCAACTACAACTTGTCCGTTTTCAGCAACTTGAGTTTTATGTACAGCTAAGAGATCGCCGTCCATTATACCTATATCTTTCATGCTCATGCCGTTAACGCGTAGTAAAAAATCGGCAGCAGGTTTAAACATTAATGGGTCAATTTTGCAATGACTCTCAACATGCTCTTGCGCTAAAATAGGTTCACCAGCCGCTACTCGACCAATTAGAGGTAAACCTAATTGTTCAGGCTCTTCTTCCTCAACAAGCTGAATACCACGGCTTGCGCCTGGCTTCATTTTAATAACACCCTTTTTAGCGAGTGCTTTTAGGTGTTCTTCTGCGGCATTGGCACTTTTAAAACCTAATGTTTGTGCAATTTCGGCACGTGTAGGAGGCATACCAGTGTCTTTAATAAAAACTTTAACTAATTCGAGTATTTGAGCTTGGCGCTTCGTTAATGGTCGCATACAACTGGTTTTCCATACAGTACATTTAACTGTGAGTATATACAGTTAAATAAAAATCGCAAATTTAAATTACGCTTTAAAATCGCCCTGTTAATAACAAGCTTGCACTGTTTAAACCACTATCAGAATCGAAGGAAGACCCTAATCCAAATTTAACGGCTACATGAGGAGTAAACCAATATTGCGTTTGTAACTCGTAATTATCTCTGGCGTAATCACTGTTTTGAACATTTGCTATTAATCCAACCGACCAATCTTGATTTACAAAGTAATTAGCACGCCCTTCGATATTGCGATTTTTCCCTGAAATTTGCTTTAACTCTAAATCCCACCCCTGATTATCAGTAATTGCGGTATAGCGTACATAAGGAGCGTAACGCCATTGTGTATCTGTATTAGTGTAGGTATTTAATAGGTGTGAGCGATCCTCTTCTCTATTATAAAAAACACTAAAACCTAATTGTAACTCCTCATTAATTTGCTTTCCGAGCGACCCTTTTATTAAATAGTCTCGAGAACGCCAATAGCCTTGGTTATCAGTTAAACGCTCCACTCCCCCCATTAAAATTAATCCTAGTGGTCCATAATAGGTGGCGTCTGCATTTACATATTCCACATCATCGCTTGCAAATCCACCTACAGCAAAATTAGTTACTTGGTTTAAATGGCTTTTTATTGAATGCGGACCTGAAAGTTGATCTAAATTACTTGTAAAGTATCGGTATCTTGCACCTACAAAGCGGTTATCAGAGCCCGATAAATCAGAAAACCCAACATCTATTTGGTTATTAATTGCAGCTTGTGCAGTAGTTAAAAGACTTGTTGCCAATACCGTTAGTACTATGATTGTTCTCATCCTAAGTGCCTATCAAAAACAGAAGTAATTGGCTCTATCTTAGGTATTTTTAAAATCATGTCTGTTCGAAAGTGTTTAAAAATGTATAAACTAGGTTTTTAATGTGAAAGGAGTGGTTATGAGTATTTGGTTTCAACCTATTACTTTAGAGTTTTGTAAACAGCTAGACGAGGGCATAAATGGTCAAGGTACGCTGATGAAAACCATGGGGATTGAAATAAGCGAAATTGGTGAAGACTACCTTGTAGCAACTATGCCAGCCATTCCTGAGCATCATAACCCAATGGGCATGGTACATGGTGGTGCTAACGTAGTCCTTGCCGAAACAGTGGCAAGTTATGCAGCTAACTTTGTAGTCGACCTATCTAAATTTTATTGTGTTGGGCAAGAAATTAGCGCTAGTCATTTAAAAGCATCTCGCAACGGCACTTTAACTGCCACAGCAAAAGCATTTCATATTGGGAAGCGCAGTTCAGTTTGGGAGATAAAAATTACAAATAGTCGCAATGAGCTTTGCTGCGTATCAAAAATGACCGCAGCAGTCGTAGAGCGAAGATAATTAAATTACTATTATTTTTCGATTGGGTAAATTGTAATTTCCATACCTGCACCTATCGCAGATATACGTAATAATGTATCTGCGTCTAAAGCTTGGTTAAAGCATTTAGGAGAAGTGCCTGATTCAAAGCCAATATCAAACGTTCTGCGCGAGCAACTTAACCATTGTTTTAACGCATTACGTGAACATGACTCGATAAGCTCACATAAGTGGTTTATTGCTTTATCAGGTGTTTTTACAGCACCGCTCACTTCTATACGCGCTAATTGACGGTATTCGTCTTTGTCATAATGTAAAATCGTAGCGACTTTTTTTAAATCTGCTACAAGCAGGCTAATATCTTGCTTTGACTCAAGCTCTAGATCTACATTTAAAAATTGAATTTCCGACATCGTTTCGTATTTATCCTTTAATGATTACACTGCAAACTTTAACGCAGTTTCCTGTTTATACCAAATCAACTATGCAGTATTAGTCGTTTTATATAGTGAGTAGCCACTTTTGAGTGTTTTTTGGCACTTTATTTGCTCCTTTAACAATACTTTTGAGATTTTAAGCATTATTGGTATAAACATATTCAAAGTACGAAATACGTTCATATCACTTTATAAACTATACTAACCATTATTGGGGAGGAGCTTTATGGCAGTCATAGACCACATATTAAAAATGACAATCAGTATGATGCACTTCTCAAACAAGGAATGAGCAAACAACAATTTATAAAAGTGCTTCGTAATCATTAATCGCTTATTTTTGAATAGTTACAGTAAGCTAAAAAATAAGAGCACATTTAACTCACCATCAAAAACAATAAGATAAAAGCGCATGAAAAATATATTTAAGCCAGCCCGAAAGCTACATAAGTGGCTTGGTTATTTGCTCGCATTGCAAATTTTAGCATGGCTATTAGGCGGCTTAATAATGAGCGCTATTCCTCTTGAAAAAGTTCATGGGAAACACTTAGCAACACGAACTCTTAATAACTCATTTACTCAAGCTGATTATATTGCATCCCTTGACGACATTGCATCTCAGGTAGCTAATCCCACTCAAATAATCTTTGAGAGCTTTTTAACTACGCCTATAATTACAGTTAAAAATAAAGATGAGCAACAAAGCTTTAATGGGATAACTGGTCGCCCTTTTGAGCCACCAACTAAAATACAAATTACCGCAAATGCTAAAGCACACTTACTCATACACGCCCAACCAGTTAGCACATTACTTTTAAAACAAGGTACGAGAGAGGTCGGTTACAAATCAAACATTTGGCAAGTACAGTTTGACGATACATTTAATACAACTCTCTACTTATCTGCTAATAATGGTAAAGTCGTTACTGTTCGCAGCACACTATGGCGAATATTCGACTTTTTTTGGATGCTACATATTATGGATTACGATGAGCGAGAAGATTTTAATAATCCGTTACTTATTAGTTTTGCAGCAACCAGCGTACTTTTTTGCCTAAGTGGGATATTACTACTTGTACAAAATATTAGACGTAAGCGGTTCATTAGAGTTAAAAGTAAGAGCAAATCAAAATAGTCATATTCATTTCGAAAATGAAAAGCCAAATCAAAGAGTATGTATTAACTAAATAATAGTAATACATACCTTTGCTCACCCTATAATATTAAAACTTTTTATTCGAAGTGTTTAAATCGGCTCAAGTGCTGTTTTAGCATTTCGTTTTCGCTAATTAACTCATCACGCTCATCCAGTAATTGTAAAATTAAAGGAATTGCCGACCAATCTAGCGATAGATCATGCTTAATCCGCGCTGCCTTTTTAACTAAGGTGACTGTAGAAACCGTAAATTGCCATTCTGTAGCACGCTCCCCCTCAATTGGAACCGCAATACTGTGCTCAACTAGCTCATATAAAATTGCTTCGTTAATATCACTGCTCAAACATAGTTCTTGGCTAGTAAGTAAATCGTCTTTTTGTGTCACGATAATTTGCATTATGATTTACTCCAGTTGCTGCGTGGATCAAAATGGGCTTTTTCGGCTAACTCTTCCCAGAGCTTTTTACTTGTATCGTCAATAGATGCTGGATTGACAATTTTAAGGACAGCAAATAAATCACCTTTAGCTTTTTTACTAATTAATCCCTTACCTTTAATTCGTAAACGCTGACCAGACTGACTATTAGAAGGGATAGTTAATTGGATTTTGCCTGTCAACGTAGGTAAATTTATTTTTGTACCTAAAGCGGCTTCCCATGGTGCAAGAGGAACGACTATATTTAGGTTACAACCTTCAACATCAAATAATGGGTGAGGCACTAAGCTAATTTGTAAATATAAATCGCCGTTTTGCCCATTCGCCGACCCTAATCCGCCTTGCCCTTTTAGCCTAATTCGTTCGCCATTTACTGAACCAGCAGGAATTTTCACTTTAAGCGATTTTTTAACTTCAGACACACGACCACTGCTATCTCGCTGCGGTAACATAAACTCAATAGGCTTAACGGTATCAACTAAAGTTTCTTCAAGAAATACTGGGAACTCTATTTCCACATCTTGTCCTTTTTGCGCACGAGTAGCGTTACTTCTGCTCTGCCCGGAACGATCGAATCCACCGCCCCCGCCAAACATTGAATTAATAAAATCAGAAAATTCTTGATCGGTTTGAGGATCACTTTGCTGGTAATTACTTTGCGAAGAGCCATTGTTACCACCATAACTACCTTGTTGCTGACGAGCACGGCTTTGTTGATGACGACGTAACTCATCGTATTTTGTGCGTTCTTCTTTGTTATGGATGACTTCGTAAGCTTCTGCTACTTCTTTAAACTTATCTTCTGCTTGAGGTTCTTTGCTTACATCTGGGTGATATTTTCTGGCTAGCTTTTTATAAGCCACTTTAACCGCTTTATCGTCCGCATCAGACGATATTCCAAGCACTGCGTAATAATCAACAAATTTCATTTGCTATCCAAATCCCCATACTAAATAAGCTTTAAGCATACTCCTTAAACTATAATTTTGTGCAATTTAAATACAGTAATTAGTAAGAAATAAATGAATAATATAAATGACTTTGAATACAAAACAATCAAACTTTTTTAATAACTCAGCATCACCTTTAAGTTAACTTTATCTTTTATCTTCAAGGCTTTAAAATACTTGTTCCTGTAGTTCACATTTGTGATGGATATGACTCGATTTATTCTAGCCTTATTGGCTTGTTGTGTGTGCGTTTCGGTATCGGCCGAACAATTTACCCGTTTTTCAACTGCAAAAAGACATCTAATTAAAACCCTACCTGACAACGCTAAAAGCATTTATTGCGGCTGCGATATTAAAAAAGAAGGTAAAAAACTTGTTCCTGATCCTACTAACTGTGGTTATGTACCGCGTAATACTCTTACCCGCTCAGGTAAAGTAAATGTGCGAGCGTTGCGTATTGAGTGGGAACATATAGTTCCGGCATGGGAATTTGGTCATCAATTACAGTGTTGGCAAGATGGCGGGCGAAAAAATTGTCGTAAAGTAAGTGCCAAGTTTAGAGCCATGGAAGCTGATATAAACAACTTAGCTCCTGCTATTGGAGAAATTAATGCAGATCGCTCTAATTATCGTTTTGGTATGCTAAGCGAAAACGCAACACAGTATGGTCGCTGCGAGGTAAAAGTAAACTTTAAGCAACGCGTAGTAGAGCCACCTGTTAATGCTCGCAAACGTATAGCCGACACCTATGCTTATATGCAAAAAACATACGGTTTAAAAATATCAGATAAACAACAAAAGCTATTTAATGCATGGAAAAAACAAGCAATTGCATTACAAGACGATACAAAAAAATTGTAATGCTTTTACTCTCATTTACACAAGTAGGGCCAAAAGTGTTGAATAAATAAGCGAGTGTTGTAAAATTTTAAACAACTTATTTACATGAAGTACTTAGTATGTTTAAAAATAATAAAACTTCGCTTGCTATTATTGCTGCACTTTCGGGTTTTACTTTAGTTGGTTGTGGCGGCGGGAGCAGTATGGATACGACCCCAACTCCTATACCTACAACGCCAACTGCACCACCAATTAGCAGTACACCAACATGGACTGCCGGTGTATTCGAACAATCGAATGATTTAAAAAACTTTTGTGAAACGCCTCGTACAGGTAACGATCCATTTAATAACAACGCTCCCTACCCAGATCAAGTAGGCTCAGCCCTTTACGAAAAACTATGGCTTCGCTCTTGGAGTGATGAAACCTACCTTTGGTATGACGAGATTGCCGATAACGACCCTGAGAGCTTTGCCACAGTAGCCGATTACTTCGCCCAGTTAAAAACAGAGCAGCTTACCGACTCTGGTGCAAAAAAAGATAACTTTCACTTTTCAGAACCCACTGAAGATTATTTTCAAGAAGCGCAATCGGGCGTTACTTCTGGTTACGGTATAAATTGGGCGTTTATTGGCGATTCAGCCGACCGCATATTGCGTGTTGCTTACCTTGAGGACGGCTCACCGGCAAGCCAAATAGGTTTTCAACGTGGTGATACCGTACTTTCGGTTGACGGTGTAAGTATAACTACCAATACAGAATCGGGTATAGATACCCTTAACGAAGGTTTATTTAGTCCAACTAACGGCGACTCACATACTATTGTTGTACAAAGTAATGATGGCGCCGAAAAAACATTTAATGTAACCGCTGGCAATATTGAGCAAACACCTGTTCAAAACGTTAAAACGATTACAACCGCAAATGGTTCAAACGTAGGTTATATGCAGTTTAATAGCCATATAAGCATTGCCCAAGAAGGGCTTATTGATGCGGTAAATAAATTTAAAGCCGATAGAGTTGACGAACTTGTGATCGACTTTAGATATAACGGCGGTGGTTTATTGGCACTATCGGCGCAATTGGCTTATATGGTTGCGGGTAGCGCTAATGTGCAAAACCGTTTTTATTACCAAACTCAACAAAACGATAAGCAACCAGTTGATTCGCCTTTTCCATTTATTGATGAAGAAATAGATTACTCTACTTTTTTTAGCACGGGTGAAACCTTACCCGATTTAAACCTATCTAAGGTTTATGTATTAAGTACATCGGACACCTGTTCGGCATCAGAAGCTTTTATTAATGGTTTAAAAGGTATAGACGCAGAAGTTATTTTAATTGGCGACACAACATGCGGTAAGCCGTATGGCTTTACCCCAACTCATAACTGCGCAACAACCTATTACACTATCCAGTTTAGTGGTGTAAATAATCAAGGGTTTGGCGAATACGCGGCTGGTTTTTCACCAACCCCTACGCCACAATTTAATGCCGATGTGCAAGGTTGTAAAATTGAGGACGACTTTGATCATCAATTAGGCGACAGCAACGAGGCTGTTTTAGCCACCGCATTATTTCATGTTGAAAATGGCAGTTGCCCAATCAGAACAGCGACTGCAGCAAAAGCAGAACCTGTAAGCTTTTCAAATACACAAGAGTCGCTAGCTCCTTTAAATGTATCCACGCAATTTACTCAACGTAATATGGACTTAACTTGGCCAACGCTGAGTGAGGAAAAATAATGGCTAAATTACTACTCCCATTAGCCACCTTATTTTTTTTAGGCGGATGCCAAGGTGTAAAAGATACCAGTATAAATAGTGAACCGGCTAAACCAGCAATATTAACGAGTGTAAACTCCAGTATTATTGCAACACTACAGCAGGCAATACAACAAGCTAAGGGAGGCGCATTAGTAACGCTTGCCGATTCGGTATTTACCAAGCGTAGCGAACTGCTAATAGATCATGCAATGAGTAAAGGGCCTGATGGCAGAGTAATTATGGGCGCGCATAATATGAAGTCTGAAAAGTTTATTTTGCAAACGCGTAATAACCAATGCGAGCTTTATTATCCTAAAAAAGAACTTACAACGGTTCTTAAAGGCGTTACCTGTATAGAGTTATAAAGTGCTTTAAAGTACCGTGAATTTATAAAATAAAGGCGCGCAGTAATAATACTGCGCGCCCTTTTTTATTTTAAAACGCTATTACAAGTCTTGATGCGGACCAAATATTTCATAATGAATATTTTCGCTTTTAACACCTAGTTCAAGTAATTGGTTTTTTATAAATGCCATAAAACCAGCAGGGCCACATAAGTAAAAGTCACCATTACTTAATGGTAGCTGTGTTTCTATTACGCTTAAGTTCATTAACCCAGTAAAGTCAGCGCCCTCTGTCACCTGATTAAACCAAGTCATTATTTGCAAATGGCTATTTTTCGTTGCTAAATCATTTAAATGTTTTGAAAACGAATGCTGCTGAGTATTTTCGCAGGCATGTAAATACATAATATTTTGATTAGAGTTATCGCTTAATAACGTTTCGAGCATTGCTAGCATTGGCGTTTGCCCTACACCCGCTGAAATAAATACTGCTGGGTTTGTGTTATTGCGTAAAAAGAAATCTCCCGCTGGTGGGTACAACTCAACAATAGCGCCTTGCTCTAATGAGTGTAAATGATTAGACACCATGCCAGGCTTTGGCTGTAGCTCTTTTTTAACACTAATACGGTAGTTTTTAGCGTTACTTTTTTGCGAAATAGAATACTGGCGAATTTCTTCATATTCAGCGCCCTCTGGCTTAACTTTAATACCTAAATACTGCCCTGGTTTATGCGTAATAACAGCTTCGCCATTAACTGGCGTAAGTGTAAAGCTTGTTACTAGTTCTGATTCAGCCTGTTTGTTGGTTATTTCAAACGCACGAGTGCCCGCCCAGCCACCGTGTTTATTTTTACTATGCTCATACAAAGCGGCTTCTTCGGTTATACAAATATCAGCAAGTACACCGTAGGCTTCGCGCCAAGCGTATTCAACATCGGGAGTAAATTGCTCAGGAAGAAGCTCTTTAAGCGTACCAATTAAGTGTGCACCTACAATAGGGTAATGCTCAGGTAAAATATTTAAGCTCGTATGTTTATGGTTAATACGCGTTAGTGCTTCTTTTAATACAGCTAAATTATCAATATTTTGTGCATACGCAGCCAACGCATTAAAAAGTGCAAATTGCTGACGACCTGTATCTTGATTCGCCATATTAAAAATATTTTTAAGCTCAGGATTATGGCTAAATAAACGCTTATAAAAATGATCGGTAACAACCGTTCCCGCCTCGGCTAATAATGGAACAGTACTTTTTACGATCTCAATGGTTTTATCAGATAACATATGTGTTTTCCTATGGGTAAACTAACCACGGCGCCCATCAACACGACGCCGCGTTAATATAGGTGTGCAGTGAATTAAAAATAATGAAAAAGCCACCAACCAAAGCAAAGCACTTATTTGCCAAGCTAAGTGTGGTCCAATAATAAAAGGGAGTAATGAACGAGTAATTGCGGCTACTAACACAAGTGCAAAAGCAACAGCCATATAATGAGGAATAGTGAGCGTACGCCCTGTATGACCATGCGATACACGAGTCATCATTGCTAAAATCATCATACCTATTGTGCCAATAGTGATTAAGTGCAGCGCATCTTTAAATACTACTGCGCTGCTATAAAAGCTTATTGCCACCAGCATTAGGCCAACACCTAACGCTAAATACGAAAAATGCAAAGACCACAATAAGGGCACTTTTAACACGTTAACGTTCCACCAATAGCAAGCGCGTACTAAGTGCAGTGCAGCTACACCGGCTAAAACTAAAGCTGGGCTAATAGAACTTAAAAATAATTTGCTGATAAAAAATAACGTAATGGCAAAAATAGATGAATACAAAATAGCTTTATCTATTTTAGGAGTGCGCACTTGTTCGGTTAAACTCAACCCTTTGGCAGTAAAAAAAGGTAAAACGCGACCCGCTACAATGCCAACAAGTAAGGTAATGACCAATACTGCGGTATCAACAACAGCAAGTGCAAGCTGCATGTTTTGTTTTAAAACAAGTATTAAATACAACGTATTGAGCGCACATAACACAGCTAAAATAGCTAAAAACGGATAGTTATTTTTGCTATTGGCTTTTAATAACATATTAGCCAGCACTGCTATGGCGCCTAACCACCAAGCAACTTGTAATGTAAGTGCAGCATATAAATTAAAATGAGCAATATCTGGCAGTACTACAAAAAATGCTAAGCGTGCTGCAATCCATACAACAGTAAGCCACATAAGTGCTTTGCCACTTATACTCGCAACGCCTGTCCATGTTTGTGCGGCGGTAAGTAAAAAGCCAACAGCGACAACCCCAGCAAAACCAAATAGCATTTCGTGCGCGTGCCATAATGTAGCGGGCATTGCTAAGTACCAACTTGCATGACCAGTTAAAATAAGTAGCCAATACCCCACCGACAAAAATGCCAATAAGCCACCGCCCAAAAAGAAAGGTCTAAAAGCGAGCATCCATAACGGCCATTGAGATACTTGATGAATAGCAACGCGTTTTGGCATTGGCTCAGTTAAGTTTATAGGGCGCATTATCGAATCTCCTGCCCTAACTCATGCAGTGCAACATAGCGCAGTACGTAACTAACTTTTAAAATAGCGCTGATAACAATAATGCCAATATGAGCAAATATTTTCGCCGAAATAAAAAAGTATTCAGCAAACAATAGCGCTTGGTTTAACACTCTAAACTGTGTTTTATAGTTTAAATTATTCAGCATCAGTGTATTCATAGCGACCTCTGTAACTAACCACGTTACTTAGCTATTACACATACTGTGCCAATATATTTAACTATTAAAATTCAAAAGCTTATATTTAACGTCTTTACAGCATGAGTCTTTATGACCTACTATAAATTAACTCATAAAAACACGTATAGGTCATTTTGACATGAACCAACAATTCAATCTTACACAAGTTGCATTAGAGCTTGCACAAAGCACACTGCATGAGCACAGCTTTGAGCAATTACTAGCAACGGTTGAACGGGTTATTCCAAGTGATGCAAGTGCGTTATTAGTACTTCAAGGTGAGCAATTAAAGCCACTGGCAATTAAAGGGTTAATGCCCGACAGTTTAGGCAGACGATTTAAAATTGTAGAGCATCCTCGCCTAGAGGCTATTTGCAAAAGTACGCTCGCGTTGCAATTTGCACACGACTGCCCGCTTCCCGATCCATACGATGGTCTACTATTAGCTAAAACTGGCGATATTCCGGTGCATGCGTGTTTAGGTTTACCTCTTTATGATAAAAACGCGCTACTTGGCGTACTTACATTTGATAGCCTTAACGCCAATGCATTTAACAGCATAAGTACTGATACACTAAACACCTTACAAACGCTATGCAGTGCGCACTTTAAAACAGCTTTAGAGCTTACCCACTACAAGCAGCATGCACAGCACTCCAGCGCTCTAGTGCAAGAGCTAAATCGTGAGGCATTAACAAGAGATGGCGGCGAAATTATCGGTCAAAGCCCGCTAATGCAAACACTTAAAAATGAAATTGAACTCGTTGCAGCATCTAACTTTAGCGTGCTTATTTTAGGTGAAACAGGAGTAGGGAAAGAGCTGGTAGCACGCAACATTCACTTAAATTCAACCCGAAAAGATCAACCGCTTATTCACTTAAACTGTGCATCGCTTCCCGAAAACCTTGCCGAAAGTGAGTTTTTTGGTCATGCGAAAGGGGCTTTTACAGGCGCACAAAATGCGCGCCAAGGTAAATTTCAGCTAGCTGATGGCGGTACATTATTTTTAGATGAAATTGGCGAACTACCACTTGCCATGCAAAGTAAGCTATTACGCGTGCTGCAAAGTGGTGAAATACAAACAGTAGGTGAAGACACGCCAAAATACGTAGATGTACGCGTAGTTGCCGCAACCAACAGAGATTTAAAAGAAGAAGTAGCTCAAGGTCGCTTCAGAGCCGATTTATACCATCGCCTAAGTGTTTACCCAATTACTGTGCCACCACTTAGTAAACGCGAGCACGACATAATACTCTTGGCAGGTTATTTTATTGAGCAAACAGCACGTAAATTAGGGATAAAACAATTAAAACTAAGTACCGAAGCGCAAGTACTGCTTAATCAATACAATTGGCCCGGTAACGTGCGCGAGCTTGAACATGTCATTAGCCGAAGTGCGCTAAAAGCGAAACAAAGCCAATGGCAAAATCCAATAATAACAATTACAAGCGAGCACTGTGATTTAACACCTAGTGCACAGCCAAATTCAATTGTTGAAACTCAAAGCACAACCAATACCCTAATCAACCAACCTTTAAAGCAAGCTGTAGAATCTTTGCAATACAATGTAATTACCGAGCAATTAAAGCAGCATAATTACAATTGGTCAGCAGCAGCAAGAGTGCTCGAATTAGATAGAGCTAACTTGGTACGCTTGGCTAAACGCCTTGGGATAGAAGTAAAAAAAACACTATAATCATTTAAAACACGGCTAAAATGCTGCTAAAGTTATTGATTAGCAGCTAACTTACTAAAATGTGTTTTTAACAACCCTGCAAAAGCTTGCACTTTAGCAGTACGATGCACTAAATGATGCGTTACAAGCCATATATCGGTAGGCCAGTGTAGCTCATTGTGTAATATCGGTACTAAATCAGTATATTGCGCCGCCACATCATGTTGTAATCCGCCTATACCTAAACCTTTAATAATTGCGCGAGTCGCTTCTGCGGTTTCAGACACACGCAGCTTTACTTGCGATGCAGGAATATGCTCATCAACCCATGCAAAATAAGGCACGCGCGCATTAAAACCCGCCACGCCCGATACAAAGTTATGTTGCTGTAAATCACTTAACGATTTAGGCATTCCGTACTTATTAATGTAACGCTTATTAGCATACAAGCCCGACGAAAGCTGCGCTAAATGCTGGGCAATGTAATCACCCTCATCAGGTCTTGGTCCTGCACGTACTGCAATATGCGCCTGACCATGATCGAGCCTTAACCTTTTTTGCTCTAAAATAACCTCAAGTTGTACCTGTGGATGCAATGCCTGAAATTGCTCACATACATCACCCAGCATGTCCATAAAACCACTGACCGTTGTTAATAATAAACTCCCTCTAAGCGTACTATCGGCTGCAGCTATATCGTTATGTAACTGCTCCAAGGAGCTATGTATAGTTTGCGCCGTTGCAAATAACTTAGTGCCAATTTCAGTTACTTTATAGCCACGAGCATGGCGATGAAAAAGCCGTGCGTTTAAGTTTTTTTCAAGATTATTAATTCGTCTAAGCACTGTGCTGTGGTGCACATTAAGCTCCTCTGCCGCTGCTGTTAACGTACCTAACCGTGCTACTTCAAACGCAACTTTAACGTCTTGCCAATCTTCAAATTTAATCGCCATGCTGCTTACCTTTAACTTATGTGCATATACGCACATAAGTGTTGCGTTTATTAGGGTTTTCTACAAGCAAAATTTTGCTACATTAGTGTTATAGATTTAAACACTAAAAGGTTATTAACATGTCAGCACCAAAAATTATCGCCCTAGCAGGCAGCCTTCGCCAAGAAAGCTTTAATCAAAAAATCATTAATGAAGCAGCACGTTTTGCTCTGCAAACAGGTGCTGAAGTAGAAATAATAAAACTAAACGAATTAAACATTCCATTATTTAACGAAGACATAGAAGCACAAGGTACACCAAGCGACGTACAGCTTTTAAAAGACAAACTACGTGCAGCCGACGGTATTTTACTGGCAAGCCCAGAGTATAACGGCTCAATTACCGCTGCACTTAAAAATGCTATTGATTGGGCGTCACGAACAGAGCAAGGCGCAGTCCCTGCTTTTCGTAACAAAGTGGTGGCGTTGTTTGCAGCATCACCAGGTGGACTTGGCGGGTTACGTGGCTTAAATCACGTACGCGATATATTAAGTGGTATTGGGTCGTTAGTGCTTGCGGATCAACTTGCTGTACCCGCTGTGCACACATTGTTTGACGAAAATGGGCAAATTAACGAACCGGTTACTGCAGAGCGAGTATCTGCGCTTGCTCATCAGTTAGTCAGTGTTGCAAGCAAACTAAAATAATCTGCGCGCTCACCTAAATAAATAATTACTTTGTCGCTGCTATTTTTGCGGCGATAAAGTCTGTATGTGTTACATACAAAAGCCCTGCAACTTTACGTATAACATATTCTTCTTGCGGGTCTATTTCACCATCGGCATACGCTAAGCGCCATAATAGCTCTATAATTTCGATACGTTGCTCAGCGCTGCAATGTTCGTTAATTTGTTTCGAAAACTGAAAATAGTCAATCGCACCATCTAAGCTACTCTCTGCATTACCTGTTAGCTCTTCAACTTCAATATTTGTTAAATTAAAGTACTTTTTTAAGGTTACAGTCAGGGTTTTCTCTTCATTATGTTCAAGTTTTTTATCAGCACGCATTACTTCTATTAATAATGCAGCAACCGCAGTCTTAAAATCATGCGGTTCTATCGTTGGTTGCTGATCATCGAATACAGCAAAAAGCTGTTTTATTTGTTTGAACATCACATAATTCCTGGTTGGGTGTTAGACTAAACTTAATGAAATTGAACTTATATCAACTATTAATGGGTATAAATTTTACAAATTAAAGGATAAATTTTTATGAAAGGATTAAATACACCAAGCTTAATTATTAGCACTGCATTGGTGACCCTTTTAAGCTCAAATACTGCATTTGCTGAAAAAGCCGAAACAGAAAAGCTCTATGATTTTGATAATAAAGTACATTACTATCAAACTAAATTAGGTGACAATAATTACAAACTAGAAATTCAGTCTGATGATTACAAGCACTTCACTAATCAAAGTGTATTTTTATTGCGCCACGCTGATCGTTTATGCCGTGGACAAGCTTTTATGCTTAAAGTGCTTGAAGGCGTGCAAGAGTATGAACGTTTTCCAACCAAACCACGCGCCTATCAACCAGATCTAAATGTTTTACTGCAATGTGAAACAAAAGCCGAAGCTAAAGCTGATGCAAAAAAGACTAAGTAGCACTAGTCTTTATAACCCCAAGGTGCTGATGGTGGAGTAATTGGTTTGGTTAAATCAAAATCCACTTTAAACTCACGCCCTTGGCGAATTAACCGATAAGTAAACACATCGGGATAAATATACATTTGCCACGTGTTTCCAACAGACTGTGCAATCCCTTGCTCTACAAATAACTCTTTAGAGTACTGATCGGCAGGAAACGACTGCATTTGAGCAAACCCAGCATCAAGAGTATGACCACCATACATAGTTGATATGTCGTTAGTGCCATCTTTATGACGATGATCGTGCTTTAAGCTCAAGCCGCTGCCCGTTTTAGTAATAATCCACGTACGTGATGCATCATCACCAACATGAAACGGAACTTGTAACTCAGTGTCGGTACATTTACGTACATGCATAACCAGCTTTTTATCTGCAAATGAGCTTACTCCTTTTGCGTTATCTACTGCTACTTTACCCTCAAAGGCTTTACCACAGTGTTGTGCAATACTATTAAAAAATGCATCGTGAGTAGGAATAGACACCAAAGGTGCTGGTCGTGCAAATACTGCTGATGAGGCAAGTAATAAAGTTGTTGCTGTTAATAATTTCATAAGTCACTCGTTATAATAATTTTTAATACCATAGCGGCTTAAATTAGCTATGGGAAATAACTGCGATAAGCTGTTTTTCTGCTCTGTTTTTCATTAAAGTTAAAAGTGAATGATGAAAATCTTGAAATATCACCTCACCCCATAGTCGTGAATAAACCCCAAAATTAGTATTATCTTGTACTGTGGTTTTTAATGTTAAAAGGGTATTACCGCTGTCGTCTTCACTTAATTGATAACCACCATAAAGTGGAGAAAAGTATTCACCACCAAGTTTAACGTGTTTGTCTAATGCACCATCAGGAATTAAATCTGGATTTATTTCAAACTTATAAAGCATTTTTTTGTTTGGTTGCCAATCAGTAATTACCTCTTTAAATACAACCCCTTGTTGCCATTTACTTGTACGAACAGCGCCAACACCGCTTGCATTCATACTTGCCTCTAATGGTTTAGGTACACCTATAAACTGGGTTAACGAAAAAGGAATTTCTTGCGGATCTATATAACTCACATTAGCAAGTTGTTGCCATACAACATCAACGGGGGCGTTAATTGTAATTGAATTTGTTACTTCGTACGTTTTTGATAAATGTAAAAAATTAAGCTCAATTGGCGATAAAGCCAAAGGCAGTAAAGCAACCGATAATAGTGTCGCATTTGATTTACGCGTTGTTCTTTTACGAATAAACCCAGCAAGTACGCCACCTACACTTGAGAAAAACATAAACGCAGGTAATGCCATTGCTACGCAAATACTACCCTCTAACAGAGTAACAATACTTACTAATAAAAATATAAAAATAGGCTGCCATGCTTTCACAATTATCTGGCGATAAGTTAAATTAGGCGTCTCATTGTATTCAAAATGGATTCGAATATAGCCAATGGCAACCGGCACTAAAAACATAAATGAAATTGTAACTAAGCCGCCAAAATTTAACGCTTCACTAAATTCAATAAAAATCCGCATTGATATTCCATAGAGAACACCTAAAAAAATACCAATCGCTTTTGGGGAGATAGAGTCCATTATCTGCTCTTTATTATTTCAATTGCTCAAAAAATAACATTTATGTAATTTCATCACAATAAAAACACCACGACTCAGTTACTTAAATATAAAACTTATAAAAAATCGAGTTAAGTGACTAAAAATGTCCATAAGTACCTTATTAGACTAAAGGATGACTATTAATAAACATGCTAGTTATAGTCTATATAATCATTATTAAATAATATCCAAACTCACGAAAAAACCATAAGGCACTGATTAAAATAGTAAAATAACCAACCAAATCATTTTATTACTTTTCACCTACCTATAAATCATTTATTAAACCAAGGTATACAAGACCTTTTGCCTATTCTACATTTACTAAAAGCTGATCTACTCTACTTGCTCAATATTCATTGCTTTAAGAAAAAGCTGTATTTTAATTTTGAGTAGCAACAATGTTGCAGGGGAAAATATGAAAACTACGCCGCAAGATGGCACTCCATCTGAAGCCGAGCAAGTAACGGATGCTCAAACTGCATCCGNCCGGTAGCTACGAAAGCCTTCACAAACCCAGCTCCGAGTTTAATAGCCGCGACGAGTACCTTGAACACGAACTGCAAATTATGCAGCCTAAGCGCTGGCGTCCTAATTTACCGTTTAGAGACTACAGATTTGAATTTGAAGACACCATTCCAGCAATGGCGGGCACAATTGGTAAAGTCGTTATGGTGGGTGCTATTGCGGCAACATTTGCAGCGCCTCTTGGTTTAAGCGATGCATTTGTTTTAGAAAACGTGCGCTACGAATTACTCATTGTTTCTATTTTTATCATCTTGTTTTCGGGCTTTATTTTACCAACAGCCAACTTAGCCGGTACTCATGGTCCACTTATTCCACTAATCCCTATTGTTGTTGCTGCTGGCGGTCACCCTATGGCGTTTGGTTTACTCATTGGTGCCTTTGGTTTTATTCTGGCCATAACCAAAGGAGGAAGTATGCTCGCACGCCTAACCAGTAAAGGTGTGTGTGGCGGGTTGCTCATTTATTTAGGGTTTATTGGTACTATTTCGCAAGTTAAAAAGCTGTTTGCTTGGGCAGAAGCCATTGATATGGCACACATTGCATTTATTGTTATTTTAGCCACCATTTTATTGTATGCGCTATTAGAGCACTTTAAAAAGCGTTGGTTGGCCGTACCGTTAAGCTGCCTTATTGGTGGTGTAGTTGCCTTTGCCTTAGGTGCGCCGTTTGAATTTCATACAGCACCAGGTTTACCAAATATGAACCCTGCATACTGGTGGGGTGATAACACGGGTTGGATGCTAGGTTTACCAACACTTGAAAGCTTTGTTGTGGTACTCCCATTTGCAGTGCTCGCCGTTGCCATGTGGTCACCGGATTTTTTAGGTCATCAAGTATTTCAAAAAATAAGCTATCCGCAACGCACTGAAAAAGTACAAATGGATATCGACGATACCATGCTAAGTGCATCGGTTAGACAAACATTTGGCTCACTTGCTGGTGGTGCTAACTTTGCGTCCTCTTGGGGTACTTATATTGTGCCTGCTGCTATAGCTAAACGCCCTATCCCTGCTGGCGCTATTTTAACTGCATTATTTTGTATAATTGCAGGTTTATGGGGTTACCCTATGGATTTAGCAATTTGGCAGCCTGTATTGTGTGTAGCGCTTATTGTTGGTGTGTTTATCCCGTTACTTGAGGCTGGCATGGAAATGACGCGCGAAGGTAAAACGACGCAATCAGCCGCTATTGTGGTATTTGCTTCGACCTTAGTTAATCCTGCTTTTGGTTGGTCACTTACTATGTTACTTGATAACTTAGGGCTGATTGGCTGTAAAGAGCGCAGTGCTGAGCTAACTAAAATGAGCCGCTGGGTGATTCCACTTATCATGTTTGTGCTACTTACCACTGTAATGGCAATTGTAGGTATGTTACCTGGTATACCGGCGTTAATGGCTGACTTTAGGCATTAACCTTTAGCTACCACATCTAATATTTACCCACAAAAAAGCACGGCAATTGCCGTGCTTTTTAATACGTGATTCTTAATTACAGGTTAAGAAATTACTGCCAAGAACGCTCAGTAGCCAGTTGCTTTTCAAACGCATCTATTTGTGAGTTTAGCGTTTCGGTTACACCAATAAAGTCTAAACCACTTAACAAACGCTCTTTTACCTCTTTACTAATATCAAAACTAATTGGTGCAAACTTACTGCTTGTTAGTGTTTGATTTTCAAGATCGATTTCAATGTTAATATCGTCGTGCTGCTCGCTAAGTACAAACAATTGCTCAAGCGTATCGGCAGGTAATGCAATGGCTAACATTTGGTTGTTACCACAGTTATTAAAGAAAATATCTGCAAAACTTTCAGCCAAAATCACTTCAAAACCATATTGCTTAAGCGCCCATGGCGCGTGCTCACGAGATGAGCCACAACCAAAGTTATCGCGCGTTAATAATATTTTTGCACCTTGGTAACAAGGGCGATTTAAAATAAAGTCAGGGTTTGGCTCGTCGTTATCTAGGTAACGCCAATCATAAAATAATGCGGCATCAAAACCTTCGCGGCTAGTTGATGTTAAAAACTGCTTAGGAATAATTTGGTCAGTATCTACATTGTTTTTATCAAGTGGAGCCATTAAGCCACTAAAAAATACGCTCATTATGCTTCTCCTCTAATATCAACAAAGTGACCATGTATTNCCGCCACGACCTTGGCGACCCTCAAAGTTACGGTTAGAAGTAGATGCACAACGCTTGCCTGCTTCTAGGCGGTCATCGTTCATCGCTAAACACATAGAACAACCTGGTTCGCGCCATTCAAAGCCAGCGGCTTTAAAAATATCGGCTAAACCTTCGTCTTCAGCTTGTTTTTTAACTAAACCAGAACCCGGTACAATTAATGCTTCTATGCCGGCTACAACATGTTTGCCTTCAACAATTTTTGCAGCTGCGCGTAAATCTTCAATGCGGCTATTTGTACATGACCCAATAAATACCGTGTCTACTTTTGCGCTTGATAATTTATCGCCCGCTTTTAAGTCCATGTATTTAAGTGCGCTGCGAATAGCATCGGCTTTAATTAAGTCTGGTTCTTTATCTGGATCGGGTATGCACTCATCAACACCAATTACTTGCTCTGGGCTTGTGCCCCAGGTAATTTGTGGCTGAATGTCGTCGGCATTTAGCTCAACAACTAAATCAAAGTGTGCGCCTTCATCCGTTTTTAATGTTTCCCAATATTCAACGGCTGCATCAAAATCTGCGCCTTTTGGTGCAAACGGACGACCTTTTAAGTAATCATAAGTAATTTGGTCAGAAGCAATTAAACCCGCTTTTGCACCCATTTCTATGCTCATATTACATAGCGTCATACGGGCTTCCATTGAAAGCCCTTCAATGCCTGCACCACAAAACTCAGCTACATAACCTGTGCCACCAGCGGTACCTAACTTGCCAATTACCGCCATAATTAAATCTTTAGCCGTAACCGTTGGACGCAATACACCGTTAATTTGAATTTTTAACGATTTCGCCTTTTTTTGCTGTAGCGTTTGCGTTGCTAATACGTGCTCAACTTCAGACGTACCAATACCATGCGCTAATGCGCCAAACGCACCATGCGTAGAGGTATGGCTATCGCCACATACAATGGTTGTACCTGGCAAAGTAATACCCTGCTCTGGACCCATTACGTGCACAATGCCTTGGTTAATTGAGTTTAAATCGTAAAGTACAATACCAAACTCTTTACAGTTTTTATCAAGCGCCATTAATTGGTTTTTAGATACTTCGCTTGCCGCATCTAATGAGCGGCTTTTAGTCGATACGTTATGATCCATCGTTGCAAAAGTTTTTTCTGGGCAACGTACAGTACGGTTTTTTTCACGTAGACCTGCAAAAGCCTGCGGAGAAGTAACTTCATGCACTAAATGGCGGTCAATATAAAGTAAGTCGGTTTGCTCATTTATGCTGGCAACGGTGTGTGCTTGCCAAATTTTTTCGTATAACGTTTGGGCCACTTGCTAATTCCCTAATCTGTTTGAGTTACAGCATAACGGTGCTGCAACTTTAATATGTTATTAAATGCGTGAAACGATGGCTGCTGCCACATCGCTTGTGCTGTAACCTGCATTTGGATATATATCTGGTGTGCCAACGCCTG
>NZ_AUTQ01000087.1 GCF_000498095.1 Pseudoalteromonas sp. TB64
GGCTGCTTCGTGCGAAAGAATATATGAGATAATTCACTTACTTGATTGTGAGTCCACCGATATCTTCCCTCCAGCGAAACCTACAAAAACTAGGTTTAATGGATAATATTTTTATTGGACCGAAGTTCATGACATTTACATCAGGAACCAAGAATCCTCTCGATTAAATAAATAACAATGAGATAAGAGCTTTTAAAGTAAACGTGTGGCCAGAATCACTGCACAACTACAATTTGTCAGGTACAGTCAAAGTTAAGGACAATCTTCTTTTATCACATTTAGCTATACATAAAAGAATCGAAAATATAGAGATGTATATTCACTTTTTAAAGCAAGTAGTCGAAAACTACCAGAGCGAGGCAGCTTGAAGAGAATAAAGGCTTGAATTACTAAAGGTGCTTATTCTAAAAAAATAATAAGCTGTAAGCTAACAGAAATAAAATTTAACAAAGCACTAAACTTACTTCTGGAAATATTAGATCTCCCTCATTAAATCCAACTTATAGATAAGCATCTCGTATAAAGCACTCAAATAAACTATATTCTAATGCTCACTTCGTGAGGACTATTGAAACAGCTAAAAGATAATTTTTTATACGAGAAAGTATTCTTTTCCTGCTTTATTAACGTTCATGAATCACCATTAATTATATTGTTGGAGTAAGGCTATTCAAAGTAATTCTTGAAGAAGAATAGATAGTTTATAAATCACTTTTGCTATCGCAGTTCTGTAAAGTTTCGTACATTTTAAAGCTAAACTTTACAAAAATCTTTACGTTTTTAGGTTTTTAAATTTAAAATGTATAATTATCAATAGTTTAATTTGAATTTAAAATACAAGGTCACCAATGCCTTTTTGACCTAAGACAAAATGTTGAAAAATATTTTAAAGCCGCTAAATAGCTAACACCATTCAGTTAAGCATGCTTTGACTTAATGGTGTACCGAGTTTTTGAAATTCGAACGGTCCTACTTTTGGGCCGTTTTCTTTTTTCTGGAAGAATATAACGTTTCACTCGTTCTCGCATTGCCCTTAATTTCTTTGGAATTGAACCTGGCGAAGCGATGGCACACCAGAGTATTTCATCCTGTATATCCCGCAAAGCCATGACAAAACTAATTCTCAGCGGGGAGACTTTAGCCTCTTTGGCTATTCGACTTATCTCTACTCGAATTAAATTGTAGGCTAGCAATATACCCCATAGCTCTTGATTGACTCCATCCACAGTCTGACTACGCAAAAGAATACTATCCTCAAGCATCTGGTGTTTTATTTCTCCATAGCTATTTTCAATTTCCCAGCG
>NZ_AUTQ01000088.1:0-926 GCF_000498095.1 Pseudoalteromonas sp. TB64
ATATTGGACGAGGCGGTTGGACTTGGTATACCGGATCAGCGGGTTGGTTATACCGACTAATAATAGAATCTTTATTAGGTGTAACACGAACAGGAAATAAGCTAACCATTTCACCGTGTATTCCAGAGAATTGGAGCACCTACTCAATCGACTATCGCTTCGAGAGCACCTATTACCATATTACAATTGAGCAAATTATAGGGGATGAAAAACATAATAAAAGTGAGCTAATACTTGACGGTATGGCGCTTGAATCAACTTATATTCCACTTGAAAACGATAAGCAAAAGCATGAAGTTCACCTAAGCGTTTACTCAGTAACTTCTAATAAATTGAAACCAAGTAAAATATAAACAAACGAATTAAGGATACAAAATGAGTAGTAATACAGATAATAACACTCGCCCAGATTACGACAATGTTATCCAGGATATCGCTGATTATGTATTAACGTTTGAAGTATCAAGCGCAGAAGCACTAAACACTGCACGTAATTGTTTAATGGATACCTTAGGCTGTGGGCTGCTCGCTTTAAAGTTTTCACAATGTACCAAACTTCTTGGTCCAATTGTCAAAGGGACCGTTGTTCCTAATGGCGCACGAGTACCTGGGACCTCGCTCATACTCGACCCTGTTAAAGCAGCGTGGGACATTGGTTGTACCATCCGCTGGCTCGNTCGATTACAACGATACGTGGTTAGCTGCTGAATGGGGGCACCCTTCTGATAACTTAGGTGCTATTTTAGCTGTAGCCGATCACTTGTCTCAAGTCAGAATCACAAATTCACAGCCTCCCCTGACTATGCGAGACGTACTTGAAGCCATGATTATGGCGCATGAAATTCAAGGCGTTATCGCATTAGAAAATTCTTTTAATCGTGTTGGCTTATGCCATGTATTATTGGTGCGTGTAGCCTCAACGGCTG
>NZ_AUTQ01000088.1:933-25127 GCF_000498095.1 Pseudoalteromonas sp. TB64
CATATCTCAAGCATGGGTTGATGGTTCTGCACTGCGTACTTATCGTCATGCGCCAAACACTGGGTCTCGTAAATCTTGGGCTGCGGGCGATGCAACTGCCAGAGCAGTTTATTTAGCTGATATGGCAATGCGCGGTGAAATGGGTATACCCAGTGCATTAACAGCTGCGCAATGGGGGTTTTATGATGTCTCTTTCTCCAAAACGAATAAAGACCAAGCACTAAAGCCTGAAGCGGAGCGCACGTTTTCGTTCTCCCAAGGTTACGGTTCATATGTAATGGAAAACATTTTGTTTAAAATTTCTTTTCCAGCAGAGTTTCATGCGCAAACAGCAGCAGAAGCCTCCGTTATTTTGCACCCTCAAGTAAAGTCGCGTTTAGACGATATTGAGAAAATAGTGATCCGCACCCACGAGTCAGCCATACGCATTATTTCTAAAACAGGACCGCTTGCCAACGCAGCTGACCGCGACCATTGCTTACAATATATGATTGCTGTTCCCTTGGCATTTGGGAACTTAACTAGCGATAATTATGAGGACGACTTCCACAACACGCACCCTATCATCGATAAACTACGCGACAAAATGGAGGTGTTAGAAGATAAACGCTTTACAGCTGAATACTTAGAGGCGGACAAACGCTCTATTGCCAATGCAATTCAAGTTTTCTTTAATGATGGTAGTAAAACAGAAGAAGTGGTTGTGCAGTACCCTTTGGGTCACCGCCGTCGTCGTGAGGAAGGCATTCCATTATTAGAGCTTAAATTCAAATCTAATTTAGCAACACGCCTTGCAACCCAACAATGCCAAACCATATTTACCCTTTGTAAAGATCAAGCCAAGCTTGAAAATACGCCAGTAAACAGCTTTATGGACTTATTTGTTATTCAATAAGTTAAATTGCAGTATGTACGGTGATACTGTAATACCAATTCGCTTAATTAAGTGATCTATTTCTAGGTAATAAAATAGCTCATTAACAAAGCGAGCTTATAATATACAATTGTTTTATATAAATATTTTTTTAAAACGAAGCTTTAACAAAACACAGCAAACGGGACTTATTATGACTAATGAAATTAAACACTCAATCGCAAACTTTGCAGCCTTAGAAACTTCAATAGCAAATGGGGAAGAACAATCGGTAAAAGAATTATTAGCAGATCAGTCAATGCAAGAGCTAGAAAAAAGCTACCTGTTAGACTTAGCTAAACTCGGTAATAACAGCGCTATCATAAAGCTATTAAATGATATTCCCGTAAAAAAATAGACGCTCGTGGCTATGTTATTACTCCATAGCTAGCGAGTTAATCCATGTTGTAAGGTAATAATTGATTGTTCTCGTTTTACTTATGATGACTTGTTTTATTTAGGCTATTAATATAATCAATAAGATTATTTAAAGGTATTGGTTTGGAATAATAATAGCCTTGAACCCTTATACTGCTGAATCGAGATAAATAGGCGATCAGCTCAGCATTTTCAACACCTTCAATGACCACTATTTTTTTAAGCTCTGTACAAATCTTGATGATACCTTCTAATAAAGCGCGTTCTTGGCCCTCATGCTCAGCACCAATCGTGAACTCCCGATCTATTTTTATAATATTAGCAGGCTGCCTCGACAAATAAGAAAGGCTAGAATATCCAGCGCCAAAGTCATCAATCGCAACATTAAAACCCTTAGCCATCAGCTTTCTAAGAACGCCTTCGATAACCCCTTTTTCTGACATGACTGTTTCAGTCACTTCAACGGTGAGCCGATGTGGCTCTATACATTTATCAGAGACTAATTGGCAAATATTTGCAACAAACCCTTGCAGCTGTAATTGCTGAGGTGAAAAATTAACAGCCACAGTAATATTTTTTAACTGCGCAGTATTACTCATATCTTTAAGTACCTGTGCTAGTACTTGTTTGCCAACTTCTAATATTTGCCCCGTTTGCTCTGCTATAGGTATAAAAATAGCTGGGGAAATATACGCACCATTACTTTTCCATCGCACCAAACTCTCAACACTAATCACTTTGTTATCAGATAAACTATGGATTGGTTGGTAATACACTTCTAAGTCACCATCTTTAAGCGCTTTTTGAAGCTCTCCTCTAATGTGGACTATTTCTTTATGCTTATCATCCATTAGCTTATGATAAAAACAAAGCTGATTCCCTCCAAGGGTTTTCGCACTGTCCATAGCAATATCTGCATGCTGTAATAGTACTTTTGAATTTCCTACTCTTTCTTTAGACATCGATATACCAGCGCTGGCTGTAAGATAAATATCAACGTCCTCTAAATAATAAACGTTTGCTAAAGAGCTTATTAATACTGATATTTCTTCTCTTAGTTTATCTTTACTTATATTACTGTAATAAAGAATAAACTCATCATTACCAAAGCGTGCTATTGAGTCGGCTGTTAGCGCGTTATTTTTAAGCCTTCTTGCAACTAACTTGAGAACTTTATCGCCTATGGCATGCCCTAAACTATTATTTATAGAACTAAAGCCATCTAGGTTTATAAAAACCATTGCACACGGTGAGTTTAACGCTTTAGCCTGCTTAGACTGTTTAGCGTTTATTTCATCATCTAGCGCATCTCGGCGAATTAGCCCTGTTAACTCATCATATTTAGCCATTTTAAACAGCTTTTTTGATTGTTGTTTTAGTAGGTATGAAGAGTCTGAAGCGAGTATAAAAATATAGATAAAGATGAAAGTAAGCCAAATTATAATTTGTTCGACTTTTGCCCTTTCTTTTAATGCAGAGTAGTTATTAATAAAACTATATATATTGTGCTTTAAAATGCCCATTACATCGACTTTTTCTACAATATAGTCACTGTATAAACTCAATAGTATATTTAAATCGTATACGTTTTGCTTTTGAGCATTAACAGAAAAGTAAACTTGAGGCGTCAATTCAATAAATACATCAAACGTATTTAGATAATCTATATATCTGTTCTCAATTAATAAATTCATGTCTAGTAAAGCTAAAACTTGATACTTACCGCCAGTAACTGAATTTATAGGTATCGAAAACATAATAGTCGGCGTACTCGTTTTCAACGTTAATGAATTAGCTGCAAATCTAACTTCATCCGTAGTTGTATTTAACCAGTTCACTACAGAATCACTTGATAGAAATCCACTGGAAATAAATTGCTTAGAAAATATGTCACCTTCAACTAACGTAAGATTCTCATCAAAAATAAGCATCCCTTTGATGATTTTATAATCTCTCGCATAATTTTTCATATCAACAGCGGCAAGCTTTAAAAAATTATCATGACTCACTTTTTCTAATCTCGACTTAATCCGAGATAATGACTTTTTATGCTCATCAAGATTTTTATTAAGCATTGTCCCCACTAAGCTTATTTTTTCTCGTGCTTTTTCTTCTTCACTACTCACTGTTTTTACTGCACTAGCGTACCATAACGACACACCCGTAAAGATAACTAAAAACATGACTGCTTTGGTAAACTTAGCCCCTTTAGTTATCGTTGCAGAACATAAAATTTTAATAATGAGCGCTGAGAAAAAAGAAAAAACCATAACGGCATTCAAAGCAGTAATAAATGGATTATCACTAATTAAAAAAAACTTTTCGTCAACGACTCCCCATAAGCTAAATTGAAAATTTAAGAAAAAAGCACACCCTAAAATGCCAAATACAGGAGTCACATATTTAATTTTTTTTGAAAATTTAAAATTAAATAATAAAGTTAAGATTGAGCCTAAAACTAGCGATATTAAAGCGGTACTAATAGAAATTATAGGCATCAGAGGTGCTTCAAGTAAAAGACTCTCCAACCCACCCAAAATTACTACAACAACAAAAAACTGAATAAAGCCTAAATATAAAATACTTGCTGCTGATTGAGTTAGAGATAACCGCATGAGTCTGTTGTAACCTTCTAATTTGAGTCGCCAAGATCTTAAACTGTAAAGCAACTGCCGTATTAGTACAGTCAAATTTAATTGTTTTGTATTATATTAAATAAAAAGACACAGCCTTTATAGCTAGATATTAAATTGAGGGAATAATCTAATGAAAAGTAAGTAGATTCATAGTCATGCCATATCATCTGCTTCTCATTTTAATACCAACCTGCATAAATATTTGAACAATTAAAACAAATTAAATCACTCTATAACGTTGCTAAATAGACCCCGTATATAAGCAAATTGGTATAAGTGAATAAACTAGGATTGACTGTCCGGATATATTGAGCACACCAAACCATTTTACTTAACTCGATTAAAAGAAAAGATCCTGGATATAAATTGATATCACATACATTTGATTGAACTGACACCTTAGTAATACACTAATATTGCCAGTTCAATCAGTCTATTACATATCTGAAAACCGGTTAGCCGATTGCACAATTCTTTTTATCTCATTTTCTTCAATATCTTTTATTGTATCAAGCAACGTTTTTGCGCTTTCAATATCTACACGAGAATATATATGAATGTATAACTCAATAACTTGTTCATGATGGTTTACTATTTTCTCCATAATGTCTGAGATATCTAGCTCTTCAAAGAGTGAGTTGCAATCAACGCGCTCAATAATTGAGTGCTTTTCGATGTAATCAAAACACCAGGTGTTTAGCGCTTTTTCGTCTGCCGTATTTTCAAATCCTTGTACAATATTCTCTAAACTCTCCTCATGCTCAGATAGGTAGCGAAGCATCATTCGTGCTCCCTCATCCTTATTTTGTTCAGAGCTCTGGTTTAGGCTATCTTTTAAGTTTTTGTGAAATAAAACGGTCCAATTGAGTACATCTCTAATTGTTTCAATTTGCATTTATTGCTCCTAAGTTTGATGATATCTATACAATATTTAAATATGAAGCATGCTAATTTTTAGGATTAGGCTCACTCGCCTGAGTGTGTTGTAAATACTGAAATAGCTCACTGTCGGTCGATAAAACCAATGTTGTGTTTTGGCTAAGGGCGAGTTCAAGCGCCTGCAACGAACGGGTGAATGCATAAAATGCGACTGCTTGATCATTTTTGTTATAGGCTGAGGCGTAAATTGCGGCTGCTTTAGCATCAGCTTTACCTCTAATTTCTGTTACTGCTCGGTAGGCTTCAGATTGAATTTTATCTAAGTCTCGCTCTCTGTTACCTTGTATACGGGCAGCTTCGCCTTTTCCTTCTGACAAAAAGCGTTCTGCTATTTGACGACGTTCGCTGATCATACGTTCATAGATTTTAGGGCGTACACTTTCATTATAATTAATACGTTTAAAGCGAATATCCATAAGCTCAATACCAAATACTTTTACTTTTTTGGCTGCGGCATTAAATATATCTTGCTCGACAACTAAGCGTCCCATGCTTATAGGCACTAAACTACCAATATTTTGCTCTTTTTCAGCCTCGGTGAGTGACGAGTCACGCAAAGGTTGGCGATCTTTCGTTGTACGAATAATTTCGATTAATTCGTGTGTGGCTACTGCATTACGCGTTTCACTGCCAAAAATATCATCAAGTCTAGACTGTGCGCTTCGCTCATCACCTAAGCGTAAAAAATACTGCAACGGATCGGTAACCTGCCACCGCGCATAAAGACTTACAGAAATATAAAGCTTATCTTTGGTCGGCATATCAGAAGGTGTTCCTTCCCATTCCAGCACGCGCTTATCAATAAAATTAACTTGCTGAACAAAAGGCATTTTGAGTTGAATACCCGCCTCTCTAATTGGCTCTCCCACCGGTTTACCAAACTGAGTAATAACAACCTGCTCTACTTCGTTAACCGTATATAAAGCGCTATACAAAGTAACCCCTACAAGTGCAGCTAAAATACTGCCGCCAACGATTAAATAAGATTTCATGGCTGNCTGCTGTCCTTTTAGTGACGTTAAATTGAGTAAAGGTAATACACCGCGTGCTTCGCTATCGATAATAATTTTATTTTTTATCGTTGGCATAACATCTGTCATTGTTTCTATATATATTCGTCTGCGTGTTACCTCAGGTGCCAGTTGGTACTGTGCAAACAGCGCATTAAAACGCAGAGCGTCGCCTTCAGCTTCATTAACTCGCTTAAGGCGATAACCGTCGGCTTCTCTTATTCGTTGGTCGCGCTCCCCCTCAGCAAGCGGAATAACGCGGTTATATTCGCGACGCGCTTCGTTAATCAACTTTTCTTTTTCTTGTTGAGCCTGATTAACTTCATTGAACGACCCTTGTACTGGTACGGGTGGGTTAATATTTTTTAGCTGAACCTGATCAATACTAATCCCCATTACATATTTGGTTGCCAATGCCTGCATTTTTTGTAATGCCTCAATTTCAATCCCTTGCCTGCCAATGGTAATTACTTCATCTACAGTTCTATCGCCTACAACTTCACGCATAACTGATTCAGACACGTATCGTAAAGTGCCTGCCGGGTCGCGCACCTCAAATAAGTACTTTTGGGGATCGGCTATCCGATATTGAATTACCCATTCAATCAGCGCAGTGTTTAAATCGCCAGTTACCATTTGGGTTTCTTCGCGTTGATTTGTTGCAGGTGAAATTTTTGGCGCAAATGAGCGAATATTATTTTCAGGATTAATATTTTGATCTGGGTCGGAGGCTCCAGGAGTAGAAAAACCAAACTCCTGCTTTAGTTGCCGCTTAGTAGGCACTATTGTGACGTGATCAACACCTAATGGGATTTTTACATGTAAGCCCGCAGGCAGAATTTCTTGAAACTTACCAAACCTTAATACCAAAGCAACTGAATCGCTGGGAACGGTATAGACTGCGCTATAGCCTGTAGCAATCAATCCCAAAAACAATACTATGGTTAAACTTGTGCTAAATTTTCCACTCAGCAACTTCTTATACTTTTTAAACGCACCGCTCATCACTTTATCGATATCTGGCGGACCGCTTTTACTTTTAGAATTTGGACTATTTTCGTTTTGTGTAGAAATAATATTCTCCTTTTTAAGAAACCAAAAATATGGAGCCTTATTACTACTTTAGATTGTCATAAGCGCTAGCGTGCTTCGCAATCTAGGTGATAACTTCCTCTGTATAATTTAAGGGTAATAATTTAGGGGTAATGATTTAAGGAATAGTTTTAAGATTTAAATTCATGCACTTATAGATTAATTTAAAGCCAAAAAACCTTAGTAAGACATTAGCGTATTTATTTTAATTGGTCTGTTCGCTACAACACATAGCGTGTTTTAAACAATATGTTTAATTGATAAATAAAGGGTTAAGTACAACTAATGAGTACACATTATTGAATACCCATTAGCCCCTTCACGCCCTATTATTGCGTTGAATTAATTGATTTATTGCTCTTTTTTGAGGCAACCACTCGAATATATAAAACCCCAAGTATTGCAGAAAGAACCGAAGCNAAGCCACTAAAACCGATGTTTTTGCGTTATGAAGATGCTCGGCTTGCCCATCAAACCCCAACGTAGCAATAAAGGTAGACATGGTGAATCCAATCCCAGCGATAAGTGAAGCACCAATAACATGCTGAAGATTGATACCCTCAGGCAAGCAACCTATTTTGTAGCGTAAAGCAAGCCAACACGCACCCGAAATACCAATAAACTTACCAACAACAAGACCACTAATAATACCTAAGCCAACGGGATCACTGAGGCTTTCAACAAATGAACTAAAGTTAAAAACCACACCCGCATTAACTAAAGCAAACAGCGGTAAAATAAACAGTGCGACAGGCAGGTGCAGCACATCTTCCCACCGACGCAAAGGTGTACCTGCATTTTCGGCTAAATCACGAATTTCGAGTACCTGTTTATGATCCTGTCTGCTAGCCAGAACATCTACTTTCTCTATTTCTTTTTGCATTGAGGTAATGGTTGTTTTTGCCTTTTCAAGCGACCTTCCTGAGCCCAACATTGAGCGTGCAGGAGCCGTTAAAGCAATAGCAACACCTGCTACAGTAGGATGCACACCTGACTGTAGCATCATCCACCAGGTGGCAAGACCAATGATAATGTAAAAAAGCGGTTGCCTTATTCCGGCATAATTGGCGGCTACTAAAAAAGCAAATAGAACAACGGCGCATGACAAATACATCACCGATATTTCTTGGGTATAAAACACGGCAATAACGAGTATTGCCCCCACATCGTCAACAATCGCAAGACCTACAATAAAAGCCAACAAGCTTGTTGGTATATGTTTTCTTACAATTGTAAGCACACCTAATGCAAACGCAGTGTCGGTTGCCATGGGTATACCCCAACCAATCAGTGAATCTTGTCCCCAGTTAAACAGCGAATAAATACCAGCCGGCACGACCATTCCGCCTATGGCGCAAAAAATGAGCATGTGTCTATTTTTGGGCTCAGCTAAATCTCCAGCAAGTACCTCTCGTTTTATTTCAAGCCCAAGCAATAAGAAAAATATCACCATCAAACCATCATTAATAATGTGTTTAAGCGAGGTTTGTAGCTCAAAGTTTCCTAATGAGATCCCAATAGGCGTGTGCACTAAGTTCAGATAGGTAGCTGAATAAGCTGAATTTGCCCACCATAGTGCAATGATTGTAGATACCAGAAGAAACAAACTAGAGGTGGTTTGAGCACGCATAAAATTAGAAAATGGGTCGTGCATATAGTCTAAGCCACGATTTAGTATATTTTTAGAATCGTTAGGCATATCAGGTAGCCTTATAAATTGTGGGTGTTCGTTTTATCAAAACTTTTAAGATTTAAGTTCTCCAGTTTTACTATCAGTCAACAAACACTTCGCCTTAAAATTACTAGCATTAAGACGAAGTGCACACCCCTAATTAATCTAATGTAAAATTAGATTAGAGATAAATATAATCATTGTGTTATTACGTTATAAGGGTAAATATTTTCGCGGTTTTGGAATGCCAAAATAGCCGTATTTTTAATTATCCCTCGCTCAATGTTTATTGCACGGCGAATGGTTTCATCTTTTTGCCACTGCAAAGCACCTTTAAGTATCGTTTGTAAATAAACTATGAGCGCCGCAGAAATTGAACGCGTCGCGCTTTCCCATAAATAACTCGGTGTATGATCAACGCCATAATAATCCGTGTTGTTATATCGAAATAAAGGATTTTTAAACGTTGTCGGCTTTGCAAAAAAGAATCCCATCCCCTCATCACAGCTAACATCAATAATTAAGCTGTTTGGTTTTAAGCAGTCGGCTTCTGATTCAATTACAAAGTTAACCGGATGAGCTGTTTCTTGATAAGTCCCGTTAACGATAATATCGGCTTCGCTAATAAGATCGCCAAGAGGTCGATTAGTCCCATCATGCTCAACAACCATCATGCGAGCCTCCCCTTCAAGACCTTCTCGTACCTTAACATAGTGACAATCTAATATTTCTTCACGCACTTCGTGATCAGGGCGCTGAATACAAATTGTAATATCCCTAAAGCCATGCGCTTTAAGGGCGTAAATAGCGCCTCTACTCACTGCACCAAAACTAAATATAATCGTTTTACGTTGATCGCCATAATGACCATCAATACCCTTAAGTTGCAAAGCATGTATTACAGCGCAATACCCTGCCATTTCATTGTTTTTATAAAAAGTATGGCGCCCTACATTTCCTTGTGGTGACCACACATACATATCTTCAAAAGCAATTAAGGTAAGTTTACGTTCTATCGCCGCTTGTGTTATTTCATGCTGTTGAACGCAGTGGGCATAGCCCCAAATAGTGCCTCCTTCGCGCATTTCTTCTAAGTCAGCAAGTACAGGCTTTGCGATAATGGCAGTGCCAATATGAGTAAGTATTTCGCTGCGCGATGCAATGCCACCCGTTAACGTTGCAATATATTCATCGCTAACATTAAAAGCGGTGCCATAGCCTTGTTCAAACACCATTTGTTTTCTAAGACTTTCGGGAATTCGTAATAAGTGCTCTGGGTGAATAGGATACCGTCTTTCATCTGTCTTGCGGGATGTTCCGATAACGCCGATAGTTAATTCACTCATGCTAAGTCCTGTTTATAAAGTAAGTACGCTTGAGTTCATCAACGAATCATCATACTTCGCCAATAAACTTAGGCGGTGTTTTTTCTGTACGTTTTTGGCTCGGATGAACCAACTCTATTTTACAAAGGTGTAATTTTGACAATAAATAATGAAGAGCAGTGAGTTAACTTGCATTGAGTTGCAAGCTGAAGACTATTACCTTTTGAGTAAAAGTGCTGACTGAGTATATCAGAAATAAGTATTACTAACTTGGGTATCTCAAACTGAAATAAAGGGAGTACTCGATAATTACTGAAGTTTTACCTTAGTGATTTACTCTGTAGAGCAGGTTTTATGAGCTTTGTATTGGGTTAGCTGAACGTTTGGCTTTAACATCAACTCCGGCTATGTGCTGTGAGCAGACGGTCGTAACCTTAGACTCTTATTAGCCAGCTACAACTGAAAAAACACCTTTAAAACATGTTGTTATCTTTAACATATCTAAAATAAACAATATTTCAAAAAGTATCATTGATGTTGGGATTACATAAGAAATTAAATACATGGAATATGACTTAATATGCATGAATAACCTTTTCCCACCTGTAATATCGAAATCATCAGGAGTATCCAAAACAGCAAAAAGATGATCAACCCTAGTATGATTTTCTGGTTCTGTTGAGATCACATGATATCTATCATGGTATGTTTCTAAATTAATACTCTTTCCGCTTGTCTTGGATTCCGCCATTTCATTTCTAAGCGTACGGATTAACTCCTTGATACTGACACCGCAATCATCTAAGGACTGTGCTCGTAAGTCATACTTAGCTATTGCGTTAACAACTGAGTATACGAGAACCGCAACAGCTAAAAATATCTGCAACATGCTTAACACTTCAGAGCTATATGGAATGGGGAGCCCTGAATTTTGAAATAAAGGGATAAATATTAAACCTAGCGATAATATCGTAGTAGTTAAGAATGAATATGTACTAGCTCTCTTTAATCTAAGTGAAGCATTAAATCTACATTTAGCAGTAATCCTCATACCGTTTAATAACTTTTTGGCAGGATCTGTTTCATTTTTTTCTTCTGCTTGAGTAGAAAAAAACCACCTAAAAGGTATTTTAATAAATTCAATCATCTTGTTTGAAATCCAATTTTTAGTTTTAACATATCTACGTAATGTTCCAAATTTAATCATATTTGACCATGTAAATGAATTGCTGGCTAATGCTTATGTAAGCGTTAGGCATTTACCACCTAGGCATACGCAATGGTCTTCTGACTGGAAATTCATAATATGAAAACTTTTCCTGATACCAAATTATCATTTCCCTACAGAAACTTTTAAATTTCTCATCGGACCAAATCTTTCTCATCTGTTTTTTCGATAATAATTGCTTCTTATCTTCTTGATGTTTTGCAGAGAATATGCGACCTGTATATGGATTTAACTTTGGCCATTTATTGTTTTGGTTTTTAAAATGCCCATGCGGTACAGACGGATATGAATCAGGATCTGCCTTTGTAAATACCCATATCCCAAGACATAAAAACTCAAGCCAGTTTTCATTGTCATTACTTCCATCAACTTTAGCTTTCACAAATTCTTCTGGATTATTACTATCTGACTCTTCAAACTCATTAAAGGACGGTTCTTCACCAAGCTCGGATCTAGATTAGGATCATCCAACTCCTCAGCTAACCATAAAGCAACACCAATACGTTCGTTGAGTTCGTCGTAATCAATTAAACCAATGTCATAATGTATTTTAGCAAGTCTGATTAAAGTATTTCGCATAATACCCCTTGATACCTAACGAGACTGTAGAATAACTCTAACAGTCAAATTTAATTAAAAATCGAGCTCCTGCAATTAACTCTAATCGTTTTTAAAGCATTAGGTAATACATTTGGAACCCATAAAACAAGCTGTTTTTCTTAAAAAAGAGTAATTCTACAGCCTCAACGCCGTGCCCTGCGGAGATTTGCTGGTCACAGCGAGTAAATTTTCCGTAGCAGCGCTTTGTTAGTTGCCGATTTCGCGCTCTGCCTGCTCAAATGTGCTATATAATTTATCAACTCGTTCAACTAGCTTCATCCCACCTTTAGTTGCTCTATCTGTCCAGTAATGACCTTCAAGCTCTTCGACAGGAGAACCGTGTATTTCTAGGGCAAATGAACCATGATGAATTTCACTTCTAACACCTTGCAACTCAATTTTAGGCTCGTTTCTATAAACACCGACAAGCTTGAATAGGTCGTCGTCTTCCTGCTGTTCGATGCTGTGCGCCACCAAAACTGATCTAGATTCCTTCGTCATTAATCTTAGACTTAGAAAGTTCAAAGATTGCCTAATAACTGCATAACAATAAATTGGCGGGGCTTCTTCGCCTGTTTCTGGGTTTACCCAACTGCTTTTCAGCTCTACTTTCCAAGTCCCTCTCAAATCTGGTCTCTTTACATACCACCCTTTAAAAATACGCCAAGACCACATGTATTTATTAAAAAAGGTAACGAACAATGTAATGACACCAACGACAGTACCAAATGGCTTTACAAAATCAGCACTTAATACAGGCATACCTTGAGCCCAAAGGGCAAGTAGCCAAACTGCAATCGTAAGGCCAATAAAGGATGAGATATGAAGTCTAGTCAGCATTATTCGTATCCTATGTAATTCCAAGCATCATTCAAGAACTGATGTGCACTTGCCCTTGACCAAGGCTGAGACGCTCTGAAAAGGTACTTTAATTCACTTACTTCTCCCCATTCTGAACATTTGTCATCAGACAAGGTGTTATTGAATAGCTCTGCAAGTACAGCTCTCACCATTTGTATAAATGTTTGATATTCAAAACAAGATGTTGAAGCATTAAATACTAAGCATTCAATAAGAAAGCTCGGGGCGTCTTTCGCAGATTTAATTTCTTTCGACGCCATTTCGTTCGATAGCTTCTTTAATATTCTAACGACTCTTTTATATCTTCTTGTGGTCGCGTCATTTTTGGCAACACCATTTTGGTAATGTTGATCCGGCCAATTCTTAACACTGGGAGGTTTATAATCATCAGGTATCATTTCAACACCTGCATAATGGTAAGTTGAAGTTACATACCTCCTGTGCTCGAAAAATGCTGCAACATCTGATTCAACACGATATGTGTTAGCCTTGATATCGAATGCTTTGCTACCACGTGTAACAGCCACGCGTCCAAATCTAGCCACAAGCGCTTCTTCCAACTCATTTTTAAAACTTTCGTATTCATAAGTTGCGGGGGTAAAACTTTTGGCAAGTTCCATTCTGACATTATCATCAGGGTACTCAGGAAAATAAGTATCAGTACAGAGAACACCTACATCTACATCGCTATCTTGCCTAACGTTAACCCTATTCCTGTAAGAACCTTGTGTGAATACTTTGATATTTCTATTTTTTAACTTTTCACTTGCCTGAATAGCCTGCCTAATTTGCCTTTCTGCATTTTCAGCGCGTTCATGCTCTGTTTTGCTTGGTCCTTGTGACCACGTTGTAAAAACTGATTCCCAATCCCTGCTCATTATTTACTCCATACATTGAAAGGCAACTAACGTCTTATTGAATACCATTATGGTGGTTTATAACACACTAAAAAGGCGTATATTACATACTCTGATAATTTCACCAATAATTACCTTTGTAAACAGATAATTAAAAAAGCAGGGAATTACGCTCGTTATTTTGCACCAAAACGGCGTTTAATAATGTTATCGGACAAAATTAGACTCCTACTCAAAGAAGTAGGAATAAATTTAATTTTTTCAGTGTCCGGTTTTCGCTCACTGCAGACTATTAGCTTTATGTGCTTTTTAGTTGTCTATTACGCCAATCGCTCTACTACGTCTTTTTACAAAAACTACGTCACGTCTAATGTTATTCATTTTCACAACATACTCGAAAGTTGATAATCCAGTTAACAACTAAGGGAAAACCGCAATCGAGGCAGCTTAAATCAAAATAATAAAAGTTTAAAAATGGTGTTAAACGCTATTGCAAATCGTGATATTGAACAAGCGACTCACACTTTACTTAAGAGCATTAGTAATTTAACTATTGAGAAATGAGGTAATTACTACGAGTTTATAAAATGTTTGGGTTTGGTAAAAAAAGCTTAACGAGTGAAGCAGTCTAACAACGCCAAAACTATTGCTTTAGTTTTGGCGCTTAATAAGGGGTAATATTTACCCTTTCATTTGTTCAAGCTCTTTGCCTTTGGTTTCGTGTAAAAACTTAAATACAAATATGACTGAAACAAACGCGCAAAATGCGTAAAAACCATACGCACCTGCTAAACCTATACCGGTGAGCATAACAGGGAACGACCAGGTAATTAAAAAGTTAGCTATCCACTGGGCAAAGCCGGTAACTGCAAGGCCAGAGCCGCGAATTTGGTTAGGGAACATTTCTCCTAACATAACCCACATTACAGGGCCCCACGATAAGTTAAAAAAGAATACATACGCATTAGCGGCTATTAAAGCAACTATGCCCTGCTCTCCTAATTCTAAGTTACCTGTTGAGCCAATATCTGCGTTTAAAAAGGCATAAACAATAACCGAAAGCGTCACTGTCATGCCAATTGAGCCGGTTAACAAAAAAGGTTTTCTGCCAATTTTGTCTATAAAATACATGGTAATAAACACCGCTAAAATACTTACAAAGCCGCTTATTATATTAATAAGTAACGCGTCAGATTCAGTAAAACCGGCTGCTTGCCAAAGTACCGCGCCGTAGTAAAAAACAACGTTAATGCCGACTAATTGCTGAAATGTAGCTAAGCCAATTCCTATCCAAACGATGGGGCGTAAACGTTTTTTAGGTTTATCAATAAGATCAGATAATTTAGGTTGGTGTTTATCGCCAGCAAGAGACTCTGCTATTTCATTTAATTTATGAGCGGCAGTTTTATCACCATATAATGACGATAACACCCGTGCAGCAGCGTCTTTTTTACCAGCCATAATTAAGTATCGAGGGCTTTCGGGGATAAAGAATAAAGCGATTAAAAATAAGCATGCAGGTAATAACTCAACCCAAAACATCCAACGCCATGTTTCAAAGTCGAGCCAAAATATAGCCGTAGAACCGCCAGCAGTATTGGCTAAAAAGTAGTTACTCACAAATGCGCTAAACAAACCAAAAATAATAGCCACTTGTTGAAGTGTAGAGAGCGTGCCTCTGTATCGTGCGGGGGCAATCTCGCTAATATAAGCTGGGGTCATAACCGACGCAGCCCCTACAGCTAAGCCGCCTAAAATGCGATAAATCACAAATTCAAACGATGTGACTGACACACCCGAGCCCCAAGCACTTATAATAAATAAAGCAGCGGCAAAAAGTAAAATTAGACGCCGACCAAATTTATCAGCCAATCGACCTGCGCAAAACGCACCAATAGCACAACCAATTAGCATGCTCGATACGTTAAATCCCGTACCCGCACTACTGGAGCCAAACGCCGTTTGTAATCCATCAACAGTGCCGTTAATTACGCCGCTGTCAAAACCAAATAAAAACCCGCCAATGGTCGCAACAAAGCAAACCAGTACTATTAAAAGTACATTTTCTTTCTCGTTCATAAGTATCCATATTGTGTGTTGTTGTTATTTTATATAGATTTTGAAGCTCAAAAGGGTATGCGTATTCGCTTATTTAGTTGTTTTTATTGGTTGAGCTTGATTCTCTTTCTATTAATTCAAAATCTAAAATATGTCTTAAGTCTAAGCTTTTTACATTGCTTAAATCGTTATACTGACCCGATGCAAGTAAAGTAATCGCAAGTTCAGCCATTTCATTAATGGGCTGTTTTACCGTAGAAATATTTGGCCAAACTATGGTTGCAAGTTGCGTGTCATCAAAGCCAACAACCGACAGTTCGCTTGGAATATTAATACCTTGTTTTTGAGCTATTGAGATTACAGCGGCTGNCTGCCATGTCATCGTTAGCTGCAAAAATAGCTGTAGGCTTATCATCAAGTGAAAGTAATTTTATTGCCGCTTCCATGCCCGATTGATAAGTAAAACTGCCCTGCTCTATATACTCAGGTGGCGTTATTATTTTATTAGAGCGCAGCGCATCTAAATAACCTTGGTAACGCAAACGGCTAACACCTTGTTTAGTGTCGCCAATAATATGTGCAATTTTGCTATGCCCTTGATTTATTAAATGCTCTGTAACATCAAACGCCGCTTGGTAATCGTCCATGCAAATATAAGGGGAGCGATTTAATTTTGTATCTGGCGTTATTCTTACAAACGGAATATTTGCTTTAGTAAGAACATCTAAAACCTGTTCGTTGTCGCACATAGGTGGCAGTAAAATCATGCCATCAACCTGTGTAACATCAATAAGTTGCTTTACCGATTCAATTGTTTTGTCAATATCGCTATGCGCTTCGTCAACAACAAGGTGGTAGCCCAGTGCGCGGCATTTTTTAAGCGCTGCCAATAAAAATTGGCTTATGTAAGAGTCACTTGGGTTATCGTATAAAAGCCCTAAAAAAAATGACTTAGTACTAGCAAGGCGCCTAGCAGACACATTTGGCCTGTAATTTAATTGCTCAACAACAGCCATTACTTTTTCGCGGGTTTTGTCGCTTACTTTTTTGTCTTGGTTGAGCACGCGCGAAACTGTCATCATTGATACACCAGCCTGCTCGGCTACATCTTGTATTCTTGCTCTTTTAGGATCGGCCATTACTGTTATTACCTACTCACAATCAGTGGATTGTTATAATTAACTTTCTTAATTTTCATTATACATAATTGTAAAGCTTGATATTGTTTACAGCGCGTTTTAAATGATTACTTATTGACAAAGTCTTATACTACACTGAAAATGTTAGCGCTAACAACAAATTTATAATATTCACACCCAATAATATAAAAAACTTAAAAAGGCCTATATTATGAGCATGCTGCAAAACCCAATTCTAAGAGGCTTTAACCCAGACCCAAACATTGTCAGAGTTAATAACGACTACTACATAGCCACTTCAACATTTGAATGGTTTGGCGGTGTGCAAATTCACCACTCTACCGATTTAGTAAATTGGCGAGTTATAGGCCAAGCACTTAACACCGTAGAGCAACTCGATATGCGAGGAGTGCCCGACTCTTGCGGCGTATGGGCACCGCAACTTAGTTACAATGATGGCCGTTTTTATTTGGTATATACCAATGTAAAAAGCTTTGATGGCCCTTGGAAAGACACACCAAACTATTTTGTATCAACCACTGATATTACCGGTAACTGGTCACAAGCGACTTACTTAAACTCTAGCGGTTTTGATCCGTCTATTTTTCACGATGATGACGGTAAAAGCTATTTGCTAAACATGCTGGTTGATCACCGCAACAACACACTATTTGGTGGCATAGTAATGCAAGAGCTTTGCCTAAAAACCAATAAGTTAATAGGCGATGTTAAACCTATATTTTCAGGCACAAAACTTGGTTGCACTGAAGGCCCACATATTTTAAAACGCGGCGATTACTACTATTTAATTACCGCTGAAGGTGGCACTGGGTATGAACACTGCATTAGTATAGCGCGTGCTAAAAACGTATTTGGCCCTTACCAAGTACACCCACACAACCCTATAATAACAGCAGTACATGAGCCGAGTAATGCGCTGCAAAAATGTGGCCATGGAGATTTTTTTCAAACGCAAAACAGTGATTGGTACACGGTATTTTTAACATCAAGACCACTGTCTGAGCGTGGCCGCTGCATTACAGGGCGTGAAACAGGGATTGAGCAAATAATCTGGAAAGACGATGACTGGCCTTATGCAAAGCACACAAATAAAGCCCCCAGAATACACGTACCCGTTGAAGGTTTAACGCTAAACCCACAGCCGCAACCCTCAACAAAGATTGATTTTAGTAAAGATGATCTGACTGTTGATTTTCAGTCATTGCGCATACCTATGTGCAAAAATTGGGTCTATAAAAACACTCAAAAATCATCGCTCACCCTAGTGGGAAAAGAGTCTTTAAGCTCATTGTATCAGCAAAGCTTTATTGCCAGGCGTGTACAGGCTCATCATACTGTTAGCAGCACATGCGTTGATTTTGCGCCGAGCAGTTTTCAGCAAATGGCGGGGCTAGTATGTTATTACAACACCGCTCATTACTACTATTTGCATATAAGCGGCGGCGATGTAGGCGATGAAACCACACCACGTTATTTAAATATAATAAGCTGCGATAAATACCAAACAAGCACGCCTGTTGCACCGCTTTTGCTTAAAACAAACAAACCTGTTTACTTAAAAGCTGATTTTAATGGCGCTCAGCTGCAGTTTTACTACGCCACCGAAAAAAGCTACTGGATAAAGTTTGGTCCAGTGCTCGATGGCAGTATTTTATCTGATGATTACGTGCAGCAATCACCACAAGGGTATCGCCCGTGTTTTACCGGTGCTTTTGTTGGTATGGCGTGCCAAGACTTATCGGGGCAAAATAAAGAAGCTCACTTTTTATTTTTTAATTATGACGAACCTAGCGGCGAATAAATCGCCGCCAGTTAAGTTTATTAGTTGATTTAGAGCTGATATAAAACCATTTAAAAGCTCTATTAAAACAGGGCTTTAATACGCTCCATTTGCGATTGTAAAAGTAAACTTTGAGAGTGGCTCATAATGTCACTCTCTCGTTTATTTTCGCTCAGTAAGCGCCCTACTTCTTGGGCTTCAAAGCTGTAACCTTGTGACTGCCTCCCATCTTCAAAATGCTCAATTAAGTCATCAAGCTCATACAAAGAGCACTCATAAGCCCTAAATGCATCAGGTATTTTTATATAGCCTTTGTCGCCAATAATATACGCGCCATTCCCTAACCGGCATTGAAATGACGTTGCTAAGCTCACCATTACATCGCCACAATTAGCAGTAATAAGTACATCGTCTTCCACGCCTTTGTAGCGAATATTTGCTCTTACGTGTAAGTTTTCAAGGTCGTTATTTAAAAAGTAATTGGCAATCGCAAGCGGATAAATTCCCATATCGAGTAAACAACCGCCCGCTAAATCTGGGTTGTATTCACGCCCATCGGGATTAAAAGGCACAGGATAGCCAAAGTCAGCTTTAACATGTTTAATAGTGCCAATTCGCCCTTGCTCTACCCATTGTTTTGCTTTTTGTATTGCAGGTAAAAAGTACGTCCACATGGCTTCCATTAAAAATACGTCGTGCTTTTTAGCCAGTAAAGACAACTGCTTGCACTCTTCAGCCGAAACCGTAATGGGCTTTTCGCACAATACATGCTTACCTGCTTTAATAGCATCGCTGGCATTTTTAAAGTGAAAGTTATGCGGGGTCGCAATGTAAACTACATCAACGTTTTTATCGTCAAATAATGCCTGATACCCTTCGTAGGCATTGGCCGCACCATACTTGCTCGCAAAAGCGGTTGCATCATCTCCATTTCTTGCTGCAACTGCGTACGCAACACTATTATTTGTATGTGCTAAGTCTTCACAAAATTGTGCAGCAATTCGGCCACAACCAACAATACCCCAGTTTATTTTTTTCATAGTGTTTCCTTATGATCTTAAAAAGAAATTTAAGTGAACTCCAACAACCAAGCAATAAACTTGCAAATTAATTGTTAAACATAGTTTAAAACTAGCTTGACTTAACAATATCAAATCATTAATGTTAGCGCTAACACTAAAACAACATTAAGTATCACATTTATGTTCCTTGGTATCGATTTAGGCACTTCAGGTGTAAAAGTAATTATTTTAGACGAGCAAGACCAATTGCTTGCTCAAGCAAGTGGATCTTTAAGCGTTTCACGCCCGGCACCACTTTTTTCTGAGCAAAACCCTACAGATTGGTGGCTTGCTACCTGTAGTGCAATCGAGGAGCTTAAAAATACTCACCCTGCATTACTAAAATCGGTAAAGGCTGTGGGCCTTTCTGGGCAAATGCATGGCGCTACGCTGCTTAATAAAAACAATAACATTATTCGCCCAGCCATTTTATGGAACGACGGGCGCAGTGCAGCACAATGTGTAGAGCTTGAAAAACGCGAACCAAATTCTCGTAATATTACCGGCAACATAGCAATGCCTGGTTTTACTGCACCTAAATTGGTGTGGTTAAAAGAGTTTGAACCAGAAAACTTTGCAAAAGTAGCCAAAGTATTATTACCAAAAGACTACCTACGCTTTTTAATGACCGGTGATTTTGCATCAGACATGTCTGACTCAGCAGGCACACTGTGGCTTGACGTAGAAAAAAGAGCATGGTCGCAAAAAATGCTTAGCGCCTGCGACTTAACAGAGCAACACATGCCTACTCTTTTTGAGGGCACACAAATTACTGGAAAATTAACAGCCCAAGTTGCTGCTAAATGGGGTATGGAGCAAGTGCCTGTTGTTGCAGGTGGTGGCGATAATGCCGCAGGCGCTGCCGGTGTTGGCGTAGTAAGGCCTAAACAAGCGTTTTTATCATTAGGTACTTCGGGCGTTTACTTTGTTGCTAACGATAAATACCTGACTAACCCAGAAGGTGCTGTACATACTTTTTGTCATTGCATTGAAAACACCTGGCACCAAATGTCAGTGGTGTTAAGCGCAGCAAGCTGTTTAACCTGGGTCACTAAATTAACCGGTTTTAAAAACGAAAGCGCATTGCTTGAACAAGTAAGTAAATGCGATTTTAGCAAACCAAGCTCAGTGATATTTTTACCTTATTTAACTGGCGAGCGTACGCCGCATAATAACCCCGATGCCAAAGGCGTATTTTTTGGTTTAGATAGCGATACCGATGCAGCAGCCCTTGGCCGCGCAGTACTAGAGGGCGTTGCTTTTGCTTTTGCCGATGGCCAACAAGTACTGCTTGATGCTGGCGCACAAATTGACGATGTAACCGTTATTGGTGGTGGCGCTAAAAGCCCACTGTGGGGAAAAATCATCGCAAGTGTACTCAACCGCCCCCTAATTTACCGAGAAGGCTCAGAAGTTGGCCCCGCATTTGGCGCTGCAAGACTTGCCCGAATAGCAGTAACACAACTCCCTGCACAACAAGTGTGTGTTAACGGCAAAGTAACGCAAACAATTGAGCCAGACCCAGTCATGCAAGACTTTTACGCACAGCAATACACAACATACAAAGCACTTTACCAAAGTGTAAAAACATACTTTTAATACACTATTATAAAATTAATGGAGCACATTATGAGCGAACAATTTTTTACAAACGTTGAAAAAATCAAATTTGAGGGTGAAAACTCTAAAAACCCATTTGCATTTCGTTATTACGACGAAAACCAAGTAGTGCTTGGCAAAACAATGAAAGAACATTTACGTTTTGCAGCCTGTTACTGGCATAACTTTTGTTCTACAGGGTTTGATATTTTTGGTGAAGGTACGTTTGACCGTCCTTGGATCCAACCTGTAGGCAATCAATTAGAACTTGCTGAACAAAAAGTAAAAGTAGCCTTTGAATTTTATGAAAAATTAGGCGTTCCTTACTTTTGTTTTCATGATGTTGATATTGCCCCTGAAGGCAAAACACTACAAGAAAGCCACGATAACGTAACGCACATAGCTAACATTATCGAAAAAGAAATGCAGCGTACAGGTGTAAAACTACTGTGGGGTACTGCTAACTTATTCTCAAATCAGCGTTTTTGTGCCGGTGGTGCAACAAACCCTAATCCTAATACGTATGCATATGCAGCAGCACAAGTTAAACATGCAATGGAAATTACGCATCGTTTAGGCGGCGAAAACTACGTACTTTGGGGTGGTCGTGAAGGCTACGACACACTACTAAATACAGACCTTGCACAAGAAAGCGAACAGTACGCACGCTTTTTGAAAATGGTTGTAGAGCACAAGAAAAAAATTGGTTTTAAAGGCACATTATTAATTGAGCCAAAACCACAAGAGCCAACTAAGCACCAGTACGATTACGATACAGCAACGGTTGCAGGCTTTTTATACAAGCACGGCTTACAAGACGAAATTAAAGTAAACATTGAAGCAAACCACGCAACACTTGCGGGTCATAGTTTCCACCACGAAATTGCAGTTGCTTGCGCAGAAGGCATCATGGGTAGTATTGATGCTAACCGTGGCGACATGCAAAACGGTTGGGATACTGACCAATTTCCTAACGACGTAGCTGAGTGCACACTTGTTGTTTACGAAATTTTAAAAATGGGTGGTTTTACAACCGGTGGCTTTAACTTTGACACTAAACTTCGTCGTCAATCGTGTGAGCGTGATGACTTATTCATTGGTCACATTGGCGGTATGGATACGATGGCTAAAGCATTACTCAATGCAGCAGCAATGATTGAAGGTGGCGAGCTGACTGATTTTGTTGAAAAACGTTACGCTGGTTGGAAAGAAGACCTAGGCCAAAGCATTTTAAATGGTGAGCAATCACTTGAGAGCCTTTCAGCCTTAGTACACGAGAACAACATCGATCCTAAGCAAGTTTCTGGTCGCCAAGAACTGCTTGAGAATATTGTTAACCGCTACGTATAAGGACATCGCCTCGGTTATAAAGCCGAGGCGTACATCATTATGAACTTGTTAGAACAACTCAAAAAAGTAACCTCGGTCGTTGCCGACAGTGGCGATGTAGAGTCAATCAAAGCCCTACAACCGGTTGATGCAACAACCAATCCTTCGTTAATTTTACAAGCTGCAAAATTACCTCAATATAAACATTTAATTGAAGACGCTATAAGTAAAGCTGGCAAAGACGTTGACGCTATTTGCGACCAACTTATTGTTAACTTTGGCTGTGAAATACTAAAAGTAATACCTGGGCGTATATCGAGCGAAGTAGATGCGCGTTTGTCGTTTGATACCCCAGCAAGTATTGCCAAAGGGCGTAAGCTTATTTCACTTTACGAGCAAGCGGGTATTTCAAAAGACCGCGTACTTATTAAACTTGCTTCAACGTGGGAAGGCATTAAAGCCGCCGAGCAGTTAGAAAAAGAAGGCATTAAGTGTAACTTAACGCTGCTTTTTTCGATGGCTCAAGCCATTGCCTGCGCACAAGCTAACGTAACGCTTATATCTCCGTTTGTTGGGCGTATTCTTGATTGGTACAAAGCCCGCGATAATAAAGAATACACCCCAAGCGAAGATCCTGGTGTGCAGTCGGTTACAGGTATTTATCAGTACTATAAAAAGTACGATTATAAAACCGTGGTAATGGGCGCAAGCTTTAGAAACACCCAGGAAATAATCGAACTTGCTGGCTGCGATTTACTGACTATCTCGCCATCATTACTCAATGATTTACAAAGCCAAGAAGGTGAACTGGTTACAAAGCTTGACGCTGCAAACATTGCCAAAGCACCGCAAAGTGACTTAACCGCACTCACCCATGAGCAATTTTTATGGCAGCACAACGAAGATCCAATGGCCAGCGAAAAGCTCGGTGAAGGTATTCGTAACTTTGCCAAAGATCAGCGTGTTTTGGCTAAATTGGTTAAAGACTTACTAAACTAATTTCCCTCAAGCCTGCCACATTACGTGCGGGCTTTTTTAATTTTATTTGAGGTAATACATGACTCAGCTTTCTTCTCGTGCGCCTTTTGCTAATGCCATTCGCGCACTCAGTATGGATGCGGTACAGCAAGCAAATTCAGGGCATCCGGGCGCACCTATGGGTATGGCCGATATAGCCGAAGTACTGTGGAACGATTTTTTAAACCACAATCCAACCGATCCAAATTGGCCAAACCGAGACCGCTTTGTACTCAGTAACGGTCACGGATCTATGCTTATTTATTCTTTATTGCATTTAAGCGGGTACGAACTACCACTTAGCGAGCTTAAACAATTTAGACAAATGCATTCAAAAACCCCAGGTCACCCTGAATACGGTTATACCCCAGGTGTTGAAACAACCACAGGTCCGCTTGGCGCAGGTTTATCAAATGCCGTAGGTATGGCTATTGCCGAAAAAGCCCTAGCAGCACAATTTAACAAAGAGAGTTTTGATATTGTTGATCATTACACTTACTGTTTTATGGGTGATGGCTGTTTAATGGAAGGCATATCGCACGAAGCATGTTCGCTTGCAGGCACATTAGGCCTGGGTAAACTTATTGCTTTTTGGGATGATAACGGTATATCTATCGACGGACACGTTGAGGGCTGGTTTACCGACGACACCGCTAAACGCTTTGACGCTTACGGCTGG
>NZ_AUTQ01000089.1:0-7559 GCF_000498095.1 Pseudoalteromonas sp. TB64
AACTTGGTTATCGAGAAATGAAACAAACCTTACTAAATAGTCACTTCACGCTACGCAGCAAGAAACCTGAGATGATAGCGCAAGAATTATGGGGCGTAATGTTGAGCTATAACTTGCTCCGATACCAGATGGTGAAAATGGCGCAGAAAAAGTCTGGAATATATGCAAAACACCTGAGTTTTACGACGTGTGCTATTAGTATTATTAACCTTATTCATACAATGTTTATAGAAAATGCAGGACGGATACCTAAATCAATAGAGCAATTACAAGCTCAAGTTGAACATCACATATTGCCGATAAAACGGGAGCGGGCGTATCCGAGGTGTGTGAAACCAAAACCCAGTAAATACCCCAATAAAAAACGCCAGTCAGCTGTTAACTGACTGGCATTAAGCCTTTGGGCTTGCTTTTTTGTTTTTAAAAAAGCTAAATAACCTGATCTCTGATTAATATATTTATCTCGAACAGTTATTTTAAACCTAATTACGTGACCTAAATTACAGTAGGCTTACTACTGATGCTCAAATTGATTTTGTTTTCATTGGAAATTCTGACTAAAGAAATACAAATTTAAACATAACGAAGGTTTAAATATTTAACTAAACCTCATAATCGGAGCTTAAGTTAAATAAATAATTTTTAATTTGAGAGGCAAACAAAATATATTTTTTAAAAGCCTAATGAATATTTATCTATATTTTTATGTTTACTATTTATAAGCATACTTCTTGATTTAAGTATTAAATAAGTACAAAATTAGAGGTTGCTTAACACAAGCTTACTTTTTAATAGCGGTAAGTGTGAAATTTATAAAAGAAAACATATATCAATTATGCACAAATACTCAGATAACATAGAAAGAAAATTAATAGTAAGATTCTTTTCGTCAATAGGCTTCAGTGCCACATTTTTAATGGCGTGCGTTGCTTTAATAAACGATAGTTATTTGTTATCTGTTACCCTCTATATTTCATCAGCAGTTTATGTTTGGGCATTTTGTATTTATACAAAAACCGAAATGTCAGCAAGTGCTATTTTATATAACTTGTATGCGTTAATGATTTATTTAGTTTTAACTGGCGGTGCTGAAGGTACCGGTCCTATTTGGATATTTATTGTATCACCAGTTACATTTTCAATAAGGGGTTTAAGGCGCGGGGTATGTGATATTATTTTGTTTTTATCAGCAATTACCTTGGCTTTTTATTGTGCAGAAAGCTTTAATATATACAGTTATGAACCTGCGCAATTTCCTTATAGAATTATATTGTCATTTATTTTAGTCGCTTTACTCAGTGGATATTATGAACATTCGAGATCAAAATATAGCGATAAAATAATTGCCCTGAGCCAAAAAAATGAATTGCTAGCAACCATAGATCCATTAACTAACTTACCTAATCGCCGTTATACAATGAATAAGTTAACTGAATTTAAAAGTAATCATTTGGATAGCAATATACCCTTTGTATTACTTTTAGCTGATGTTGATAATTTTAAAAAAATTAATGATACATACGGACATGATTTTGGTGATGAAGCACTTATACATTTAGCTAATATATTTAAAGAAAGCATTTCTGAAAACACAGTTGCCTCGCGTTGGGGTGGAGAAGAGTTTTTAATTGCCCTACCAAATGCATCACTCTTAGATGGTATCAAGCTTGCTGAAAGTATTCATGGTGCACTTCGTCACTTGCCAATAAACACACCTTCAAACTCTCTAAACCTAACATTAAGTATTGGAGTGATTCAAAGTGTGGCAAGTCGATCTATTGATTTAGATATAAAAAGTGCAGATGAGCTTTTATACAAAGCAAAAAAGCAAGGTAAAAATCAAACTTGCTCTTTGTAGTTAATTCTTAAATCTATATCTATTTTAATCCATAGAAAAAGAATCAAGAGAAGGTCTTACTTTTGCCTTGCGACGTCTTACACTCATGTAGCAAGTTAAGCTGCATAACAGTTGTAGGGTAAGCACCACCCAGTAGCTATTACTTACAAAGCTACTTAGATTTTCATCAATACTGCTCACTATATTTAGCGTAGTCAGTGTTAATTGAATTACCAATACAATACTTAAAAAATGTAACAACTGTTGTTTAAATTGAGTGTGTTTAAATTTACTAAAAATAATTAAGGTCACACTCGTTATCAACAATAAGTAACTCACTCCTAAAGCTGTAAAAACTAAAGTATTTTGCATTAAATTTATCCTTAATGTTTTATCCGTTATTTAAAACAATATTAGTCAAAATAAACTGGCAGCCCTAGGCATGCGCCATTATTAGTTCTTTAGCATTTGCTTTAGCTGTTTTACTTATATTGTCGCCACCAAGCAAGCGAGCTATTTCATTTACTCTGCCATCTTTATTTAGAGGCAACATGTGTGTGTACGTTTTACCCTCAGCTATTTCTTTAGCTACAAAAAATTGCTGATGCGCACTGCTTGCTACTTGTGGTAAATGGGTTACACAAATTACTTGAGTTGATTTACCTAATTGGCGTAACAATTTACCTACAGCGGATGCAGTAGGACCCGATATACCTACATCGACTTCATCAAAAATCAATGTTGGTGTTGTCACTTTTTGAGCAATAATAACCTGAATAGCAAGGCTAATACGCGAAAGCTCACCACCTGATGCCACTTTAGCTAAAGGCTGTAAAGGTTGTCCTGGATTAGTTGATACTAAAAATAATACATTGTCGTACCCTAAGTTATTAGGTGCACGTTCTGGCTCTTGGGTAAGTGCTATTTCAAACACACCGTTTTCCATAGATAGGTTTGCCATGCTTTCGCTTATCAAGCAATTTAGTGTATTGGCGTATTCTTGGCGGCTTAAGCTCAAAGCTTCACTTGAATTTTTATAATCCGTTAATGCGTTCTCAATTTCAGATTCTAATTGTTCTAATCGAGAACTATTATTGCTTATAGATTCCAGCTCTTGTGAGATTGATTGATGAAACTCAACAAGTGCTTGTGGTTTTATGTGGTGCTTACGGGCTAAATCCATAGATCCACTTAATCTATTTTCCACTTCAACTAAACGAGCTGGGTCTAAATCGGCTTGCTCTGTGTAACTGCGTACTTCACGGCTTGCTTCTTCAACCTGTACTGCTGCTTCACTCAGTAATGCAGCAACACTTGCTAAGCTTTCGTCGTATTGAGCAAGCTCTGTAAATTGTTGTGCGCTTTGTTGTAGTAAAGAGCAGGCATTTTGTTCATCACTTTCGTATAAGTGTTGTAGCTCGCGCTGACAAGATTCTAAAATAGTTTGGCTGTTACTTAATTTATAATGCTCAGCTTCTATTTGTTCAAATTCACCTTCTTGTAGTGCGAACTCGTCAAGCTCTGCTACTTGGTATTCTAAAAGCTGTTTTTGAGCTGCTTGTTGTTGCTGTTGTTGCTCTAAATGTTTAAATTCTTTTTGCAAACTAGCAAATTGCTTATAACTTTGGCTTACTGCACTTACCAAATGTTGATGGCCCGCATAAGCATCTAAAAGTTGTAATTGATGTTCAGCTTTTAATAAATGTTGGTGAGCATGCTGCCCATGTATAGAAATTAAATATTGTCCAAGCTCTTTTTGTTGTGCAGCGGTGACCGCACTACCATTAATATAACTTTTGCTTCTGCCATTTTTACACACAACACGTCGCAACAAGCACTCGTTGTCGGACGTGCTTAGCATATGCTGCTCTAAAAATGCTTGAGCAAGTGGAAGAGCATCTAAATCAAATCGTGCGCACACATCTGCTTTGTCTGTGTTCGGGCGCACAGCCGAAGCTTCGGCTCNCTCGTCCGCCTAAGCATAATGAAAGTGCATCAATAGCAATCGATTTACCAGCACCTGTTTCGCCGGTAATTGCGGTCATGCCATTTTGCCATTCGGTGCTTAAATTACTTACTATTGCAAAGTTTTTAATTTCTAAACCAATTAACATACTGTTTATCCATCCAGTCAATTAACTGTTAATTTATACAGTGTTTTGGTTTTTTGCAAATTAATTTTTTATTATTTAAGCAATATTTGCTTCTTCAATGAATTGTGTATTTATAGGGTTTTGTGAGGGTTCATTTTGATCATCAATATTATCAGTAGGTTGTACCATATCTGTAGTTTTAATATTTTCAATAAGGTGTGGAAGTGCATCGCGATAAAAAACTTTGTTATATAATATTCCTTGCTGTGGAAGCTCTGAAACAAAGTATTGTATATTCTCAATTAGGCTTTGATTTGAGTTTGTTTGATATGTCTTCATCAGCTCATTAGATAAAGTATTAACTAGTAAATCAGCTGTATCTTCAAGCTGTTGTAAGTTCTCGTCGGTATGCGGCTGTACAACGAAAAAATTACTTATAATTGCCTGTATTCTGGCGTTATATTTAGGGCGAATTATTTTAGCGTCGAGTAACTCATTTAGCTTCAATTTAACACGAGTACTCGCGTGCGATACACGTTCATTAAATAACTTTTTTTTAGCTTCTATCGCTTTTTTACGGTTACTTTCTACCTTAAGGTAGCTAGCCAGTAATGTAATTAATAGCAGCAGAGCAAAAAAAACAACATAAGTCATTATTGTTAGTTCCTGAAATGGTTCATTATTTTTATAGCGCCATTTTGCTCTATAGTACTGCTTTTGGCAATAAAATTAGTATAAACGACTACCCCAATTTAATTTTGTACGTAAAACGTTGTAGTAAGAGTAGTTTTTAGGATGAATTAAGCGTAACTTTTTATCTGCTTTTTTAATTACAACTTCATCGCCCGGCAATACAGCAAGCACGACATGGCTGTCGCAACTTACTTGGAGACTATCGGTATTTTCGAGGCTAAGTTTTAAACGTACTTCGTTATCTGCATCAACAACTAATGGTCTGCTTGATAATGTGTGTGGAAACATTGGCACCAATGAAATGGCATTAAGTTCTGGTGTTAAAATGGGACCTCCCCCCGAAAGAGAGTAAGCCGTTGAGCCTGTGGGGGTAGATACAATTAAGCCATCTGAGCGCTGTGAAAATACAAAGTCATTATTAATAAAAGCTTCAAATTCAATCATGTGAGCAACTTTGTCAGCATGTAAAACCGCTTCGTTAACCGCTGAGTTAGCACTTTTTAATTCGTTATGACGATATACTTCTACTTCTAATAAAAAGCGTTCTTCTTCTAGGTATTCACCACTGAGTACTTGCTCTAAACTTGCTTCAAACCCTTCAGGGTTTAAATCAGTTAAAAATCCTAAGTTACCTCTGTTTACACCAATAACTGCAACATCAAAACGAGCTAACACGCGAGCTGCGCCAAGCATGTTACCATCTCCGCCAACAACAATAGCGAGATCAGCTCTCTCTCCTAAATCTACTAATTTAACGAGTTTATCTTTTGGAACATCAACTAATTGACTGCCAGTACGTTTTTCTACAATAACTTCAAAACCAAGTGCAAGTAAAAATGTATGCAAGCGTTGTAGCGTGGTAGCTGCACCAGGGTGATTTGGTTTGCCAATAAGGCCAATGGTTTTAAAGGGAGAGTCCATAATATACGCACGATAAGTTATAATATTGCTAGAGTAACTCAAAATAGAAGTGTTTGAAAACACAGATTTTAGCAAAGTTATTATGAAGCAATTGATTGACTAATTAATCAGGTTTTTTCAAGTATGAGTTTGTGTCAGTACTTGAAATAACCACAAACGCCCCGATATATGTTTCATGCAACAAGATGTAGATACCATGAAAATAAACCCGCGAGATCAGCAAATTTTTTCAGCTGTTATGAACATGTACTGTAATGGTGAGGGTTTACCCGTTCCATCAACAAAAATAGCCAAGCTAAAAGGCATGGCGGTGTGTTCGGCTACTGTTCGTAATGCAATGGCTCGCCTAGAAAAAGTGGGCTTATTGTATTCGCCTCATACATCGGCAGGTCGAGTGCCTACAAATGAAGGGTTTGATTATTGGTTTAATGAGTTTTTTCCATTGGCTGATATTGCTAATTATTGGGAACCAGAGCAAGCACAATTAGTTGAACTTGCTCATGGGCTGAGCCAAAAATACCAAGTGTGTTGTTGTGTAGGTTTACCACAAGCAAGTTCTCAGCAAGTATTTAGAGTAGAAGTTCTCGATTTTGATTCAACAGACTGGCTTATCTTATTAATAGATAGGGCAGGGCAGAGTCATAATATTTGCATTGATAAGCCACATGATTCATCAGACTCTGTTCGCTACCAATTTGCTACATGGTTAAATACAGTATTTAGCCAACAAACATTAATGGAAGGCTTGTATCGTATGCAAGCTATGGCTAATACTGCACCTCGAAATTGTCATGATTCACTTAACCAGTGGACTCGTCAACTTAGTCAGAAATTAGGTTCAGATAACAGTATTGTTGTCGGAGAAAATTATCTCTACAAACAAATCGATTGTGAACAAAGTTTAAATATTGGTGTTTCATTTTTAAATTATGTAGAGGATAAGCTTGCCTTTAAAAATGGTTTATCGGTACTTAATAGTGAAGAGCTTCCTTTTACTGAGTGTAATGAGTTGATTGTTATTAGCGTGCCATATTTTCAAAATCAGGAATACCAAAGCCGTTTTTGTATAATTTGCCCTAAATCGGCGCAAATTGAAGAAATAATCCAAGAATTTAAATTAATTGAGACCTCTAACTCTTGAATCTTTTTATTCAACCCCCATAATTACCGCAGTTGAAAAGAATTGGAGCAAATATTTTATGTCGGAACAGACGCAAAAACCAGAACAAGAAGTAGAACTAAACGAAGAGCTAGCTCAAATGCAAGCTGATGTAGAGGCAGCAGTAGAAGCCGCTGATCAACATGCAGATGAAGAGCAGAGCCCTGAAGCAGAAATTGCAATGTTATACGCAGAGCTTGAAGCGGCTAAACAAACGATTGCTGATCAAAAAGACGGCGTTGTTCGCGCAGCAGCCGATGTTGATAATATTCGTCGTCGTGCAGCACAAGATGTAGAAAAAGCACATAAATTTGCATTAGAAAAGTTTGCTAACGAATTGCTACCTGTAATTGATAACCTTGAGCGCGCTATTGAGTTTTCTGATAAAGAAAACGAGACTTTGAAGCCATTGCTTGAAGGTATTGATATGACCGTTAAAAGTTTTAACGAAGCGGTTGCTAAATTTGGTGTTGAAATTGTAGACCCACAAGGTGAGCAATTTAACCCTGATTTTCATCAAGCAATGTCGATTCAACCAAGTAACGATGTATCGCCAAATACAGTACTTGCAGTAATGCAAAAAGGCTATAAATTAAATGGTCGTTTATTACGCCCTGCAATGGTTATGGTATCTAAAGCAGCTGATGCTTAATTAATATTAGTTTTGAATAAAAATGCCTCATTGTGAGGCATTTTTTTTGTCTTTTATACGATGAATAATCTGTACAATAATAGTTAATATAACTGCACCAAACATTAAACTCGAAAATGGTACTGCGCTTTTAGCATGCATTAGTACAAGCAAAGGTCCTACTAAGGCACCGCTGCCAAATCTTAGAGTACCAATTACGGCAGT
>NZ_AUTQ01000089.1:7566-32462 GCF_000498095.1 Pseudoalteromonas sp. TB64
GTAGCCGTGCCGGTGTTTTTTTCAAACTTCATTAAAATAAGTGAATCGGCGTTACTTGCTGTTACTCCCAAGCTCATCATTAATGGTGCAATGCTCGCCACTATGTAATACAGCGGCATTTCTAATAGACTAAACGTTAATAGTGCAGTGCCTGAAATAAATCCGCATGTGAGTCCGTAGTAAAGCATTTTTCGTGAGCCAACTCGCGGAACAATGCGTGTATTTAAAAAATTACCAAACATGAGTGCCATTACGTTAAAGGCAAATAACACCCCAAATAATTGTTCAGAAACTTTAAATAAATCGAGATAGATAAAAGGTACTGATGTTAAAAAGCAAAAAAATCCAAACGACACAAACATAGAACTTAATATATCTGCACGTGCATCGGTATTGCTTAGTACGGTTTTATAACTATCAAAAAATAATGCTAATCCTTTTTTTTCATTTGTATGAATAGGTATATCGATTAAATACACTTGCACAAACGCTAAAATAATAAAGCTATAGGTAGCTAATACTAAAAAAATAGTCGACCAAACAGAAAAACCTAAAATAAATGAGCCAATAGAGGGGGCAAGTAGTGGTGCAACCATCATGATCATAGACACGTAAGACATACCTTTAGCCGTGTTTTTTTGATATATGTGCCTAATAATACCCGGTACAACCACTGTTGCTGCAGCACCAGTAAATGCTTGCACGGCTCTAAGGATCCAAAAAGTATGTATTTCAGTTGTAAAAGCAAGCGCCATTGAGCTAATACCAAATAAGGTTAAACCTAATTTAGCAAGTTTACGACGACCAATTTGATCAGCAATAGGACCAAAAAAAAGCATGCCTAACGAATAGCCCGCTAAATAAATACTCAAAGATATTTGTACATTTGGCATGTTTGTTTGTAAATCGTTTGCAAGAACAAGCATTGCAGGCAAATACATATCAATAGCAAGCGGAGTAATAGCCACAATACTCGCTAATAAAGGTAATAAAATACGGATGTTAAAAGACGAGGTCGAGGCGCCCATGTATAAACTCAATCATGACTAAAACGTGGCTCATAGTGTAACAGGGCAAGGTGATTGGATAAACTTAGTTTGCCTGCTAACTTTATAGCTTTATCTCAAAGATCAATATAATAATTAACACAATTTAGTATTTCTGAGTAAATTGGTTCTAATGCAAAATAAAACATTTATGTAAGAGTATATTTAGCGCTATTAATAGGTTATTCAGCTTGTTTGCAGCAAGTGACTTTTAATGTAATTAGCATAAAGCAAAGATTTTAAACTGGCACCGTGTTTGCTATTCTACAGTTAATGAAAATAATGATTTAAGAGAAACACGATGAAAAAATTGGTAATTGCAATATTAGCGACAGCGGTTCTAGCAGGTTGCAAAACATCTCCAACAGGACGTACGCAAATAGCACTTTATTCAGATCAACAAATGAGTGAAATGGGCACTGCAAGTTTTGCTGAAATGAAAAAAAGTCAGCCCGTTAATACTGATGCTAAAACGAATGCTTACGTAAATTGCATTGCTGAAAAAGTGGTTGCTGTATTACCAAAAGAATATGCTTCTCAAAATTGGGAAGTGGTTGTGTTTGAAGATGAATCTGCTAACGCATTTGCATTACCAGGTGGCTATATTGGTGTACACACTGGTTTGTTAAAAATAGCAACTAACCAAGACCAGCTAGCGACAGTGTTAGGGCATGAAGTAGGTCACGTTATTGCTGAACATTCAAATGAGCGTGTTTCACAAAGCTCAATTTTAGATACCGGTATGCAACTTGGCAGTGCTGCACTTGAAATGGGTAATATTCAATACCGTAACGAAATAATGCAAGGCTTAGGTTTAGGCGCTCAATATGGTGTGGTTTTACCATTTAGCCGCTCACATGAGTCTGAAGCAGATGAAATTGGTTTAGATTTAATGGCAGAAGCTGGTTTTAACCCAGAGGAATCGGTAACGCTTTGGCAAAACATGAGTGCAGCGGGCAGTGGTACAACACCTGAGTTTTTATCAACTCACCCAGCACCAAGTAATCGTATTAAAAATTTACAAGCGCAAATGAGTAAAGCGCTTGGTGAACAAAGCACAGCTAAAGCACAGGGAAAAAACCCACAGTGTAAGCTGTAACTTAGTTTATATAAATTTAAATCCCCCTGTAAGTAGCTTACTTACAGGGGGATTTTTAATTACTATCAATAAATAATTATTTAGTGCTAAGTGCTTTTTCAAATACGCCTTTAAAGCGTTCAAAATCTTCTATTTGAGGTAAGTGCCCTAGGTTATCAAGTTCAAACAACTGTGCGTCAGGGATCAGCGCAGCGGCTTGTTTACCCAATTTATCGTATCGACCAAGCTCGTAGTTAACTCCGTCTTTTTTCCAGTTACGACCAGGGCCTGTTCTGTCTCGTGTACCAATAATTAATTTAACGGGTACTGTAAAGTTTTTAAATTCAGTAATAACAGGTTGAGTGAAAATCATATCGTATGTTTTAGCGTTTACCCATGCCATTTTTTCTTTATCTGGACCTTGGATTTGCCCTGTTATAAAGTCAGTTAAAGCTGAATATGTTGCATTCCACTTCCCATCATAATAATTTTTTTGCTGGTAATTTCTTACACCTTCAGGTGTTTTTGCTAATTCGTTTTTATAGAAAAAGTTAGTATCTTTGTAATCAACATATTGCAGGTAGTTTTCTAGCCCAATAGGGTTCAGTAAAATTAATTTGCTTGTAGTGTTTGGATACATTAATGCAAAACGACTCGCTAGCATTCCACCCATAGAGTGCCCCAATACAATCGACTCTTTTATATTAAGCGAATCCATTAATGCATGTGTATGGTGGGCAAGAGTTGCAAACGAATACTGGTAATCCGTTGGTTTGGACGATTTACCAAAACCAATTTGATCAGGAATTAACACTCCATACCCTAATGATTGAAGGTACTGGGCTGTTGTTGTCCAGTAGTCAGCATTAAAGTTTTTTCCATGCATAAGTGTAACAACAGGCATATCGGTTTTTGTTGGTTTTAAGTAAATATAAGCCATTTTTAATGATTGTTTTTGTGACTCAAGTGCAAAGTAATTCACTTTAAAATCGTAGTCATAATTACTTAAAAGTGCATCATAGGAAAGGGTATATGTATCTTGAGATGTACCTGCTAAGGCATTGTTTGTTATTAATAATAAAGTAGAAAAACAAATAACTTTAATCGACGACATTCGTTACTCCTATTAAGGATAAAAACATGAACCGCATTAGGTAAGGCTCAAAATAAAGTATCACAATAACTAAATCTTAAGTGCTATTCAATTGGCGCTCTATAATGATCAAGGGTTATTTAAATTTAAAGCATAAAAAAGCGAAGCTAAATGAGGCTTCGCTTATTGTAAGTGTTTGAATCTTTATGTTTAAAATCTCCACTCAACATGGATTTGTGGAACTGACTCAGTTACATCTGTTCCTAGTTTGTTATGCCAGTATTGCCATTCCATACCTAAAAGTAGGGTGTTTTCTTTCATTTTAAAAGCGTGACCTAAATCCCAAGTAACAATTGGTTGTGCAAGTATCCACGCACGTACCTTGTTACCAAACTCGTCTTCACGTTCTGCTATATATTCTGCGTGACCTTTAAAGCTAAATTTTTGTGAGCCAATTGAAAAAGGATATTCAAAGGCGGCGTCAAGCATCCAACTATTTGTTTCAATAGGTGCACCGCCTTTTGCTACGCCTTCACTATCATCAATGTAGGCAGTGACTAGCGTTTGAAAAAAGTAAAATCCAGGTATATCCCAACTTAACTTAATACCAGGTAGGTATTTCATTACTTTTGCATCGCCTGCTACGTTAATACCTGCGGTTAGACCAACATCTAATAATGCGCCAGAACTTATTTTTTTACCTGTAATGACTGATAAGCTAATCGTTGAATACCACTCTGCATAAAAATCAGCATCCTGATAATCGTCATCTATATCGTCTTTACTGTAATCAATAAAGAAGAAATTATCGCCGTAGTCGTAGCCAGATGCATGTTGGACTGAATACACAGTGGTATCGGACTTTTGCTCAGTAAACGGATTTTTTTGATTGCCATTATTAATATGCAACGCTGTACTGCTCCAATTAGCAGCAAATGTTGGATTAGTAAAAACACAGGTAGATAAAGCAAGAAGAGGGAGTACATTTTTAATTTTCATAAGAATTTTTAACTATAAATTTAGTGGCACGCGAAAAGCGAAATTATAGCAGAAGTGATTGATTTGTTGAGTGTTAAATTAACATATGTTGCAGCTGTCTATTAAGCTGCAACATATAAATGCTAACGTATTAAGCTTTATTACGGCGTAAGCAAATAATTGCAATTGCAGTAAATGCTAAAATAAAGCAGTAATAAGAAGACGTTGATACTTCCCACGGGCTAATTTTAAACGTAGCACCTAATAACAATGCTTGGGCGCCGTATGGCAAAGAACCCTGTGTTACACAGGCAAATATATCAAGTAAACTTGCAGAGCGTTTACCAGTTATTTCACCGTCGTCAGCAAGCTTTTTAGCAATAGGACCCGCGACAATAATTGATACCGTGTTATTAGCAATACACATATTACTTGTCATAACTAATGCTGCAATACCTAATTGATCAGCCACTTTACGATGCCATTTTGCAATGATTTTTGTAATTGCCTGAATCTTATGAGCAATATAATCAAGACCACCATTAATGCGAATAAATTCAGATAATCCACCAATAAACATAGAGAGTAAAAATATCTCCTGCATGTCGGTAAAGCCTTTGTAAATATCTTTTACAAAGCTTGCGCCCTCATAACTTCCTGTAAAGCCCATAAGTGCAGCAAAAATAATACCGCTAAATAACACTACAAATACGTTTAAGCCAGCAACGGCTAACACTAAAATAAAGGCATAAGGAAGTACTAACCAAATATCGTAATCTTTGGTTTCAACTACTTGTGCTGCAGGTGTTAAATAAAACAACAAGCCAATAGTTAGTATTGCAGCGGGTACTGCTATTTTAAGATTCTCTTTAAACTTGTCTTTCATTTCACAGCCCTGCGTTCGCGTAGCTGCAATAGTGGTATCTGAAATAATTGATAAGTTATCGCCAAACATAGCGCCAGATACAATCGTACCGGCCATTAACGCAGGGTCGATACCTGTTTTGATGGATACTGCATATGCAATAGGACCAATAGCACCAATCGTTCCCATCGACGTACCCATTGCAGTAGATACAACCGCTGCAATTAAAAATAAACCAGGAAGTAATAACGAAGGTGGAATAAGTGATAAGCCAGCATTTACTACCGCATCTACACCACCGGTTGCACTGGCAACGGCAGAAAACGCACCTGCAAGTAAGTAGATTAAACACATGGTAATAATATTGTTGTGTCCGGCACCTTTAATAAAGGTCTCTACACACTCGTTTACCGTGCCTTTATTTAAAATAAACGCAAGCATAATGGCAGGTAATATAGCCACTGGAGCAGGAAGTTGATAAAAAGCGTAATCAACCCCTTGAGATTGCAAATATAAACCTGAGCCTAAAAATAGTGCTACAAAGGTTAAAAGGGGTAGTAAAGAAAGTATTGCTTTGTTTTTGTTAAATGATGGCTGCATCATAATCCTCGAAACCAGTTAATTTACAACAGCCAAAAATTCCTCTTTTAGCTGAATTTAGCAAATCTACCTACTATGTTAATCATTAACAAAATTAGGAGAGTGCAGCGCCCGCAAGCCAAAGACCAAATCGACGCGAAAGAGAAGTTTAAATGTATAGATGGCTAAAGTAAACTGGTATTGTTATTATTATTAAATTAAAAGCTTACCTGACTATTGCATGACTTTTAGATAATATCTACAAAGTAACGCTATTTTCAGCGATTAATATTTGTCCAACTGCATAAAAATGCCCAAGCGCGTATTTGCAGTGCTCCGGATATATACTCAGATTAGTAAAAAACGGATTCAAATTTAAATTAGGTAAAAACAATGACTACAAATCGAATAGGTGTTTTTGGTGCTAACGGCAGAATGGGCTTAGCTCTATTAGAAGCTGCGACAATTAAAGAGCAAACACAACTTACAGGTGCATACGTTCGTAGCAGTTCGCCGTTATTGGGAATTGATGTAAATCAGATAAATAGTGCAGCCGATAAAAATGTTAGCTTTAGCGACGAAAGTACAATAGATAATGTAGATGTTTTAATCGACTTTACACTTCCCGCTGGTATGAAAAACCATTTAAAAACCGCTGTAGCACAAAAAATCCCTATGGTTATTGGTACTACGGGTTTAACAAGCGACGATATGGCACTTTTACACGATGCAGCTAAATATATTCCTATTGTGTTTGCTAGAAACTACAGTGTTGGCGTGAATGTATTACTTAACCTTGTGCAAACAGCAGCAACTAAATTTGGTGACGATTTAGATATCGAAATATTTGAAGCGCATCATCGCCATAAAATTGATGCGCCATCGGGTACTGCACTGGCAATAGGTGAGTCAATCGCGCAAGCGAAAGGTTGGAATCACGACGATGTTGCCGTATATGACCGAAGCCAAGTAGAAACAGCTAAATCGCAAAATGAGATTGGTTATTCGGTGCTAAGAGGGGGCGATATAGTAGGTGAACACACTGCATACTTCGCTACAATGGGCGAAAGGCTCGAATTGACCCATAAGGCAAGTTCAAGAATGACCTTTGCACTAGGCGCTATAAGAGCTGCAGGCTGGTTGCAAAATAAACCAGCAGGACTTTATGATATGCAAGATGTGCTAGATCTAAAGTAGTTTAGTTACCTTTTTAGCTGTTTGGGTCTAATTTCACCTAAAGTCACTTGTTTATTACAATTTACTAAATAGTATTAGACCTAAAAGGCAACTTAATGTAATATGCAGCCAATTTGCCAAAAATTACTAAATGCGTGTTTCCAATTATACCCAAATGGCTAGTAAATCCGGGGTTTCAGTGGGAATAAAAATAGTTTTAGGCAAGAAAAAATGATTGAAGGTTGAATGCTTTACATCTGCATCATTTAAGACTGCGTAAAACAATTTAAGCTCACAGAAATCTGGTTTTGACGATCCCTCTGGGTATTGGCGGGGTGTTAAGCAATTGCTTACTCCCGTTTTTTACTGTTAGGAGGTTTAACTTGACTAAATCCGCTCTGTTAGTCCTAGAAGACGGCACAGTGTTTCGCGGTACTGCAATCGGCGCTGACGGCATGTCAGTCGGTGAAGTAGTATTCAATACGTCTATGACTGGTTATCAAGAAATTTTGACTGATCCATCATACGCGGAACAAATCGTAACTTTGACGTACCCACATATCGGTAATACGGGTACCAACAGCGAAGACGAAGAAGCGAATCAAATTTGGGCCAAAGGCCTAGTGATCCGTGATTTGCCACTGCTAGCGAGTAATTTCCGTAACGAGCAATCGTTAGATGATTACTTAAAAGAACGTAATATTTTAGGTATTGCGGACATCGACACCAGAAAGTTAACTCGAATTTTGCGTGATAAAGGCGCACAAAACGGGTGTATTATTGCCGGTGACGAGCTAGACGAAAATAAAGCGCTACAAGCCGCGCAAGCCTTCCCAGGCTTAAAAGGTATGGATTTAGCAAAAGTTGTCTCAACCAAGGAAAATTTTGAGTGGCGCGAATCAAGCTGGACATTAGGCGAAGGATTTAAAACCCTTGATGCTGCTGATGAAAAGTTTCATGTTGTTGCCTACGACTTCGGTGTAAAGCGTAATATTTTACGTATGCTTGTAGACCGTGGTTGTAAACTTACAGTAGTACCAGCGCAAACTTCTGCCGCTGACGTACTGGCTTTAAACCCTGATGGTATCTTCCTATCTAATGGCCCTGGCGATCCTGAGCCATGTACTTACGCTATTGATGCAATTAAAACCTTTTTAGAAACCGACACACCTATTTTTGGTATCTGTTTAGGTCATCAGTTATTAGCCCTTGCCTCTGGTGCTAAAACAGAAAAAATGAAATTTGGCCACCACGGCGCTAACCACCCAGTTAAAGACCTAGACCGCGATGTAGTTATGATCACAGCTCAAAACCATGGTTTTGCAGCTCAAGAGTCAAGCCTACCAAGTACGCTTCGTGCCACGCACAAATCGTTATTTGACGGAACGCTTCAAGGTATTCATCGTACAGATAAACCTGCGTTTAGCTTCCAGGGTCACCCTGAAGCAAGCCCTGGTCCGCACGATGCAGCCCCATTATTTGACCACTTCATCGATTTGATGCAAGCGCGTAAACACTAATTTAACTGGAGTAATAATGCCAAAACGTACCGACATAAAAAGCATTCTTATCTTAGGCGCAGGCCCAATTGTAATTGGTCAAGCTTGTGAATTTGACTACTCTGGTGCTCAAGCGTGTAAAGCACTTAGAGAAGAAGGCTACAGAGTTATATTAGTTAACTCAAACCCTGCAACTATCATGACCGACCCTGATATGGCCGATGCGACTTACATCGAACCAATTCACTGGGAAGTGGTAGAAAAAATTATTGAAAAAGAAAAGCCAGATGCAGTACTGCCTACAATGGGTGGTCAAACGGCATTAAACTGTGCGCTTGAACTAGACAAGCACGGTGTATTGGCTAAACATGGCGTTGAACTAATTGGTGCAACGGCCGATGCAATCGACAAAGCAGAAAACCGCGAACGTTTCGATATCGCAATGAAAAATATTGGTCTAGAGTGTCCTCGAGCTGAGATTGCTCACTCTATGGATGAAGCCAAAGACATCATAACGCGCATTGGTTTACCATGTATTATCAGACCTTCTTTTACTATGGGCGGCACCGGCGGCGGTGTGGCGTATAACTTAGAAGAGTTTGAAGAAATTTGTGAGCGTGGCTTAGATTTATCGCCAACGAACGAATTACTAATTGATGAATCACTGATTGGTTGGAAAGAGTACGAAACAGAAGTTGTACGTGATAAAAACGACAACTGTATTATTGTTTGTACCATTGAAAACTTTGACCCTATGGGTGTTCACACTGGCGATTCAATCACCGTTGCACCAGCGCAAACGCTAACCGACAAAGAATACCAAATTATGCGTAACGCCTCTATGGCAGTATTACGTGAAATTGGTGTAGAAACTGGCGGTTCTAACGTACAGTTTGGTATTAATCCTGAAGATGGCCGTATGGTTATCATTGAGATGAACCCACGTGTATCACGTTCATCTGCACTAGCATCAAAAGCAACGGGTTTCCCAATTGCTAAAATTGCAGCAAAACTAGCAGTAGGTTACACACTTGATGAACTTCAAAACGACATTACCGGTGGCAAAACACCCGCGTCTTTTGAGCCTTCAATCGATTACGTTGTAACAAAAATTCCTCGCTTTAACTTCGAAAAATTTGCCGGTGCTAACGACCGTTTAACTACGCAAATGAAATCAGTTGGCGAAGTAATGGCAATTGGTCGTAACCAACAAGAGTCGTTACAAAAAGCATTACGTGGTCTTGAAGTGGGTGCAACGGGATTCAACCCGATAGTTGCGCTTGATGACCCTAAAGCAAAAGAAAAAATAATTCGTGAACTACGCGAGCCAGGCGCTGAGCGTATTTGGTACATTGCTGATGCAATGCGCCATGGCATGAGCGTTGATGATGTTTACGAACTGACTAAAGTTAACCGCTGGTTCTTAGTACAAATAGAAGACATTTTAAAAGACGAATCAAAAATAGCGAAAGTAGGCATGGCGGGTTTAAATGCTGACTTCCTGCGTAAACTTAAGCGCAAAGGCTTTGCAGATCCGCGTATAGCAGAAATTGCAGGTGTATCTGAAGCTGAAATTCGTAAAAAACGTCATTTATTAAACATCGTGCCAGTATACAAACGTGTTGATACGTGCGCTGCAGAATTTAGCTCAGACACTGCTTACATGTATTCAACTTACGATGAAGAATGTGAAGCTAACCCAACAGATCGTGATAAAATCATGGTTATTGGTGGTGGTCCAAACCGTATCGGTCAAGGTATTGAGTTTGATTACTGTTGTGTACATGCCTCGCTTGCGCTTCGCGAAGACGGTTACGAAACTATTATGGTTAACTGTAACCCTGAAACGGTATCTACCGATTACGATACATCTGACAGGTTATACTTCGAGCCAATTACGCTTGAAGACGTACTGGAAATCGTACGTGTTGAAAAGCCAAAAGGCGTTATCGTGCAGTACGGTGGTCAAACACCACTTAAACTAGCGCGTGAGCTTGAAGCAAACGGCGTACCAGTGATTGGTACTTCACCTGATGCGATTGACCGTGCAGAAGACCGAGAACGTTTCCAGCAACTTGTTGAGCGTTTAAACTTACTTCAGCCAGAAAATGCAACAGTAACTTCAACCGAAGAAGCCTTACTTAAGTCAGTTGAAATTGGCTTCCCACTAGTTGTACGCCCGTCGTATGTACTAGGTGGTCGTGCAATGGAAATTGTATACGACGAAGATGATTTACGTCGCTACATGACCGAAGCTGTACAAGCATCAAACGAAGCACCTGTATTACTGGACCGTTTTTTAGATAACGCGATTGAAGTTGACGTTGACGCAATTTGTGACGGCGAGCAAGTAATCATCGGCGGTATTATGGAGCACATTGAGCAAGCGGGTGTTCACTCAGGTGACTCAGCCTGTTCATTACCTGCACATTCTTTATCACAAGAAGTGCAAGACGTAATGCGCAAGCAAGTAACCGACATGGCGCTTGAGCTTGGTGTTGTTGGCTTGATGAATACACAGTTTGCAGTAAAAGAAGACAAAGTGTATTTAATCGAAGTTAACCCACGTGCTGCACGTACTGTACCGTTTGTATCTAAAGCAACCGGTGTTGCGCTTGCAAAAGTAGCTGCACGTTGTATGGCTGGGCAGTCTTTAGCAAGCCAAGGTATTACTAAAGAAGTGATCCCTCCTTACTACAGCGTTAAAGAAGTTGTTTTACCATTTGCTAAGTTTCAGGGTGTGGATCCAATCCGTGGTCCTGAAATGCGTTCAACGGGTGAAGTGATGGGTGTTGGTGATACTTTCGCCGAAGCATTCGCAAAAGCACAATTAGGTGCAAGCAATACTTTACCACGCGGTGGTCGCGCGTTATTATCTGTTCGTAATAGCGATAAGCCACGTATTGTTGAATTAGCCAAAATCATGACCGACTTAGGTTTTGAACTTGACGCAACTGGTGGCACGGCACAAGCTCTTGAAGAAGCTGGCATTGAAGTACGACGTGTAAACAAAGTATATGAAGGCCGCCCACATATTCTTGATTATATCAAGAATAAAGAGTACAGCTATATCGTCAATACCACCGAAGGTCGCCAAGCGATCGAAGATTCGAAGGTGTTACGTCGTGGTGCATTGCAAAATAAAACCAACTATACGACAACCTTGAACGCGGCATTCGCTAACTGTACTGCTAACAAAGCAGATGACCGTAGTAAAGTGACGTCAGTTCAAGAGCTACACCTGCGATTGAACTAAGGAAATGTGCCAAGGCCAACTAAGGCCTTGGTGTAAAGTGAGAAAAGTATGCAATCAATTCCGATGACAGTTCGTGGCGCAGATTTACTGCGTAAAGAGCTTAACGAATTAAAAACAGTTACCCGTCCAAAAATTATCGCCGACATTGCTGTTGCGCGTGAACACGGTGACTTAAAAGAAAACGCTGAGTACCACGCTGCGCGTGAGCAACAGGGTTTTTGTGAAGGTCGTATTCAAGAAATTGAAGCTAAACTTTCAAATGTTCAAATAATTGACGTAACTAAAATGCCAAATACCGGTAAAGTTATTTTTGGCACTACGGTAACTATTGTAAATGTAGAAACCGATGCTGAAGTAAAATACCGTATTGTGGGCGATGATGAAGCAAGTATTAAAAACAACTTAATATCCGTTAACTCACCGATTGCACGTGGCTTAATTGGTAAACAAATGGATGATGCAGTGTCTATTCAAACGCCAAAAGGTATTGTTGAGTTCGAAATCATTGAAGTTGAGTATCTTTAACGTATAACTCACTTTAACGTTTTAAATAAAAACCGATGTAATTACATCGGTTTTTTTATGTCTGTAATTTAACCTTTAATGGTAAACGCGCTCGTACAGTATTCATATTCTATAAATATGGTCTATGTTGGTATAGTAGGTACTTATACCGATATTGTTAAAGACGTATATATTCTAGCGCATTGAATAACTTACTAGCGGCGATAAAAATTATTTATATTGAACAGCTATATGTCATGATTTTCGCCATTGTTAATGAGCTATTTTCTTTTCGCTAAAATAGATCACTAATCTAACGTAATTGGTATTAACATATTCTCTAAAAAGGAAAAAATATGGCTAATATACTCTATCCAGCACCCTTAAATGTAGGATCAAAAATAGCAGTGTGCTCGCTTTCTGCGGGTGTAAAAGCTAAATATCATGAACGGTTAGACATAGTTATAAATGGACTCAAACATCGAGGATATAAGGTTGTTGAAGGCGAGTTTTTACGACAAAACAAACCAAGAGCGCAATTAAACGCAAAAGCCCATGCAGATCAACTAATGGGCTTTTTATTAGATGATGAAATAGACGCCATAATGCCTCCTTTTGGTGGCGAGTTAGCAATGGAAATATTACCCTTCCTTGATTTTAACGCCATTAAAGAAGCAAAGCCTAAATGGTTAGTTGGGTTTTCTGATGTAAGTACTATTGCATGTGCACTCACGGCTAAATGCCAATGGGCAACGCTACACAGCGCTAATCTAATGCAACTCCACCCAAACGAAAAAAGCCCTTATTGCCTGCAAATATTTGAAACACTAAGTTACGAAGCTGGCAGCAAGTTTGAGCAAGCTCCGTCATCTCATTATCAAAAAAACAGACCCGATTACGCACAAAATCCCAATACATTGTTTGAACACACAGAAGTTACTCAGTGGCAGTGTTTAAATTATTTTGATGAACGTACTATTGAAATGTCAGGACGTTTATTTGGTGGGTGTCTTGATACTGTAGGGTTATTACTCGACTCTCCATTTTTGGCAATACATGAATTTAAAAAAAATAGCGCACCCGAAGGGCTTATTTTATACCTAGAAAACTCAGAGTTGACACCAACAACCGTTGCACGGTTTTTACTTTCATTAAAATTAGCAGGTATTTTTGACGATATAAACGGCATTATTATTGGTCGTAGCGAAATTACTCAAGGGCAAGATGCTTCATTTGATTACCACCACGCGCTTGACGTTGCACTAGGGGGGTGTTTATTCCCTGTGATTATTGATGCTGATATTGGTCATGTTCCACCTAACTTGAATTTAGTAAACGGCTCTACTTGTACAATCACCGCTGACATAAATGAAGGTAAAGTAGTCAAAGCCTCATTAAATACCGAGCTTTGTTAGAAGTTTATTCACTTACCTTTGATAAGTAATTAAGTTAAAGGGTATAATAAGCCGGCATTTATAGCGCTTTAGTTATAAAAGTACATTCTCAGGGCGGGGCGAAATTCCCCACCGGCGGTATGTTTAATGTTATTTATAACTTAAACGAGCCCGCGAGCGCTTTATTTAACCTAGGTTAAGTAAAGGTCAAGCAGATCTGGTGAGATGCCAGAGCCGACGGTTACAGTCCGGATGAAAGAGAATATGGCTTATTATACTAATACCAATTTTATTAAAGACACGATCATTGTATCGCGTTAAGTGAGCTATTTTTTTAGCATTATAATAGGTCACTAATTTAATGCAGTTGGTATAACAGTGTGCGCTGCTTTTTGCTGCGTGCTCTTTGTTATTTTATTTAAGCTATTTTGGTAGTGATCGTTTTAAATTTAAAGCGATATATTACTGATCCTTTCACAGTCCTGAATCTATTATTTTTTTATTTGGAATATAATGATGATTCAGTCTCTACTTACTCAATTCGGCGAAAGCCATATTCGCGTACAAAGCGCAATTGCTGCACTACAGCAAGGGCAAGGCGTACTTGTTGTTGATGACGAAAACCGTGAAAATGAAGGCGACTTTGTTTTTTCAGCTGAGCACCTAACGACTTCTCAAATGGCTGAAATGATCCGCGAAGGCAGCGGTATTGTTTGCTTATGTATGGGGGAGGAGCGCATTAAACAGCTCGACTTACCGCAAATGGTAACCCACAACACCAGTCAAAATAACACCGCTTATACAGTCACTATTGAAGCTAAGCATGGTGTTACAACAGGCGTGTCTGCTGTTGATAGAGTAACTACTATAAAAGCAGCGACNCGATAACGCCAAACCAAGTGATTTATCGCGCCCAGGGCATGTATTTGGTTTAAAAGCACAAACGGGCGGAGTATTAGTTCGTCGTGGTCATACCGAAGCATCAGTTGATTTAATGCAGCTTGCCGGCTTAAAACCATTTGGCGTAATATGCGAACTAACAAATCCCGATGGTTCAATGGCGCGCTTACCTGAAGTGAGTGATTATGCTAATAAACATAATATGACCGTGGTTTCTATTGAAGATTTAGTGCAATACATTCAGGCTGCACAGCTTCAAGTAGGTTAAATTACTATTTTATTAGCCTTAGATATATTATAAAGCACGCACCTGTTGCGTGTTTTTTTATGGGTCTAACTTGCTCTTAAAAAATAATAATAATTTGTTTTTATTGACGTTATTTAACAAAATTAGCGAAGGAATTGCACTTTTTGCAGCCGCTATAAACAGCCCCTTATAAGGAACTATCCTATTAAAGTCGATTATTCACACTATACACTTGAAGAGTTGCTCGATGTAAAAGCTAATATAGATGAAGATAAATACCCTGAGAATTTCAAGGCATTAATGGCTGAATTTTTAAAAAGAGAAAACGAATTCAAACACTATAATGATGCGATAGAAAAAGAGGCTGAGGCTAATAAAATATTACAGCAAATAAGCAGTTCTAATAAAAGAATAGCTGGTGTATTTTTATTTGGTTTGTGTGTCAGTTTACCCTTGGTGTTACTAAATGAACGGTCTGCTTTAAGTACGATTAATCTTTTTTACAGCGCAGTACTTTTAATTATGATGGGATTGCCTTTATTACATTCTTTTCGTTATGGCTGGACACTCGCTAGGCACGGTATAGTGACCGTGACCGACGATGTGTTTTCTTTCACTGTAATGCAATTGTTTTATAGCTCTATTTTTTGTTTAATACTTTTACTTACCATAGTAAGGTGGCCTTAACACGTGCTGCAGCACATTAGCATGCAGCAACCTGTTTGGCTGAATTTAGGTGATGAGATCTGGATTTTGGAGATTTTAGTATGAAAAATAAATTGATTTTTAGCTCTGCGTTACTCTTGCTTTTATGTACAAATGTACACGCTGCGATACTTTTAGATGCTCAAACCTGCAAAGTATCTATGGGTAATTATAGTGAAACACTTCAGTTGTCTCCTCCATGCTCGGTAGTAAAAACTGTAAATGATGAGGGAGATTTTGTTCAATTTGGTGAAACAAAAATTTATATTATTTCTGGAGCCCCTGCTAAGTTAGCGGAATTAGAAAAGAGGGCATTTAAAGAGAGTGATAGAGGATGTTCATTGGAATATCAGGGTGTCATAGTCGTTAACAATAAATTTTCTTTATCTAAAGAGAAAGATAGAGGTTTAGTGTGTCCTTATACTGGTTTAGACACAAAGTTTTATCAACAATACCTCCAGTATTAACTTATGAGATTGATATAGTTTTATTGCTTACTTTCTATACCTTATTCATTAAATTAAACCACTTATTTAAATAAGTGGTTTTTTAATATTGTTATCATTTAAGTTTATAACGTATTACTTATAAAACCTGAATAACTTGCGATTTTGCTAAGCGAGACTTAGGTAATTTAGCATTATAGTCTTCTGCGCTATCGTGATAGCCAAGTACTAATGCCACGTCGCATACGTAACCATCAAGTTCTTTTTCAAAAACTTCGCCAATCAGCTCGGCATCTACGCCTTCCATTGGAGTAGAGTCAACACCTAAGCGTGCAGCTGCATGCATAGTGTTACCCAGTGCAATGTAAGTTTGTGCTTTAGTCCACTCTTCATTATTGCCTTGCTCATCAGTATTCATATCAACAAACGCGTAAGCACCAAAAGCTTGTTCGCGATTTTCTGCTTTAGTACGACCGTTTTTAATATCTGCATCAATGATTTGTGCGTAATCATCGCGGGTATATTTAGGATTGTGAGCAAATAATATTATATGCGAAGCTGTTTTAATGTGTGGCTGGTTAAACGCAAATTTATTAGCAAATGTACTATGCATACGCTCTTTAGCCTCATCTGATTCAATTACGATGAATTTCCAAGGCTGCGAGTTAATAGATGAAGGAGACAGGCGCATAGCTTCGTAAATAACGGCTAAATCGTCTTGAGATACACGTTTCGTTGCATCGTAACGTTTTGCTGTGTAGCGCTTTTCTAAGTCATTAATAATAGGGTGAGTCATTAGTTTTTCCATTGAGTAGGTATTTTACCAGTATTTACTATGTTGAGTCAGTTTTAGTAAAAACAAACCCTCTTAAAAATTTATTACAAAAATAATATCGTGCTTTTAAATCACTCTACTTACTTAATACAATCGATATATCTACGTAAAGTAAGGCTTATCAATATAGCTAGGTACGGATAGTAGAGGATTATTACAATATGATAAACAGGTATATTGTTGAATCATTATCAAATATTATTAGGTAATAGTTTCTTTAATAAATATAAATACAGCCATAGCTACCGCAAAATATTGGCTGAAGACGCCAATTGCATTGGCGCCTTTAATCAATTCAGGTATAAATAAGGCGAGTAATATTTATAGAATTAAAAACCTTCCAACACTATTTTGCCAATAGAGCGACCGCCTTCAAGTTCTGCGTGTGCAATACGCAGGTTAGCCGCATTTATAACGCCTAAGTTTTTACCAATCGTTGTTTGAATGTGGTCCTGATCAATTAGCTCTGCAACATGATTTAATAACTTACTTTGCTCAATTAAATCTTTGGCATTAAACATTGAGCGGGCAAACATAAATTCCCAATGTAGCGATAAGCTCTTCATTTTTAATTTGCTAACATCTAATGACTCAGGATCGTCAATCATTGCAATTTTACCAAATGGTGCAAGCACTTGCGTGTACGTTTCAAATTAAGTATCAGTACTATGCAGGCTTGCTACATGTGTTACCGAGCCAATATTTAATGCATCAATTTGAGCGGGTAATGGTTTTGTATGGTCAACGACATAATCTGCACCTAGTTTTTTAACCCATGCTTGCGAGCTTTCGCGCGATGCAGTGGCAATAACTGTTGCGCCAGTAATCGCTTTAGCAAGCTGAATAAAAATAGAGCCAACGCCGCCTGCGGCACCTGTTACTAAAATAATTTCGTCTGATTTTGTTGTTGAATCAGCTGCTTGTTTTACAATGTTTAAATGCTCAAATAATAATTCGTACGCTGTTATTGCCGTAAGGGGTAATGCAGCCGCTTCGGCGTCGGTTAAGCTTTGCGGTTTAAAACCTACAATGCGCTCATCCACTAATTGAAATTCTGCATTACTACCTGGGCGAGTAATATCACCTGCGTAATAAACCGCATCACCGATTTTAAATGCCGTTACAACATCGCCGATTGCAACAACTTCACCAACGGCATCCCAACCAATAACTTTTACTTCACCATCAGCAGGGGGCATAGATGCACGCACTTTGTAATCTGCTGGGTTAACTGCAATAGCTTTAACTTTAATTAATAAATCGCGACCTGTTGCAACTGGCTGTGGTAATTCAACATCAATTAACGATTCAGGATTAGTAACAGGAAGAGATTTTTTATAACCAATAGCTTTCATAATAAATGTCCTAATTTGTTTACCTATAAGGTGCAAGCCATGCTTTGGCTAGCTGATGGATATATAGTAGACCTTGCTTTAATGTAGATAAACCGCATAATCGTTGAATCATTATCAAATATAAATAGATAATATGAACATAGAAGATTTAAAACTTATTTTAAAAGTCGCTGAGTTTAGAAGTATTACGCTAGCAGCTGCTAAGTTAGATATGCGTACAGCCACAGCAAGCGCCGCTATTAAACGCGTGGAGTCAGCGCTTGGTAGCGAGCTGTTTGTTCGTACCACACGTCATTTGAGGTTGTCTGCTGCTGGGGAGCGCTACATACCACAATGTGAACAGGCTTTGGCAGTGCTTGAGCTCGCAAAGCAAAACCTTAAAGGTGAGCACGACGAAATAGAAGGCGAATTGCGTGTTGCACTTTCATCTGACTTAGGGCGTAACTTGGTGATCCCATGGATTGATGAACTCATGGGCACTTATCCAAAACTAAGTTTAAGAACCCATATAAGTGACAGTAATATCGACTTTTACCGTGACTCAGTTGATATAGCACTTCGTTATGGCTCGCCTAATGATGCAAGCGTTTATGGTTTTAAAATTTGTAACGTACCACGCTTATTATGTGCAACTCACGAATACCTCTTACAAAACGGAACTCCCGTGCATCCTGATGATTTAGCGTCGCATCAAGGTTTGTTTTATCAGTTGCAGGATATTATAAATAATACGTGGGAATTCAGTGATGGTGAGTCAAAATATAAAGTTAAAATGGATGGCAGGCGCGCCTCAAACGATGGCGATTTAGTCAGGCGCTGGTGCGTTGCGGGTAAGGGCTTAGCTGTAAAGTCGGCACTTGATATAGCCGACGATTTACTCAATGACAGGGTAGTTACTATTATGCCAAATTATCAACATGTTAATGGTGAACTTTGGCTTATTTGCCCAAGTAGGCAGTCAATAACCCCTGCGGTGCGTTTACTACGTGATGTATGCAGAGCAAAATCCCAAGCTATTCTGCAACAGTTGGTCAATAAAGGAATTATTGATAAAAGCGTACTGAGCTAATTAAGGAAGAGTTATGCAAGTTGATGATATTAGAATTTTTATTCCCTGTAAAAATTATGAGCAATCTCAGCGCTTTTATAAAGCGCTTGGATTTAAGATTGAAGATGCCTCAAATGATTTATGTGTGTGTACCTTTGGCGAATGTACGTTCTTTTTACAGCGTTATTATAATAAAACGTTTGCTGAAAACTTAATGCTGCAACTTTGTGTGTTAAATATAGATGAAGCATACGAACTTATTAGTAACCTAAACGGTTTTGATATCCGCTTTGAGGGTATAAAACAAGAACCTTGGGGTAGCGTTATTTACTTATGGGGACCATCGGGTGAGCTTTGGCACGTAACTGAATTAAATTAAAAATAAAAAGGAATAAATGTGAGATTTAATAAATATATAATCATTTTTATGGCGACCTTACTTGCTTCTTGTAGTTCGTTTGTGAGTAACAATACAGGTAAAAATACGCAATCTAGTAGCTTAATGGATTTCTTATATCCTGATCAACAAAGCCGCTCTACCTATAAACCTGAAATACCTGTTTTAAAACTCCCTGTTACCGTCGGAATTGCATTTGTACCGTCTAAAAACTGGCAGCCAGACGGGTTAGAGACCCAAAACCAAGTTGAGTTACTCGAAAAAGTAAAAAAGTCATTTCTACAATATGATTACATTGACCGCATTGAAGTTATACCAAGTACCTATTTAAAAGGAGGTGAGGGCTTCGCAACACTCGAGCAAGTCGGGAGGCTTTACGATGTAGATGTAATGGCACTGGTTTCATATGATCAAGTTACGCAATCGTATGAAAATAATGCAGCCTTACTTTATTGGACAATAGTGGGTATGTACGTTATTCCAGGTAATGAAAATACAATTCAAACCTTTGTGGATACAGCTGTTTTTGATATTAAAAGTAGAAAAATGCTATTTAGAGCACCAGGTATAAGTAAGCTTGAAAAAAGAACAACAGCAATAGGTATTGATGAAACGTTATCTGAAAAGTCGGCTGAAGGTTTTAATCTAGCGGTTAGTGATATGAGTACTAATTTAGATGTAGAATTAGCAAGGTTTAAAACACGTGTTAAAGAAGAAAAAATTGCAAAAGTCGAAAATAAAGATGGCTCTAGCAGCGGAGGCTCTTTGAGTATTTATTTACTCGTTTTGTTGTCGTTATTAGTTATGCGTAGCAAAAAAGTTTAAAGTTGATAAAAAACTAAGTATTTTTAATAATGCCAGCGGCTTAGAGCTGGTGGCATTATTTTTTATTCGCTAACTTAGCTTAACTTTTTATCAAAAAACTCAACGGTACGTTGCCATGCAAGCTCGGCATTGTCTTTATCATAACGACCTGTAGAGTCGTTATGAAATCCATGATTTGCCCCTTTATACATATGCATAGTGTATTCAACGTTATTGGCTTTTAAGTCTTGTTCGTACTGTGGCCAAGACGCGTTTACACGTTTATCTAGCTCGCCTAATTGAATCATTAATGGTGCTTTAATATTTTTACGTAAACTTTCGCTGGCTGGAGTACCGTAAAAAGGCACTCCGGCGCTGATTAAGTTGCTATCTACTGCCGCTAAATAATTAACAATGTAGCCGCCAAAACAAAAACCGACAGCGCCTAACTTACCGTTACTGTTAGCATGCGATTTTAAAAAGTGTGCTGCGGCTACAAAATCGTTTTGAATTTTAGCGCGATCCATGGTTTTTTGCATAGCGCGTCCTTCATCATCGTTACCAGGGTAGCCACCCAGTGGAAAAAGCGCGTCGGGTGCAAATGCAATAAAGCCCACTTTAGCTAAACGCCTTGCTACATCCTTTACGTACGGGTTTAATCCACGGTTTTCGTGTACCACGAGTACAACAGGAAGCTTACCCTCTACATTTTTAGGGGTTGCTAAGTAACCTTTGCCTTTACCGTGTCCGTCTGGCGAATCAAATTCTTCGTACGTTGCCGTTATATCGTCATCGTTAAACGACACTTGTTCAGCCAGTGCGTAATTAGGTAATAATGCTGATGTAAGTACAGCCATCGAAAAGCCAAGAGCAGCAAGGCCACCGAGTTTTTTCATAAAAGTACGTCGGTCCATTAAACCGTGGGCGTATTCGTCATACCAATCAAAGGCTTCTTGAGGAATGTGATCAGAGGGAGATGTATTCATGGCTGTTCCTTAATTTTATTATGTCTATTTATTATTTAAATACCATAACGTATTAGGAATAAAAAACGAGCAGTTTATGTCTTAAATAATAGGATCATTTATTTAAGCTAAAGCGAAAAAGAAAAAACTCAGCATAATATGCTGAGTTTTTATGGTTGGTGTACCTTATTTATAAACAGTTAATCATGTATAGCTGCTGGTTGAGGATCTGTTATTAAAGGCTTTTTATTTTTCTTTCGCATTAAACGCTTAATGTCCTCTAGTGCAACGTACTGGCACGGTATAAGTATCAGTGTAATTACTGTGGCAAATAACACACCAAAAGCAAGTGATACAGCCATTGGGATAACAATTTTAGCTTGTAAACTCGTTTCAAAAATAATTGGCATGACACCAATAAAAGTAGTGATTGAGGTGAGTAATATCGCTCTAAAGCGACGAGCACCGGCTTGCATTACAGCATCCTTAGTTGCAACACCTTCAGCGCGTGCTTTGTTTACAAAATCAACCATAACGAGGGAATCATTTACGACCACACCCGCTACAGCAATTATGCCAAACATAGATAAGCTACTCATGGTCATACCTAAAATCATATGCCCAAACATAGCGCCCACTACACCAAATGGAATAACCGACATTATAATAAGTGGTTGTGAGTAAGATCGAAGCGGAATCGCTAACAAGGCAAATATAATCATCATTGATAGACCAAAGTCACGAAGCTGCTCTGAAGCGCTATCCATCTCTTCTTGAATACGGCCAGCTACATCACTTGTAACGCCAGGGTAGCTTTTAAGTAATGATGGTAAGTATTCATCGCGAATTTCCTCAGCAATCGCAAATGGTTCGGCTTTGTCGGTATTTACCGCAGCCCAAACGTTAACTGTACGTTTAGAGTTTTCGCGACGAATACGGTTTACACCGTCAACCAATTTAACTTCGGCTATTTCACTTAACGGAACTTCAGCGCCAGTAGGCGTAATAATACGCACACTTGCTATGTCGCTAATTGAATTACGTTCGTCTTCTGGATAGCGGATCATAACTTTAATTTCTTCGCCTTCACGCAATATTCGCTGCGCTTCTAAGCCGTAGTAACTAAAGCTAACTTGCGATGCGACATCAGCAAGCGTTAAACCCATGCTGTAAGCGAGTGGTTTTAAATCAAGTTGCACTTCGTCGGTGGCACTTTGCATTGAGTCGTTTACGTCGCCAACGCCTTCCATTGTTTGTAATTTGGCTTTTAATTTACCAGCCACTTCTTTTAGCTCGTCAGCATTTTTGCCTTCAAGTTTAAAGCTAACGTCGCCATCATCTCTACCGCCATTCATTATGCTGTCTTGGATGGTCATGGTTTTAACGCCAGGTAAAGTGGGCATTTGCTCGCGCCATAATGCACTTAGGGCAAAGGTGTCGATAGGGCGTAAATCAGGCTCTACCAAAATAGCCATAATATTTGCTTCAGTTCGCCCGCGCAGGCTTACCGATAAGTCACGGATCATCGGTTTACCGTATTGTTCTTTTAGTTGCTGATCGACCTTTAATAACACGCTTTCTATTTTACGTGCGGTTTCAAGCGTTGCTTGCTCAGATGAGGCAAGGTTCATTTCTATATCAATACGCGGAAAGTCGTGCGGTATTTTTGGGTTTGGTACAAACTTAACTAAACCACCTGCAAACATACCTGCGCTTACAATAAGCAAACACATAAAGCCAACAATTACTGTATAGCGATAGTGAATACAGCGGCTAACAAAAGGAAGGTAGTAGTTATTCACAAAGCCTTTTAAACCACTATCAATTACCATACGTAAGCGATGTAATGGATTTTTAGGGTTTGGTTTACGCGGGTTCATTGCTGCAATGTGTGCAGGTAAAATAAGTTTTGATTCAATGAGTGAAAAAATCAAACATAAAATAATAACGCCACCAATGGCCTTAGAAAAAGCAGCACCAGGGCCGGTTGCGAGTGTTTGTGGTAAAAATGCCGCAATAGTTGTTAGTACACCAAAGGTTGCTGGCATCGCAACACGTTTAACGCCGCGTACTACGTTATCAAGTGTATGGCCGTATTTTTCTATTTCGGCACTGGCTGACTCGCCCACAACTATGGCGTCATCAACAACAATTCCGAGCACAAGTATAAAGGCAAAAAGTGAGGCTAGGTTAATTGTTACATCTAAAAAGCCAATGGGCATAAACAAAAAGGCACCTAGAAAAGACACCGGTAAACCCATCATTACCCAAAATGCTAAGCGTAGTGGTAAAAATAGTGCCAGTACTATCATTACTAACAAGCCACCCCAAATCATGTTATCGACCATCATATCAAGTCGACCTTCAAGGTAGTAAGTTAAATCAACAATAGGAGATAGCTTAACGCCTGCAGGTAAAAGTGGCTCTTTAGCTGCCATGTAGCTTTTAAGTACTTTTGCTACATCGGTAATGTCTTGATCTTTTGATGCGTTAACTTCAAACGATAATGAGTTTTTACCATTGTATTTAGAATATTGTAGCCCTTCTTCAAAGCCATCATTAATGGTTGCTACATCGCCTAAATAAATTTGTGCGCCATCAGCAAGGGTAATAAGGGGGAGTTTTTCAAACTCAAAGCCACGGTAGGCTTGTTTTTCAACACGCATCGAAATATAACCGTTTTCAGAGCGTATTTGCCCCGCCGACATATTTGCCGAAAAATTTTGCACTGCGCCTGCAATATCTCTAAATGTTAAGCCATATTCGCGCAGTTTATCAGGGCTGACTTCTATGCCAATTTCGTACTCTAAACCGCCGTTAAAATTAACAAGGTTAACGTGAGGCAGTGCTTGCAGTTCATCTTTTATATCGTTGCCAAGCTCTTTTAACTGGTAGTTACTCATGTCGCCATAAAGCGCGAGTATCATTACTTCTTGCTCAAACTTATCACGGCGAACAACAGGGCGCTCCATCCCAGCAGGAAAGGTATTTATTGAATCAACTTGTACTTTAATTTCATCAAGTACTTCTTGTGGATTGTATTGCTCTTCTATTTCAACCCACGCTTGTGAAAAACCACGGTTAGAATAGGTAATTAGGCGTTTAATGCCTTCAATACCTTCGAGGTTTTCCTCAACTTTTATGGTTATTCCTTCTTCAACCTCTTGCGGGGCAGCTCCTGGGTAAACTGCTTGTACGCTTATCCAGTTACTTTCAAACTGTGGGAACATTTGTTTGCGAATGGTCATCGCCATTAAAATACCGCCCACTAATATAAATATCATTAGTAGGTTGGCAGCAACGGGATTTCGGGCAAACCATGCTATTAACCCTGTTTCACGAGTGCTCATGATTATTCCTCTTTCAGCGCAAGTTGAGTTACATCAGTTTTATTAGGCACAATATCTTCAACTTTTACTGCCATACCTTCAGTAGGATACTCAAGCGCTGAGGTAACAATTTGCTCGCCATTTTTTAACCCTTGGCTGGCTATAATCATGCCGTTTTGTTCGCGTATAATATTGAGGGTTTTAAACGACAATGTTAAATCGTCATTTAAAATTACAATTTTATTATCTTTAACTAAATGGTGCGCAACAATAATCGCGTTATCAAGCGGGCGACCTTCAATTGTAGCGTTAATGTACGAACCAAAACGAAGTGGGCGTGTTTTATCGCCATAAGGTGTTGCAAGTTGTGCAACTAAGTAGCTCATGCGGCTTGTTT
>NZ_AUTQ01000090.1 GCF_000498095.1 Pseudoalteromonas sp. TB64
AACTTGGTTATCGAGAAATGAAACAAACCTTACTAAATAGTCACTTCACGCTACGCAGCAAGAAACCTGAGATGATAGCGCAAGAATTATGGGGCGTAATGTTGAGCTATAACTTGCTCCGATACCAGATGGTGAAAATGGCGCAGAAAAAGTCTGGAATATATGCAAAACACCTGAGTTTTACGACGTGTGCTATTAGTATTATTAACCTTATTCATACAATGTTTATAGAAAATGCAGGACGGATACCTAAATCAATAGAGCAATTACAAGCTCAAGTTGAACATCACATATTGCCGATAAAACGGGAGCGGGCGTATCCGAGGTGTGTGAAACCAAAACCCAGTAAATACCCCAATAAAAAACGCCAGTCAGCTGTTAACTGACTGGCATTAAGCTGTATAGCTGCTCTTTTTAGTTTATACCAACGTGCTTAACTAAGTGATCTATTTTGAGGAAGGAAAACCTTGTCGATAGTAAGGCAAAAATTTCGTTATTTAGTTGTTCCAAATGAGAGATTTTTAACGCAGCTAGCGTCTGGTTTGGCCACTCAAAATGATAAAGTGTTACTGCACGTTGGTATTTAGGATTGATAAAGCTAAATTAATCCCAATATCCTTTTTTATACTTAGTTATAAGCAATCCTCAAAAGGATAAATATGAAAAACTTTAAAATTGATATCGTTTCAGATGTAATGTGCCCTTGGTGTGTAGTGGGTTATAAAAACCTAGAAACTGCACTAGACCAACTTAAAGACGAGATGAGCGCAGATATTACGTGGCATCCTTTTGAACTAAACCCAGATATGCCAATTGAAGGTCAAGACTTAAACGAACACTTAATGCAAAAGTACAACCTAAGTGAAGAACAAGGCGACGAAAATCGTAAAAACATGTTCGAAGCAGGTCAACGTGCAGGGTTTACCTTTAATTTTGATGGCAAACGTATCATGATCAACAGCTTTGATTTGCATCGTTTATTAATGTGGGCACGTGAAGAAGGTAAGCAAACGCAGCTTAAACTTGCTTTTTTTGAAGCGCACTTCACTGATTTAAAATACTTAAATCAAGAAGAAGCACTACTCGACGTTGTTGAAAAAGTGGGTCTTGATAAAGAAACTGCGCGCGGTATCCTGCATTCAGACAAATACGTACAAGACGTACGCCAAGAGCAAGACAACTTTAAACAAATGGGTATTACGTCAGTACCTACGTTTATCATAAACGATAAATATGCGCTCACTGGCGGACAACCAAGCGACTCATTCATTCAAGCACTTAAACAAATTAGTGAAGAAGAAGCCAAGCAAGAGGCTTAACGAGTAAAATTGTTATTCAACACTTAAAAAAGGCTGCAATGTGCAGCCTTTTTTACTACGTATAAGTAAGCGAACAAGAATTATCTTACTATAAACTTATTAGATATTTTATCGTCAACATACAGCACTAAATGCGTGTGGTTATTCGTAACATCACAAGCGATTTATCTCTAACACAGCCTCTAGAATTCTCGTAAGATGCGCTTAACCGTATAAAATTAGGATAGATATCGGCGTTATTTCGGCTAATAGGCAGAACGCTCAGGCAACGCTATTCTCGCCTACGTAATATTTAAGTTAAACACGTAGGTTGGGTAGAGCGTAGCGAAACCCAACGAATATTCAATATTAGACAACTAGCTTAGCAGAGAAGGTAACCACCACCCTTCAAATATATTTGAAAACATAGGTCGGATAAGCAGAACCCCATCCGACACAGTAACTTATTTGAGTTTCGACGAACATAAACAAGTAATTTATATAGTAAAATAAAGCAAGACAGATACCTTAATTGAACAAGCAAAGCTATCCCAATTAAGATGGGTGTCACGTTAATTTATCCCAATTAGATGGGTGTCACGTTAATTTGTTGAATGGAAAACTGCCCTGATGGTTTTGTCATACCAACATATTAAATCCATATTGCAATATTTTATCAATAACAACACACAAACCAAGGCAGCTAAATGAGTAAATACGATCAAGAATATTATCTTCCTTTTGCGGCAATGGATGATAGTAAATTATTTGTTGGCATGGATAAAAAAACGGTAATGCGACGTGGACATAGAAAGCTTAACCTTTCTGAAGGTCCTATGTTTTACATGAATTCTTACAAGGTAGAAGATAAAAAAGAAGGCGTTAAATTACCTATTCCAGACATTATGATAGTAGCGGGTCAAATGGTGATACCTAATGAAATGATGAAATTTCTACGTGTATTTGATCTTCCTGGTATCCAGGTTTTTCCTGCAGTCTATATTGATGACGATGACAACTGGCATGAAAGTTTATCGGTTATTCACTGTTATGAAAGAATAGACTGTTTGGACTTTGAAAAAAGTCGAATAAAAAACAACCCTAAAACATGGGAAGAAGGCGATGATCATAAAGTTAAGCAGCCATCTCTTTGTGAAGCGGCTTTAAATGCAATACCAGAAGAAAATCGGTTAATACTAAAAATAAATAAAGTAAGTTTACCTCATCTCTACTGTCATCAACGTGTTGTTGATTTCATCCGGAAAATGAAATACACAGGCGTTCAGTTTATTAAAGTCGCTGACTTTGAAGAAGGCATGCAGAACCATGAAGGCTTTGATGGCGTTACAACTTATTAAATTTAAAGTCGATATAAAATGGTGTGACTAGGGCGTGTTGACCTTTAGTGGTTGAATTTGCAGCAGTATGTTTGGTTTTTAGGCAAGGCAGAGCCTATGAAGTGTGGTTGTTCCCCATACATAGGCGATAACGCAGCATAAAGACCAAACATGCGCTGCCCTTTGGGTTCTTCCTAGGGACGATTGACTCTTTGTTGCTCGGTTTTTACTTAGCCCACTAGGTTACAAACCTCGCGCCGCGATTAAATCGTCCCTAGATTGAACAAATTTCAATCCACAAAGATCAACACGCCCTCGTTTTCCGTGATGTAAATAGTAATGATATAAATAGAAGGAAAAAGCATGAGTGAACTACAACAAGAATATTACATCCCTTTCAGGGCTAATACTAAAGATAAGTTATTTATTGGAAGGGATGAGAAATCAAAACGGCGCTATTATTTCCATACAAAGTTTAACCTTGCTGATGGGCCAATGGTTTATCTTAATAAATACAAAGAAGAAAACTTAAAACTAGGAAGTAAAACGCCGCTGCCTGATATCTTTCATGACTTTGGAGCAATGATCATACCTAAAGAGTTTATGGTATTTCTTCGAAACTTTGATATTTACGGACTACAACTTTTTCCGACTGTTTATATTGACGATGACGACCAATGGCATGAGAATTTATGGCTGGTTAATTTTTTTGAAGGTATAAATTGTATTGATAAAGAAAAAAGTAAAATTAACTATAACCCAAAACTGTGGGAGGAAGGTGATCCATTAGTTGTTAAAAAAACTGTTTTTGATGATTCGATTTTACGTGCTATCCCTGAAGATCAACGACTCATTTTTACGATGGACAATGTTGATATGGTATATTTATATTGCCACCAGCGAGTGGTGGATTATATTCGTGAGCAGAACTATACCGGTATCATTTTTGTAAAAGCATCTGATTACAAAAGAGGAATGGAAAATCAGCCTGGTTGGACTGGCGAATAAAAATCAATACAAAATTATTTATAAAGGCTAGACTATGAGCGAATTACAACAAGAATATTACATCCCCTTCAGGGCTAATACTAAAGATAAGTTATTCATTAATACCGATGAAAAATCAAGCCGACGTTATTATCATTACAGAAAATTTAACCTTGCTGATGGCCCCATGGTTTATCTTAACAATTACAAAGAAGAAAACTTAAAACTAGGCATTAAAACAGTGCTGCCTGATATCTTTCTTGATTTTGGCGCTATGATCATCCCTAAGGCGTTTATGGTATTTCTTCGTCAATTTGATATTTACGGACTACAACTTTTTCCGACTATTTATATTGATGACGATGAAAAATGGCATGAAAATTTATGGCTGGTTAATTTTTTTGAAGGTATCGATTGTATCGATAAACAAAAAAGTGAAATAGATTATGATCCAGATCTGTGGGATGAAGGTGACCGATTAATTGTTGATAACACTATTTTTGATGATTCAGTTTTACGCGCTATCCCTGAAGAACAACGACTTATTTTTAAAATGGCCAATGTTAATATGCCACATTTATATTGCCATCAACGCGTGGTGGATTATATTCGTGAGCAGAACTATACCGGTATCATTTTTGTAAAAGCATCAGATTACTTCGAGGGGATGGAAAATCAGCCTGATTGGACTGGCGAATAATAAACGTCACAAATTTTTATTAATTAGAAGCAGCGTTGTGCATCGAATTTTAAATAAGAGAAAATAATAGATAAGCTATGCGACTAAATTTGCTTGTTTGGCTAAGCGTTCATCTCTTTTTATGTTGTTACTCGGGCATCACTCTTTAATTAAGCCTCTATCACTGTTAAGGTTTTAGTGCTTTATAAGACCCTAGTCTTTTATTTTCGCTTTACTAAACTAGGGATTTAATACTTATAAAGTGCTAATTAAAGTGAGATTATTTATTGTTCTCTTTAGTGAAAAAAATAATACTATTCTCAAATTCTGATTTTGTGTCTATATACTCACAGAAATCGTAAGGAATACTTTGAGATGATGAATTTAAATTGTGCTCTTTTGAAATCTCATCAGATGTGACTTTTAATGAAGTTATTGATTTAATTGGTAGGTATTGGTTATTGATAAACTCATAAATAAAAAACTCTAGGTATTCTGCACTACTTATTTTTGACTCAAAAAAACCTCGTAGAACAGGTACTCTGTAGTTGCTGTCAAGGCATTTTACATGCAAAACAGCAAGAAGTTCTAAATCTCTGGATGCTTGGCGATCTGCAATCACTTTGGCAGAGTCATCATTCGGGGAAGATAAAACATACTCTTGTTCGTTAATCTCAGTGAGTGAGAATTCACTGGCAGGTGACAGCGTTGGTAATACAATAAAAAAAAATGATATTATTATTTTAATAAAAGACATCTTTAAATTCCTTTTTAACTAGAAGTTCAGATAAGTTCTCGTGGCGCTTGTTATAACTTTTTGTATTTTCATTTATAACGCTAGTTATGCTATCTGTAATATGTCGACCTTGACCTTTATCTACTATTTTATAAAGTTTATTATCAAAACAAAAAATTAAAGCAGATCTGACAGCATATTTAGGCTCTGTGAATTAAACTAAACGTCCATCATAATTGAACAAACAAAGCTGTGCTATTGAATTTATTTTTTTGGCTAAGCGTTCATCTTTTTTCATGTTGTTACTCAGGTATCACTCGTCAAATAAGCCGCTATTACTACTAAACCTAAATTACACGTATAGGAATGACTGTATGATGCAGTTTTAATTTTTTACTAATTAATTTAAACTTTATGCGAGCAGCTTTTTGCAGTTACTGATAATTGCTTCCCGTTCTCGGTCTGAATTTTCATAGTAACTTTTTTGATTTAGATTGGGTCTCTAGGTAATACACATTTTGCTAATAAAATTAGGACCGGGGTCAGTGTTACTTTTTTCATGTTAACGTTCTATTTGTTCTTTAAACGGTTTGAAAATTGTATTTTCCACCTTAGCCACATATTCCTTATATTCATGATTATTTTCTATGCCTTTAATACCAATAATACTCCTGTGTTTACTTAACGTATCTGTTACTTTCCGGAGTTCAGATGACCAATTATTGTTTTTTTTATGAAATAATTTTTCATCTACGTAATAACTCAATTCTGTAAGATCCCCTCTCAAATCGAAAATTTTATCTAAAAAAGGTTTTAAATCATCATATCGATTTCTAGAAGAAATTTTTATATTTTCTTCTAAAATTATGAGTTTATCTATCTCTATATCAAGATCTTCTAACGATTTTGTAGCCACTAAAAGATCATCTTTATATTTTTTTTCTAAATCTTCTGATTTATTAACTATGCTTTCATAGCTTCTTTTTGCTTGTATAAAGGCCAACTCTGAAAATCCTAATTTTGGAGCAAAGGAATCAGTAATTAGACGGTTTATTTTAATTCGCTCGTTGATGCCTTCTAATTTTTTATTTTTCCAATATTCAACTATCGCTATGTACACAGCATAGACCGTGGCGACTCCACCAACCCAACTACCTATCGCAGGGAAAAAATCAAAATGACTCTTAGAGTGAACAACAATTTCATAAACACCAATAAAGGCTACAACTAGTGCAACGAATGTGATTAATGCAAATTTTTTTCTATAGAAAAATTCTTTAACTTTTCCACTCAAAGTCCTTATTCCTTTATTAACTTTCCATAAGTATATTTACGGCATTGAATTTATTGAAAAATTAGGATGGCACCCACTCGAATTATTCTTAATTGCTCAAAGTATAAAATTTCGAATAGGTGATGTAATGGACGCTACCCAATATAGCGCCAATTCACCAAACTGCTCAAGTAAACTAAGTACGATAAAGTACTTTAATTACATGCCAGCCAAATTTTGTTTTAACTAGGTGTGGCTCTAAAATTGCCCCTTTAAATGCAATTTTGTCAAACTGTGGGACCATTTGCCCGCGTCCAAATTCGCCTAAGTCGCCGCCTTTTTTGCCCGATGGGCATGACGAATACTTTTTAGCTAAGGTTTGAAACTTTGCACCTTTACCTAATTGCTTAATAATGTCTTCTGCAATTTCTTTGTGCTTAACCAAAATGTGAAGTGCATGTGCTGTGTTTGCCATGAAAAAAACCTTTTATACCGTTAGCTAAAATTAAACGCGGCGATTTTAACACAACCCCATAAACCTAGCATCTACTTATACTGCAGTGTATTAACGACTAATTTATAAGTAATGTTTGGCATCATCTGGATTGGGAATTCTACAATACTGATATTTACCAAATAACGAATACCTATTTAAAGCAACCCTATCGTATAACCAATTATTAAGTCTATTTGGCAAAACACTAAATACGTTTGCTAGTTTATATGGGTAACCTAGCTGCTTAACAACATTAAAAAAAGCATGACTTTGTGTATACGCTTTGCCGTTTTCTAGGTAAACCATTGAGGCATATTCATTCGTCGAAAAACCAAAGTGTGTTAGCAACAGCTCCCCTTTTGGGGATTGCACACTGCATAATTTAAAAAGAGTCTGTGTATCGTGAGTAATAATAAAATTACACCACGCGCTGCAAAGCTTACATTGGGCGTCGAATAATATAACTTTTTGATTAAGCATTAATTTAGCTGCATCATCACTCATAACACCTTCCTTAAATTAAGTACTAAATTACTGCTGCACCGGCTTTTTTTGTAACTTGCGCTGCAAAGTACGTCTATGCATATTAAGTTGCCGCGCGGTAACCGACACATTACCATTATTACTGTGTAATACTTGTTGAATATGCTCCCACTCTAAGCGCTCTGGCGACATAACCGCATCATCAATAGCACTGGATGTAGGTGCCACAGGCTCTGTATTAAGCGCTTTTAATAATGTTGCCATATCAACTGGCTTGGTAAGGTAGTCGTTTGCACCTAAACGCATTGCCTCTACTGCGGTTGCAATACTGGCAAACCCAGTTAGTAAAACAATATGTGCTTGTGCAAGTAAACTACGCAATGGGTTTATGAGTGCCAGCCCATTATCGTCACCGAGTTTCATGTCTAGTAATATAAAGTTAGGTAGCAGTTTACGTGCAGCAAGTAAGGCATCACTTTGGTTATGCGCCACTTCGCAAGTAAAGCCCTGCTTAGTTAAGCGCCTTGCAAGTGTATTAGCTAAATTAATGTCGTCTTCAATAATAAGTAACTTCATGAGGCGTTATTCTCAGTGTTTGCAATCGCGAGCTTAACTTTGGCGACAGCGCCGCCATCGGTATGGTTAAACAAGGTAAGTGAGCCATTTAAACGCTCAAAAGTAACGTTTGATAAAAGCACAGCAAGCCCCATTCCTTGATCGCTTGGCATAAGTTGCCCACCCAGCTCTGCTAATTGCGATGACGAAAAGCCACAGCCAAAATCACGAATTAGCAAGTAAACGCATTCACTATGTAAGTTATCTTGCTGCCAACTCAGCTCTAACTGGGTTTGACCTTGTTTTTGATTAGCAAGCGCGGCATTTTGCAGTAAATTTAAAATAGCGGGCAATAACATGGCATCACTCAATAGCGTTGCCGCAATTGGTGCCGTAATCCATTTAATTTGCTGATCAGGGTATTGCAGTAAAAGTGCGTCTGTAATTTGTGTTTGCAGTTGCTTTACCGTCACATGTTCTTGTGAATTTTTAAGGCGTAACTGCTCCGAGAGTTTTCTAAAGTCGTTAAGTTGTGTACTGCACTGAGTAAGCGGTGCTTGCATGTGCTTAACAATAGGATTATTTGGTTGATCCTCTAATAACTCTTCAAACAGTAACTGTAAATTTGCAATTGGGGTCGCTAGTTGATGGGTTATTTGTGCAGCAGCCCCATCAAGGGTAACAAGCTGTTCATTACGCAATTGTTTTTCACGCACGTTTGCAATAATACGCTCTCGCTCTTTAAGTGCCCTGCTCATTGCGCCAATCACTAATGCGATTACGCTAGCACTTAAAACAAAATTAACCCACATACCAATAAAGTGACCACTCATATTCATTTGATGCATACTGTGATCGGGCATCTTTATCAGTAAAAAACTGTATGCGCCAATGGCTAATACCGCAATATAAGCTAATCCTTTTTCTCGTAGCGTAACAGCGGCTATCATTATTGGGAGCAATAACAGTGATACAAATGCATTGGTTGCACCACCGCTTAGCGAGAGTAAAACTGTTAAAAATAATACATCAGCGGTTAACTGCATCAACATACCCAAAGGTTTAGCCTGGCTCACATTACGATAAGCAAATAGGCTAATAAGCTGAAACACAGCCTCAACGGCAATAACAATCAGTAAAGGCAGTAATGCAATTTGATGTTCTAGTAAAAAATAAACGCTAAGCACCGCGATTAATTGCACCGCAATTGCGCCGCTTCGCAGCATTAATAGTCGACTAATGGTGGGGTCGGTTTGCATTAACAAGAGGTAATTGCCCAATCAAATGTTTAATAAGGTTATTTTAACGGTTATGTGATTTTTAATCATCATCCATCGAAATTGAAAACGGTGCACAAGGCGTTCCTTGATGAAACACCATTTGCCATTGCTCACCTTGCTTACGCCAAAGCGACATACGCAATGAATAATTAAATTCACTGCGAGCAGAGCGCCTATAAGCAGCTTGATAACTAAGTTGCACTACATCATCGCTTAGCATTCGGCCCTTAAAATGCTGATTATAAAACTGTGGCACAACCTCGGTAGGTAAGCGGGTAAGTACTTGGTATTTATTAAATGTAGTGCCGTTGGCAGCAATTTCGATAAATTCATCATCGAGTAAAGCATCTAATGCTCGCTCAGATTGGCGAACTTCTGGGTCGAGTAACTGGCGTTCAGCGTCAATCAAATGATTAAATAACGACACTTTTATTTTGCTGCTCATAACCTTCCCTATAGTATACAGACGTGAGTGTACAGACTTACCCCGCTTTTATATCAAACTATACGTTTTTAAACGCGTCGATATTTTAAGCAATAAGTCATTTACATTGATAATATCTACTTGTTTACAAACACTCAAGTCGCTAATTTACCCACTTTACTTAAGCGCTTTCTTTAGCCGTTTAGCTTTATTTAGGGTGACTATTTAATACTCAGCTTGATTTGTCCCACATTATTGAATGCTAAGCACGAAATACAAAATATCATTTATCGTTTTACAGGTAATCGCCATCAATATAAAACTGCGGGATAAAATCTGATTGTACGTTGAGTTCTTTACCAAGGTCTTTTGCCATACACGCTAAACCTAATAAAACAATTGGCATGTAAAAATCAGGTTGTTGGTACCCTTTATCACAGAATCGCTCGTGGTACTCCCAGCTATCATTCAATGCATCTGCTAATGCCGTACTTGGACTGCCTTTTTCTTTCATTATAAAGGTAAGAATAAAGTCAGTTTTTCCGTTGGTGCAATAGCTGACCCACGGGTCTTTGGTTTCTAATTTAACCTCTTCTAACGCTTTACCTAGTAAAGCTAAACCCTCATCATTTGATACCCGGCGGTGTATACCTTGAATTAGCTCAACAAGTGCATACTCGGCTTCACTGTTTGTGGTAGAGCACTGGCGCATTAGTGATACAGGGAACTTCGCTAAACTATCCATCGCATCTTGGTCACGTACAATCGCTGCGCAAAAAAAGGCGAGTTGCCAATCTGCCCCGGATAAAAACCCACCCTCCCACAACATACCTTTGCCGTTGTAGGTGGCATCTAATATATCGTCAATCACGACGCGTTGCTCTTTTTCAGGCTCTCGACCTAGCCTAAAAATAGCTTCACCTGCTTTTGCCGCAAGCTTTAATGCTTTTATGGATTTTTGCTTGTTTTCTTCGGTTAAATCAAACGACCACCATTGGCAGATTGTAATTGCATTGCCAAAAAAACTTATTAAATTATCTCTATTATTAGGTAAAGCTTTAGTCGAGTAATTATAATCATCTTCGAAACTTTCAATATTATCTTCAAGCTCTACAGACTCGTAGTCACGCGTTATGTTTATCATGTTTATTCCTTTAAATTATGTCGGTTTCTGGAGCGTTTAGGGTGAAATTACAGGTAATCGCCATCAATATAAAACTGCGGGATAAAATCTGATCGCACGTTTACTTCTTTACCAAGGTCTTTTGCCATACACGCTAAACCTAATAACGGAATAGGCATATAAAAATTAGGTTGTTGGTACCCTTTATCTAAGAACCGCTCGTGGTACTCCCAGCTATCATTCAATGCATTTGCAAATGCCGTACTCGGGATGACCTCTCCATCCATCATAAAGGCAAGAACAAAATTTGTTTTACCGCCGACACCATAGTTTACCCAAGGATCTGTTTTAGCCTCTGATTTCAACATGTCTAGCGCTTTGATTAAAGCAGCTACACCTTCATCGTTTGCTACTCGGCGGTGAATTGCCTGGATTAATTCAACCAATGCATACTCGGCTTCACTGTTTGTGGTAGAGCACTGACGCATTACAGATACAGGGAACTTCGCTAAACTGTCCATCGCATCAATGTCACGGACAATTGCCGCACAAAAAAAGGCTTTTTGCCAACGAATAGCATCCAAGCGCCCATCCCACAACAAGCTTTCGCCGTTGTAGGTGGCATCTAATATATCGTCAATCACGATACGCTGCTCTTTTTCAGGCTCTCGCCCTAGCCTAAAAATAGCTTCACCTGCTTTTGCAGCAAGCTTTAATGCTTTTATTGATTTGTGCTTGTTTTCATCCGTTAAGTCAAACGACCACCATTGGCAGATTTTGATTATACTGTCAAAAGCAAGTAATAAATTATCTCTTTTGATGTGCAATTTTTGAATTACTCTGTTATATCTTCTTTCAAAACGTTCAATATCATATTCAAGCGCTGTAGCTTCATAATCTCGTGTAATGTTTATCATGGTTATTCCTTTAAATTGTGTCGGTTTGTAAGGCGTCTTGGGTGAAATTACAGGTAATCGCCATCAATATAAAATTGCGGAATAAAGTCTGATTGCACATTTACTTCTTTACCTAAATCTTTTGCCATACATGCTAAACCCAATAACGGGATAGGCATATAAAAATCAGTTTGTTGGTAACCTTTATCTAAGAATCGCTCGTGGTACTCCCAGCTATCATTCAATGCATCTACTAAAGCGGCACTTGGGGTGACCTCTCCATCCATCATAAAAGCAAGCACAAAATTTGTTTTCCCGCCGACACCATAGCTTACCCAAGGATCTGTTTTACCCTCTAATTTCAACATGTCTAGCGCTTTGATTAAAGCAGCTACGCCTTCATCGTTTTCTACCCGGCGGTGAATTGCCTGGATTAATTCAACCAATGCATACTCGGCTTCACTGTTTGTGGTAGAGCACTGGCGCATTACAGACACAGGGAACTTCGCTAAACTGTCCATCGCATCTTGGTCACGGACAATTGCCGCGCAAAAAAAGGCTTGTTGCCAGCGAATTGCATCCAAGCGCCCATCCCACAACAAGCTTTCGCCGTTGTAGGTGGCATCTAATAGGTCATCAATCACAATACGCTGCTCTTTTTCAGGCTCTCGACCCAGTCTAAAAATAGCCTCACCTGCTTTTGCCGCAAGCTTTAGTGCGGTTATGGATTTTTGCTTGTTTTCATCCGTTAAATCATACGACCACCATTGGCAAATTGTGATTGCATCCCCCAATAAACTAATCAAATTATCTCGACGTACTTTTATACATTCAACTGATTTGTTATACATTCTTTCAAATCGGTCACTATTTCTTTTTATGCTTAGAGGTTTATGCTCGCGTGTTACGTTTATCATGCTTATTCCTTTAAATTATGTCGGTTTTTGGGGCGTTTTGGGTGAAATTAAAGGTAATCGCCATCAATATAAAACTGTGGAATAAAATCTGATTGCACGTTTAATTCGTTACCATAATCTTTTGCCATGCATGCTAAACCGAGCAAATTAATTGGCATATAATAGTGAGGTTGCTCATACCCTTCTAAATCACGATAACGCTCACAATATTCCCAGCTATCAGTTAATGCATTTGCTAATGCCGTACTCGGGGTAACCTCTCCTTTCATCATAAAGGCAAATACAAAATTTGTTTTACCACCAGTGCAATAGTTAACCCACGGGTCTGTGGTATCTAATTTAACCTCTTCTAACGCCTTGCCTAGTAAAGCTAAACCCTCATCATTTGATACTCGGCGATGTATACCTTGGATTAATTCAACAAGTACATACTCGGCTTCACTGTTTGTGGTAGAGCTCTGACGCATTACAGACACAGGAAACTTCACTAAACTATCCATCGCTGCTTGGTCACGGACAATTGCCGCACAAAAAAAGGCTTCTTGCCAACTAACGGCATCCAAAAAACCACCTTCCCACAACATACCTTTGCCGTTGTAGGTGGCATCTAATATCTCGTCAATCACGACTCGCTGCTCTTTTTCAGGCTCTCGACCCAGCCTAAAAATAGCCTCACCGGCTTTTGCAGCAAGCTTTAATGCTGTTATGGATTTTTGCTTGTTTTCATCCGTTAAATCAAACGACCACCACTGGCAGATTGTGATTGCATTGCTTAATAACGAAATTAAATTATCTCTACGCACACTCATGAATTTTATATTTTTATTATAAGTACTTTCAAAACGATCAACAATTCTATTTAGCCCCAAGGGCTTATACTCACGTACGATGTTCGTCATGTTTATTCCTTTAAATTGTAAAATATCAAAGCGTTTTACTTTAATAATCGCGCGTTTTTATAGTATCAAACTTGTTATTCTAAATTAATACTCATGTATCAATTGGAGTTTATTACTATTTAACCTTTAGCTTGTAATTTATCATTCGCGATTTATATTCGTATACCTATTTTGTTAGATTAACTTAGGGTTAGCTCTATTTTTTGTTTTATGTTTAATGTTTTATGTTTAATGTTTAATGTTTAATGTTTAATTAGGCTGATAAGGGCAGAGTTATTTATTACTTAAATGCATTACTTGTTGCTAATAAACAGGCTTTGTATTCAACCTTTGTCTGCTCTTTTTTATACCGATAAACCTTAAACATCCGTCAATTTTGAATATTTAAGGTACAAACCCTGTTATGAACTAGTCTTGAAAGCTGTTTTTTGGTATAACTCCCCCATTAGTAACACATGTCATACCACTTTAAGAGGACATACTATGTCTTACGCACATATCACTGGTTGGGGTAAATGTATTCCACCAGCAAGCATTAGCAACGATGAAATTAGCGAAATAGTAAATACTAACGACGAGTGGATAACCTCGCGTACCGGCATTAAATCTCGTCGAGTGAGCCACGTAAGTACCGCCGAATTAGCTACAGTTGCCGCTAAACACGCTATTGCGTGTGCAGGTGTTGACCCTAAAGATATCGATTTGGTGATATTAGCAACCTGTACTCCCTCAACTGTAGTGGCAAATACGGCATCACAGGTGCAAAAAAACATTGGCGCAACCGGCGCTGCGGCTATGGATACTAACGCGGCATGTTCGGGCTTTTTATATGCACTGCAAGCTGCTACGGCACAAATTCAAGCGGGTATGATCAAAAAAGCAGTGGTAATTGCTGCCGAACGCATGACCTGGTACGTAAACTGGGCACGTCGCGATAGCGCTGTTTTATTTGGTGACGGAGCAGGTGCAGTCGTACTTGAAGCTGCAGACACGCCAGCAGGTTTACTTGCAAGTAAAACCGGTTGCGACAGTGAAGATCGCGATATTTTGCACATTACTAACTTTGGTAGCAATTTAAATAAGTATGAGCCAATTGGCCCTTCTGATTTATTGTTTGAAGGTCGTGAAATTTTCAAACGTGCAGTAAAAGGCATGAGCGAAGCGTGCGACGATGTACTTAAACAAGCCGATTTGAGCCTCGATGACATTAATGTACTTGTGCCGCATCAGGCTAACTTACGTATTATTCAGGCTATTCAACATCGTTTAAAAGTACCTGACGAAAAAGTAATGGTTAACATTGGTGAATATGGTAATACCTCTGCGGCAACAATTGCTATTGCGTTATGTGAAGCGGTTGAACAAGGGTTAATTAAGCCGCATTCAAACATTATGTCTGCTGCATTTGGTGCAGGTCTTACGTGGGCTGCAAGTTACATAAAATGGGGCGAACGTGTAACGCCTATTAGTGTAAGTGATGCAGCTTTACCCTCGTGTGATAAAACAGGTTTAGAGCTTGTTGCACCAGCGGTTAAAGCATGTAAAGAAGCAGAGCCAAGCTAAGCTTAATAATTTATAAGCACAAATAAAACGCACTTAATAAGTGCGTTTTTGCTTTTAGGGAATTGAATTTGAAACTTTTAGGTATTCATCACACTGCTATTATTTGCAGTAACTATGCACGTTCTAAACATTTTTATAGTAATGTACTTAAACTTAACGTTATTAATGAGCACTTTAGAGCAGAACGTAATTCTTATAAATTAGATTTAGTTATGCCCGATGGCAGCCAAATTGAGTTGTTTTCGTTTGATGATGCACCAGCAAGACCAAGCTATCCCGAAGCCCAAGGTTTAAGGCATTTAGCGTTTAAAGTAGCTAATGTACAGAGTGCGAAAGCATATTTAGAGTCGTGTAATGTAAACGTTGAGGATATTAGGGTAGATGAAATAACCGGCAAAAAGTTTACCTTTTTTGCCGATCCAGACAATTTACCACTTGAGCTATACGAGGTTTAAAGTTCATAAGCTCAAGTGTTTGCTATTGATTAAAAAACTTACTTATTAAAACGATTTTGTAGGTAAGTAAACACTGCACGAATACCTAATGCTTCGCCGCCTGTTGGGCGACCAGGTAAAGCACGTAAGTTCCATGCCATTACATCAAAATGTACCCATGGTGTTGTTGGTTCAACAAATTCTTTTAAGTAAAGCGCCGCAGTAATAGCACCACCAAACGGTGTGCTTGCACAGTTTGCCATATCGGCTACATCACTTTTTAATAAGCTTTTGTATTGCTCAAACAACGGAAGTTGCCAAACAGGATCGTGTACACTTAAACCTGAATCAATAATACCGTTCGCTACGTCGCGCTCTGTTGAGAAAAAGCCCGGAAGTTCAGTGCCTAGCGCAACACGACATGCACCCGTAAGGGTCGCAAAATCAATAATAAGTTCAGGATTATCGTTTTGTGCTTCACTTAGCGCATCACATAATACTAAACGCCCTTCCGCGTCGGTATTATCAATTTCGACCATAATACCTTTGCGTGTTTTAATTACATCACCTGGGCGAAATGCATTACGCGATACGGCGTTTTCAACTGCAGGTACAAGCACGCGTAATCTAATTGGCAAATTAGCTGCCATAATAAGTTGTGCTAGTGCAATAACATGCGCGGCGCCGCCCATGTCTTTTTTCATGTTACGCATACCAGAGCTTGGTTTTAAATCAAGTCCGCCTGAGTCAAAACATACGCCCTTGCCTACTAGCGTAATTAATGGAGCGTCTGCTGCGCCCCATTTTAAATCAAGTAAACGTGGTTTGTTTTCACTTGCACGACCTACCATATGAATAGTGGGGTAGTTTTGCTCTAGTAACTCATCACCAATCCACTGCGAAAATTCACCGTTGTAAGTTGCCGCTAAATCTTCCATCACTTGTGATAAGTGTTGCGGCATCATATCAACCGCAGGCGTGTTAACTAAATCACGCGCAAGTGTAATTGCATCTGCTTGTTGGCTAATGCGTTCAAACAGCGCTTTGTCGTTAATTGCCAATTGCGCTTTTGCTGTTGGCTTTTCTTTGTATTCACTAAATTCGTAACCACCAAGCACAAACCCTAGCGCAACCTGCTCTACAAAAGCACTGTCGCCTTGAATTTGATAAGTACCGATAGGAAGTGTATTTGCTAAATTACCTGCTGCCCAAAAATCATCGCTACTTTGCATTAAGCAAAATACTTGGCTTAGCTCACCTGTTGTAGCATCCGGAATTAGCGCTAATCCTTGCTTTTCAAAGCCTGTGTTGTTTAACCAGTTTTGTATAAATGCAGGTTGCTGAGTTTGCCAGTCGGATAATTCGTTTTTTAAAATAAATGATAAAGGAATACCAGAAGAAGTATGACGAAGTAATGCACTCATTAAATAGCTCGTATAATATAAAAATGGTACCTAGGAGCATATCAATAAGCACACTTAAAAGGTATCGCTAATTTAGAGAGATTTCAGGTTACTTTTGCAGCGGTTTTTTGTGAGTTTGCTTTTGATTTTCTTGCGCTATTTCTTTATCAATGTCTTTAATTGACTTGTTCATGCTAAACGAGCTTGGCAGCACGTCAACCCCAGCTAAACGCCCTAATTTAACAACTAAGGGTATGGTAAGCGGAGCAAAGGGTAAAACTGCAAATACGCCTAGTCCTAATCCTTTTAAAATATCAACAAACTGCTCGTTTGCTCTTTTTAGCTCTGCCTTATTAGTTTGCCCTTGCGTGTAGCGTCTATAAATAGACAGCATTTCTATGGTTTCTTTTTTTTCTTGCGCTAGGGCAATTTTAAGCGCCACCATAGCACGACGAAAACGCAGCTGTTGGCGCTTTTTACTAATTTTAACGACCCGCCATGGTGCACGGTGAATAACTTTATATAATTGCATAACTTGCATTTTCACACACAGAGCTTAGTTAACAAAGAATAATTTACTTGCTAGTGCAGTTACTTTACTCTTTGCACCAATTTAGTACTTATAAACGATTTAACATGCAACCAACACCAAACGCTATAATAACTAAACCAGAGCGCCCTAACTCTGATGAATGTTGTGGCGGAGGTAGCTGCTCACCCTGTGTATGGGACGAATACAAACAAAAATTAGCGTTATGGAAAACAACACAACTACCCTCTAAAACACTCAATGAAAATACAAAATAGCAACATTTAAAACCTAATTTTTGCATTAAATGACCTCCCTGTATTCATTTTGCACTTATTTTGTTCAATTATGCCAAGCCAACGCACCATTGTTGCACTTTTGTTTCACTTACACCTTTTTGTTACCAAATAGTTAATTAACGATTGCTCTCCTTGTTTTTTATGTATAGGCTGTAAATAGGAACTCACAAAAAGTAAGCTTAATTGATTAGGCATTTTGAAGAAGCAACAATTATTTTTTCAATACTTACGTGAAAAGTTTACTAAATTTAAAATAAGCGATATGTAAATATAACGTCGCAACATAAAAATTATTCTAACTGGGGAAAATTAGGATGAAACTTAAAAATAGAGCGCTAAATCAAGCAATTAAATTTGCTTTAGCTACAACCACTGCAGGGTTGTTTATTTCAGGTTCTGCTATTGCAGCAGATGAGCAAGCACAAGTTAAAGTTAATAAAAACTTAGAAAAAATTGCCGTAGTAGGCACGCGTTCGGCTCCTCGTTCAATTGGTGATTCACCGGTTCCTATTGATATTATTGGCGGCGAAGAATTAGAACGCTCGGGCAACACCGACATGCTTGAGCTATTAAAAGGTGCGGTTCCTTCGTTTAACGTTCACCAAAACCCTATTAGCGATGCGGCTTCTCTTGTTCGCCCAGCTAACTTACGTGGTTTACCATCAGACAGCACATTGGTTCTTTTAAACGGCAAACGTCGTCACCGTGCATCTGTAATCGCATTTTTAGGCGGTGGTATTAACGATGGTGCACAAGGCTCTGACATTTCAGTTATTCCTAGTATTGCTATTAAACAAGTAGAAGTACTTCGTGATGGTGCTGCTGCACAATACGGTTCTGATGCGATTGCGGGTGTAATGAACTTTCAATTAAAAGACGCATCTGAAGGCGGTAAATTAGAAGTTCGCCACGGCCAATTTTACGAAGGCGACGGCGACACGACACAAGTTTCGGGTAACGTGGGTTTACCATTTACCGACAATGGTTTTGCTAACTTAAGTTTTCAATATAAAACAGCCGATGCAACAAGTCGCTCAGTTCAACGTCAAGATGCTGCAGACTTAATTACTGCGGGTGTACCTGATGTATCTTCGCTTGCACAAGTTTGGGGCGCGCCAGAAGTAGATGACGACATTACTATTTTTGGTAATGTCGGCCTAGAGCTAACAAACGATTCTGAATTTTACATGTTTGGTAACTACTCTGAACGTGATGTACGTGGTGGCTTTTACTACCGTAATCCGCAAACCCGTTCAGGTGTTTACTCAAACGATGGCGGCGAAACGTTGCTAGTAGCAGATTTAACACCAGACATGAGTGCTAACTGCCCTACTATTGCAATTGATGCCAATGTGTTAGACAACCCAGACTATATTAGCGGTGTTGCTAACAACCCTGATTGTTTTGCATTTAACGAAGTATTACCGGGTGGCTTTACACCTAACTTTGGTGGCAACATAACTGATACCTCTTTAACAATCGGTACTAAGGGTATGTTCACCGATGGCTTTATGAAAGATGTTTATTATGATTTAAGCGGAAGTGTTGGTTTAAATGAATCTCGTTACTTCATTTACAATACTGTTAATGCTTCTTTAGGTCTTGATACACCGAGAGACTTTAGCCCTGGTAAATACAGCCAATTAGAAAAGAACTTTAATTTAGACCTTTCAAAAGGCATTGATTTTGGTTTAGCGTATGATGTAAATGTAGCCGGTGGCTTAGAGTGGCACGAAGAAACCTTTACTATTACCGCAGGAGACGAGGAGTCTTACACTGCGGGCCCACTAACTGATCAAGGCTTTGGTATTGGCTCAAATGGTTTTCCTGGATTTAAACCATCACAAGCAGGTGAGTTTTCTCGTCGCAACTATGCCGCTTATGTAGACATTGAAGCCCCGTTTACTGAAGACTTTTTAGTAGGCTTAGCACTTCGTTTTGAAGACTACGATAGCTTTGGTACCACAACTAACTACAAAGTAATGGCGCAATACCATTTAACAGAAGATTTAAATATTCGTGGCTCTGTAAGCAGCGGTTTCCGTGCTCCTACAGTTGGTCAAGCTAATGTAAGTAACGTACAAACAAGCCTAGACAGCGGCGTACTACAAGATTCGGCACTGCTTCCGCCAACTAACCCAATTGCAATTCAGTTAGGTGGTACAGAGCTTGAACCTGAAGAATCACAAAGCTTTACACTCGGTGCTGTATACACAATCGGTGAGTTATTTTTAACACTTGATTACTACAATATTCAAGTAGATGACCGTATTAGCCAATCAGATAAAATTAACTTAAGCCAAGCTGATAAAGATACCCTTACTGCTGCAGGAGTTCCTAATGTACAGGGTCTTGCACAGGTAAGCTTTTTCACTAACGACTTTGATACAACAACACAAGGCATTGATTTAGTTGCAAACTATACAGCTGAACTAATGGGCGGAAGCTCAACGTTTAGCCTTGCATATAACTGGAATGACACTGAAGTTACTCAATTTAGTGAAATTACAGGTGCATTTAAAGTTAAGCGCTTAGAAGAAGATTTACCTAATCACCGTGCTACTTTTACACTGTCTCAACAGTGGGAAGATATTTCGGCATTTACTCGCTTAAATTACTACGGTGAATACCAAGGTGTTCACGTTGACTACGATGCAACCGCTAAAACAGCAGATGCTGCTGTAACAGTTGATGCAGAGGTTACGTACTTCTTAAACGAATCAGTTAGCTTCTCAGTTGGTGCTCAAAACATATTTGACCAAGATGCAGAAAAACTTGATTTTGCAGATACTGCTGGTGTGCCAAACAATAACTGGGGTGGACAATTCTACGAAACATCTCCGTTTGGTATTAATGGTGGTTTTTACTACGCTAAAGCAACGTATACTTTTTAAACTTTTTTCATGATACCCCAAGGCGAAATGTTAAAGACATTTCGCCTTTTTAGTTTTATAGTTAATAAAAAACAATAATGTACAATACCAATTGCATTGAATAAGTGTTCTATTATAGCGCTCAGAAAATAGCGTAATAACAAGGCGAAAACTATGATATGTAGTTGCTCTGTATGAATCATTTTTAACGCAGTGAGTACGCTATTTAATGCGATAGAATAATTATTTCTTTAATAAAATTGGTATAACTATGCTACTCACTAAAGCCAACCAACTACTTGACCAAAACAAACTCAAAGAAGCAGAGTTTCATTATAAAACACTCTTAAAAAGCAGCCCTGAAAATGGCGATGCACTATTTGGTTTAGGTAGAATTGCATTAAGGCTAGAGCGCTTTGATGCTGCTGTTTATTTACTGCAAAAAGCATGCGAACGATTACCTAAAATGCTTGAACCACTGCATGCATTAGCTGATGCGTTTAACGGCGTAAACTCCCCTAAAGACGCACTTACTGTACTTGAGTATGCAAAAAGCCTAGCCATTAATAACCCCGAGCCTCACTACTACTTAGCGCAGCATTATTTAACATACGGCGATTTAAACAAAGCACACACTACATTTGCACATGCGCTGAGCATGGGGCTTTACCCCGTTACGGCTTACATTTTATTTGAATTAGTTCAATTAGGGCGTTTTAATAAAGAACATAACTACGTAAGTAACTTGCATCACTTTTTAACTCAAACTAATAATCTACGATTAAAAATGGTGTGTTATTACGCTTTAGCAAAGAGTTATGATGCGCTTGAGGATACTGATCAAGCATTTAACTATTTTGTATTAGCAAATAAGCTACAAAGAAAGCTGAGTAACTTTAATACCGATGATTTAGCTATTTTTTACGATGAAATAATTAAATGTAATAGCAATACACTTATTAGCTCTGCCGACAAACAGTTTACAGGTAATGTAACCCCTGTTTTTATAATTGGTATGCCTCGAAGTGGTTCTACATTACTTGAACAAATGCTCGCTAATCACAGTCAATTTAGCAGCATAGGTGAAAGCACAAGTATAAGTAACAATGTGGCTGCTTTTTTAGAGCAAAAAACGGGCTTTGCGTATCCACAATGCTTAAACCATTTAACACATGAACTCGTTGTTCAAGCCCGCGAAATTTACATAACCACGTTAAAAACCGCTACGCCTATTAAACCGTTTATTATTAATAAACTACCCAGTAACTATCAGTCTATTGGGCTTATACATATATTATTTCCGAATGCGAAGTTTATAAATTTGACCCGCGACTTTAACGCTACAGCGTTTTCTGTTTTTAGTAATTACTTTGCTGAAAACGAACCTTACTTTTGCTCACTTGTTGAATTTAAGCAATATCATGCTTTATATGAAAAGCTCATGATTCACTGGCAAACAATACCAGCACTGTCTATTTACAACATAAACTACGAAGAATTAGTAACGAACCCAGTAGAGCAACTTACATCACTCCTGCAATTTTTAGGCTGTAACTTTGAAGAAAGCTCATTAGCATTTTATAAACGTAACGCCCCCGTAAATACATTAAGTAAACACGCTATTCGCAAACCAATAAACAACACCGCTATTGTAAAATGGGAGCGCTATAAAACGCCTTTACTAAAATTATTTGATGAAAGCTAAATGGTAGGATGGTCGTTAAACCAATTAAGTAAATCTTTAAATTGATCATCCCGCGCACTTGGATGGGTAAGCATATTAATATGATCGTAATCAAAACTATGCCCGTGTTTACGACCATAAATTCGCATTTGTTGTATTCCGGGTCCTGATTCATCCATAAATTTTTGTATATCGATTGGTTGCGCTAACGCTTTATCTTTTACTGCGGCTATATGTAACGTAGGTGGTAAATGCATGTTTTTGAGTGCTTGTGCATAATTAAAGCCGTCATCTGAGTCTACCCATGGACTTTTTTTAGCCCACTGCATACTTTGAAAATGCGATTTTTTGGTTTCATTATCACTCCCCCACTTTAAACGTTTTGCGGGTAAATAACCGTGTTTTTTAGCAAGTAAAGGCGCCATAAAATACCAAATCAAATTGGCTTGCACTAACTTTTTAGGATGATTATTAAACAATGAACGCTTGGTACCAAAATATGCACACGCTTTTACATCGTTAATATAATGAGGGAACCGAGCAAACGCGCTGTTCATAAGTACACCGCCCCACGAATGCGCTACCCAATAGTCAGGCTTTTTACCTTCGAGTAATTCTATTTGATTAATAAAAGCGGGAATATCTTCTAAAATAGATTCGGTTTGTCCATATTGTGATTCACTTGAAATAACAGGTTTGCTATCACCTCGGCCGCGTAAGTCAGCAACGTAACAACGATAACCGTGTTCAGCTAAAAAAGGCGCTAACCCTTTATTGCTGTGAGTATAAAAAATTTTACCGTTTTCAATCGCCCCATGCATAAAAAAAACAACAGGACCTTGTTTATTATCATCACTTATACGGCGTAAATGAAGAGTTTGCTGAGGATTTAAATCAATTATTATTGACTGCTGAGAAATGCCCACGGTGATTCCTTTTTATTATTATAAACTCATCCTACCAGTAATTTTAAATATACCAAAGGAAATGTCTGCACTTTACCCACCCGCATTTGTTACACTTACGCCATTGTATCTGTTGTTAAAATGAACCCATGAAAGAAAATACTACACGCTCAAAGTTACACCCAAGAAACCAGCATAAAAATGGTTACGATTTCAACCTACTAACAACAGAACACCCTGCTCTGCTGCCTTTTATGATTACAACCCCTGCGGGAACGCAAAGCATTGATTTTAGCGATAACAAGGCTGTAAGAACACTCAATCAGGCTCTTTTAAAAGCCCATTACAATGTGGACTTTTGGGATATTCCTGAGCACAACTTATGCCCTCCAATTCCTGGAAGAGTAGATTACATACACTATTTAGCTGATTTGTTGAGCGACGATAATCAACAAAATATTCCTCTAGGTAAGCAAATTAAAGTATTGGATATAGGCACTGGCGCTAACTTAGTATATCCGCTTACAGGAATGCATGAATATAAATGGCATTTTACGGGTACCGATATTGATGCTGCATCAATAAAAATAGCGAAACAAATTGCGCAATTTAATGGTTTAAAAATAACCTTAAAACACCAAAAAAATGCTGCATCTATTTTTAACGGCATTGTAAATCAAAAAGAGTTATATCATTTAACTTTATGTAACCCTCCGTTTCATGCAAGCGCTGAAGAAGCATCTAAAGGCAGCGAACGAAAGTGGAAAAACTTAGGTAAAGCCCCGAGTAACGCCCTTAATTTTGGCGGTCATAATAATGAGTTATGGTGTGATGGCGGTGAAGTTAAATTTATCTCTAATATGATTAAAGAAAGCGAAAACTTTGCTGAGCAAGTTATGTGGTTTACTTCTTTGGTGTCTAAAAAAGATAACATTGCAGCACTAGAAGAGGTATTAAAAGCTCACCCAATAGCACAATATAAAATAGTTGATATGGCACAAGGTCAAAAAATTAGCCGCTTTATTGCATGGAGCTATTTTGATAAAGACACTCGCGAACAAATTTGTAGCGAGCTGGCTTAAGTTATAAAAAGGATAAGGCAATCATGATAGATTTTCGATCTGATACAGTAACAAAACCCTCTAAAAAAATGCGCGATATTATGCACAACGCACCTGTTGGTGACGATGTATATGGCGATGATGAAAGCGTTAACCAGCTAGAAGCTTATGCGTGTGAGCGTTTTAATTTTGAAGCCGCACTTTATTGCAGCTCAGGTACACAAGCGAACTTACTTGCGTTAATGGCGCATTGTGAACGAGGTGACGAATACATTTGTGGTCAGAATGCCCATAACTATAAGTTTGAGGGTGGCGGCGCAGCCGTTTTAGGCTCTGTTCAACCACAACCTATCGAAAATGAAGCAGACGGTAGCATCCCCTTCAGTAAAATAGCTGCAGCGATAAAACCAGACGATTGCCATTTTGCTAAAACCCGATTGCTTAGTTTAGAAAATACGATTGGCGGCAAAGTACTCCCTCTTGAATACTTAGCCCAAGCACGCAATTTTGTTAATACACATAATTTAGCACTGCACTTAGATGGCGCACGTGCATTTAATGCTGCCGCTGAGTTAAAGGTTGATATAACTGACATTACAAAACACTTTGATTCAGTTTCTATTTGTTTATCTAAAGGCTTAGGTGCACCCGTTGGCTCTTTATTATTAGGCTCACAAACCCTTATTGATAAAGCAAGACGCTGGAGAAAAGTACTTGGCGGCGGTATGCGTCAAGCTGGAATGCTTGCAGCTGCTGGGCAGTACGCACTTGAGCATAATGTAAATCGCTTGAGTGATGATCATGCAAATGCGCGATATCTTGCTCAAAAATTAAGTGCGCTAAGTGGTTTTACTGTTGATATGAGTAATACAACTAATATGGTTTACGCAACTTTTGAAAGTAGCATAAACATAGAAGGGATTGCTGAAGCACTTAAAAGCCAAGGAATATTATTTAGCCCAAGTAAACAACTCAGGCTAGTAACGCATTTAGATATTACGCGCGAAAATATTGATACATTTATAAATGCTTTATCGGCCCATATTTAAAGCGGCTTTATAATGTTTGCGGCATACCGAAACATATCGGTCATTGCCGCCAATTTCTACTTGGTTACCATCGGCTATTGCTTCACCGTTTTCATCTGTACGCAGTACGTGGTTAGCTTTACGACCACAATGGCATACCGTTTTAAGCTCAACTAACTTATCAGCCCATGCAAGTAAGTATTGCGATCCTACAAATAACTCGCCTCTAAAGTCGTTACGCAAGCCATAACATAATACCGGTATACCTAATTCATCAACCACGTCGGTTAATTGCATTACTTGTTCTTTTGATAAAAATTGGCATTCATCAACTAACACGCAATGGCGTTTTTTATCACTGTTAAGCGATTGAATAAGATCAAAAACATCTTTACTAGCATCAAATACGTGCGCATCAGCTTGTAAGCCTATACGAGACGATACTTTACCCACGCCTTGTCTGTCATCAATGGCTGCGGTAAGGATAACAGGTTCCATTCCACGTTCTTTATAATTAAATGCTGATTGTAATAACGTAGTTGATTTACCCGCATTCATTGCAGAGTAGTAAAAGTATAATTGAGCCATTGGGGTGCCATTTAATAAAAAGTGCGCTAATGCTACCCTAATATTAAATTAATACCAATTTGCATAGTTAATTTGCCAATAATATTTATTTTTTAAACACTAAGGCGCGTTGAACTTTGGGTTCTTCCTAGGACGATTGATTCTTTGTTTCATACATTAATCTAGATAAGGGGCGTAAGCAGGACGCGGAAGCTTTGCTCGGTTTTTACTTATTCTTACATGTATGTAAGGCAATAGAGTAACGCAGAAGCAGTTATCAAGCCCACTAGATTACAAACCTTGCGTCGTGATTAAATCGCCCCTAGATTAAACAAATTTCAATCCACAAAGGTCACACTCTTTAGTGGCGAGTGATGAATTTACATTAATCCTTCGTGCTCCAATAACCAACGTTTTCTATCAAGTCCACCCGCATAACCCGTTAACTTTGCATTTGCACCAATGATTCTATGGCACGGTACAATTATGCTAATCGGGTTTTTACCGTTAGCAGCACCGACTGCTCTTACTGCTTTTGGGTTATTTAAAGCATTAGCAATATAACCATATGTTTGAGATTGACCAAAAGGCACCGTTAGCAATGCTTCCCACACACTTTGTTGAAATGGCGTACCTTTGGTATCAAGTGGTACGTTAAAAGTGGTTCGTTCTTTATTAAAATACTCGTTTAATTGCGCAGCACAGATAAGTATTGCTTTGTTAGTAACCTTACTGAAAGGAGTATTTGTATGCTCGGTTGGTGGATAAAATCCAACGTAACTTACGCCTATGTCACTAGCCTGAATAATTATATCGTCTATTGGGCTTGGTATTTTTGTTTGAATTATCATTACAATTGCTGCCAAAGTTGAAACGTTAAATAAGAGCGAAAAGGTGCACAGTTAACTGCATCAAAAGGAGTGGCAGNAGCCGCCTGTGCTTTTTTAATCCCTAAGTCACCATCTAGTAAAATATCTGGCTGACTTTGGCCTCGCAGTTTAGCGTAATTTACGGTCCAAGGACCAATTCCTTTTAAGCTTAGCCATTCGTCTAAATCATCTGTATTAGGATTTAAACTACAATATTGAGCAAGGTTATGCAGTGCATTTTTACGTGCTTGTGGCATTTTAAAAAAACCAAAATCACTATTAGCAACTATCTCTGCCTCCGGAAAATAAATAGCGTTATCATGCTGCTCACCAAGCACATCTACAAGTTTGGTAACTAAATTATGAGCGGCTGTAACACTGACTTGCTGACCCAGCACGGCTCTAATTCCTGCTTCAAAACTTGACCAAATACCAGGTAACCTTAAACCTTCTGTTACATTAAAAGCACCATTTATATTATGTTTAATGTGCGTTTCAATTAAATTAATGTCTGCATCTAAATCAAGCACGCGCCGTATATTATTAATAATAGGCTGTAAGTAAAGCGTATTACTTATGCTTATCTCAACACTAAAATGATTTTTATCTCTTATAAATTTTGCATTAAAATAACCCTTGCAGTTTTTGTCTGAAAACGTGCGCCCGTAACTTGTATCACTTATCCACTCCATGGGCTTAATAAGTCGCTTAGCTAAAAATCCTTGCAAGGCAGCCCAATTATAAGGGGGTCTAAATGGCAAAATTAGTGTGATTGTAGAAGTTGGTGTTTTATCACTATTACGTATTTTTGAGGGTGCTATATTTAACTGCTGTAAAAATGCATCATTAAAACGCCGAATGCTTTTAAAGCCAGCTGCAAACGCTATTTCGGTAAGGGGTAAGTTTGTTTCTTGTAGTAGCTTTTTTGCAAAATGACATTGATTGAATAACCTGTATTGCGTGATCGACACGCCAAAAAACTGCTTAAATAAACGCCTTAAGTAACGGCTGCTTATACCTAATCTTGAAGCTAAATTTTCGCAGTCGTGTTCATCATTTTGATCTATTAACTGTTTTGCTCTAAGTGCAGTAGTTTTTGTCCCCTGCCATGCTGCACTGCCTGGGGCACTATCGGGCCGGCAACGAATGCAAGGTCTAAAGCCATCTTGCGCCGCGTTATGAGCAAATTGATAATAAGCAACGTTTTTTTCGTGAGCCGTTGGTGCTGGGCAAATAGGCCTGCAATAAATGCCGGTACTTTTTACCGCTACGTAAAAAAGCCCGTCAAAGCGAGGATCGCGACTCTGACGTGCTTTTTGCCAATGTGAAGTGTCCATAAACGGCTCTATAAGTTAACCTAATAAAGCCTAGCTTATACAAATAAACTCACATTACTAGCCATATTCGGAACTCAACTTACCGCAGCTAGGTAGCGTTTTTCAACTTCAGTCCAATTAATTACATTATAAAAAGCAGCAATATATTCAGGGCGTTTATTTTGATACTTCAAATAATAAGCATGTTCCCATACATCGAGCCCCAAAATAGGTGTATTACCTTGCATTAATGGGCAATCTTGATTTGCGCTGTTTTCTACAACCAATTTTTTATTTGGCGTTACACAAAGCCACGCCCAACCACTGCCAAATTGACTTAAAGCCGCTGTAGTAAATTTATCTTTAAATTCACTAAAACCACCCAACTCCTCATTTATAACGTCGCCAAGAATACCACTTGGTTCTCCACCACCTTGCGGGCTCATAACCTGCCAAAATAAACTGTGATTAAAATGCCCACCTGCATGTTCTTGCACTGCTTTTTGCAAATCACTTGGTAGCTCATTTATTCCCTTAAGTAACTCTTCAGCATTTTCGTTTGCATACACCGTGTCAGCTAAAGCTGCATTGGCTTTATTAATATACGTTTGATGATGCAAAGTATGATGAATATGCATTGTTTTACTATCAATATGAGGTTCTAGTGCATCGTATTCATAATCTAGTTTAGGTAAAGTAAACGTCATAAATAGTCCTTTTTAGTGCAATTGTTTGTTTGAAGGTGTGTTTGAGCTTAAACAAAAATTAACTTGCTCAATCAGTTCTGGAAAAGAAGGATACCGGCGTGCAAATGCGACAAGTTCAGCAGATGTTTTGAGGTAATGATGCCTACTCGCTTTTTGAACTTCATAATGAGTATGATTAATAAGCGGAGATAACGACAAATGCGCTTCACATAACCATTTACAGGCATTTTCGGGCTGTTGCATTGCAATATAGGTATCGGCTAAATTATGAGATGCAACAACCAGTGCTGGTAAGCAATGTTCTATAGCATAAATAACATTGTTATTTATTTGGGCACATAAAAACTGTTGTAATAAACGATTTGCGAGGGTTTTAGCTAAAAAATATTTATCACGCGCTTCAAGTAAAGCGCCTTGCTCAAAAGCGTAATTGCCCTGCATTATATTTGATTGCCAAGGACTTAATGCTTGCTCAAGATAAAGTAAATCTGGGTGGGTTTGTTTTTGACCTGAGATCATAAAATCATCTGCGCGTTTATCTAATGTGCTATTAACTTACACACCAACAAACGCAAATGCAAATGATTTTCATTATCTATTTAGCGAAATCTATTAACTCTTGTCCTGTTAATCTATAAATAATCCACTCTGTTTGTGGCTTAGCACCAATGCTATCGTAAAAATCAATTGCGGGTTTATTCCAATCAAGTACAACCCACTCAAATCGACCGCAATTGTTTTTTAGTGCTGTATTAGCTAAATGCTTCATTATTGCTTTGCCAGCCCCTTTACCACGGCTATCAGGGCTCACATATAAGTCTTCTAAGTACAGACCATTTTTTCCGAGCCAAGTAGAGTAGTTATAAAAATAAACTGCAAAACCAATTGCCTCATCACCATCTAAGCACAAAATACTATGCGCAGTTGCACCTTCACAAAATAATGTATCTAAAATAGCTTGCTCGTTAGTTTTAACTGCATCGGGTTCTTTTTCGTAAATTGCCAGTTCGTTGATAAAATGCAAAATTGTTTTTGCATCACTTGGCTTTGCATCACGAATTTCAATTACTTTGCTCATTTAATTTTCCCTAAATGTACTGATCTAATTTATCTTTTAAAGTATCTAGTTGAATTGGTTTACTTAAGTAGTCATCCATTCCTGCATCAAAACAGCGTTGTTTATCCGATTCCATAGCATTAGCTGTTAACGCAATTATTTTAATATCTTTATGCTTATCACCGGCATCACCATTTCTAATAGCGGTTGTTGCATCAAAACCATCCATTACTGGCATTTGGCAATCCATTAATACAATTTTGAAATAACCACGCTCGTGTTCACCTAAAATATCGACTGCTCGCTGACCGTTTTCTGCAAGTGTAATGTCGCAGTTTAGCTTTTTAAGCATTAGGGTAGACACTTGTTGGTTAATAAGATTATCTTCAACTAGTAATATATGTGCTGTTTCTGCTGGTTTTTCTTTTCGCAAAGACGAAATATAGCCAGAAGTTACCAATGGCAATACATCATTGTGTTTATTATTAGTAATAACAGAAAGTGCAGAAATCATATCAGCAGTTGTTACTGGCTTAGGAAAATAAGCCTGAAATCCTGCATCTGAATAACGCTGAGCCCCTTCCATTCCCGCTATACTGGTCATCATTACCAGTGGCATATTTTTATAATCACTATGTGCTTTTAGTTCTTTGCAAAGCGTAATGCCATCCATACCAGGCATTTGCATATCAAGTACTGCAATATCATACATTCCTTGTTTATTAGTAATGCGTTTTTCACACATTGCCAATGCTTTGTAAGCATCGCTGGCAAGCGCTACCTCTGCGCCCCAATTTTCTAACTGTTGAGATATAACAATACGATTTGTTTCGTTGTCATCAACAACTAATACTGATAAACCTTTTATATCGAGCTTTTGAATATAACGCTCTTTTTGATCGCCTTGAGTTACCAATATGGTCGCCGTAAATTCGCTTCCTTTACCAGCTTCGCTTGTAAGAGAAATAGAGCCACTCATCAGCTCGCATAATTGCTTACATATAGCTAAACCAAGCCCTGTACCGCCATACTCACGGGTTGTTGAAGCATCACCCTGCGAAAAAGGTGTAAATAGTTGCTGTTGTTTTTTATCATTGATCCCGATACCAGAATCTTTTACTTTTATTTTAAACGCTAAGCCTTGCTCTACTTTATCGACTTGAGCACTAATAACGACTTCACCTTCATTTGTAAATTTAACCGCATTACTTAATAAATTTGTAAGAACTTGCCTAATTCGACCAGGATCGCCACATAGTTGTGCAGGTTCGAGATGAACTAAATCAAGAATAATTTCAATGCCTTTTCCTTGTGCAGTAATTGCTTGCGCTGCGGCAATTTCGCCAATTAAATCTTGTGCATTAAAATTAATATTTTCGAGCTCAATTTTACCTGCTTCAGCCTTCGAAAAATCTAAAATATCATTAATAACACCTAATAATGAATGCGCACTACTTTTAGCAATACCAACTTTGGTTTCTATAGGTTTTGGTAACGGCTCTAACTGAATAAGTTCTAACATACCCAATACACCATTCATTGGTGTTCTAATTTCATGGCTCATTGTGGCTAAAAACTGGCTTTTAACTATTGCAGCATCTTCAGCTTTTATTAGCGCAACTTTAAGCTCTTCGGCAATTTCTTTACGACGTTGTGATACAAGCGTGCTACCCACTAGTGTTGCTAATGAGCGTAAATAGGTCTCTTCGCTTTGTGTCCAATTGTGATTCTCACCTACTTTTTCGGCGCACAAAACGCCCAGCTCACTGCTTCCGATAGAAATAACCGCGTCAAGCATAGACTTTATATTTAATGGTTCTATGTAATCATTGATAAACTCAACCGTAGCAGGATGGTTATTCACATCGTTAATTGCCGTTAAGTTTTGTTTGCGAAGAGCATGAAAATAATCAGGATAATCGATAACATTTAATACTGCGTCAGATTCAACAAACCCTTGGTCTTTAATATACAAACTATGGCAGGTCATAGCATTACAGGTATCGTTAAATATCCATAGCGTTGCACGCTCTACTTCTAATACGTCACACATTGATTTAACAATTAGCTTTTTAACTTGTTCAACATTGCTATTTTGTACCTCTGGTGCAATTGTTAGCTGAGCAAGGTTTTTATTGTATCTATTTGCTTTTTCACTTTCTAACTCAAGTCGCTTATGTGCATCAATATTTTGAAATGAACCAAACACACGTATGCATTTGCCATTTTTAAATTCAGCTTGCCCCATAGACTTAACCCAGCGCTCTGCTCCTTTATGGGTTAAAATAATAAGCTCAATACTCCAACTTTCTCCTAAAGAAACTGCTTTTTCAAAAAGTTGAGATATTTTATCTCGATGCTCTCCTGACTTGTAAAAATCAATTGCGGTTGCGAGATCTGGCTCATGATCGACAGGCAATTCATGAATCACTTTTACTTCATCTGACCAATAAAGTGTTTGTGCTTCTAAATCGATTTCCCATGCGCCTATTCGACCCTGTTTACTCATCGACTCTAGTAAACTTTGCTGACGGCTTATTTCTGATTGAGTGTTATAGCGCTCTGTTATATCTAATATAAATCCATCTAAATATAAAACATTACCCATGGCATCATAAATAGCTCGACCTTTCTCATTCATCCAATGGTATGTACCGTCGCTTATTTTTATTTTATATTCCACCGACCAAGGCTTTTTAGCAGCAATACATTTACGGATCTCTTTTTCAACTTCAGCATTATCATCTTCATGCATTAAACTAAAAAAGCTCAAATCTTTATTATTAATTAATTCATCCGGTGTATAGCCGGTAATTTCTGTAGTTTGCTCACTCATGTAAAGCATGGTCCATGTATCATCAAACGTACATCGATAAATAATACCTGGAATATTTGCAACCAATGATGCAAACCGATCACTACTACTTTGTAATTCAAATTCAGTATTTTTTTGATTTGTAATATCTAAATGCGTGCCAATCATTCGCTTTGGCGAACCATCATTGTTCCACTCAACTACTTTTGCAGTATCAAGTACCCAAACCCAATGACCGAGTTTGTGTTTCATACGTGTTTCGCTAACGTAGTAATCTGTTTTTCCTGCAAAGTGTTCTTTTAATTTTAAGTCGGATTCGATTAAATCTTCCGGATTAGCGTACTTATACCAAGTCTCAATAGTGCAAGGTTCTATATCACTCAGCTTGTAGCCAATTATTTCAGCCCAGCGGTTATTAAAGGTTATTCTGCTGGTATCTATGTACCAATCCCAAATACCGACAGCTGTACTGTCTATCACTAACTGAAGCTGTGTTTTATGTTGTTCTAGTTCAAGTTCTTGCAATTTTAATGCGGTCATATCTGTACGTATTGCAATATAACTTTGTGGTTTACCTTCATCATCTAAAAATGGCGCTATGGTTGTATCTACCCAATAAAAACCGCCATGCTTGGCTTTATTACATATTTGTCCATTCCAAATTTCGCCTTTTTGCAGCGTTTTATACATCTCTTTAAAAAACGCTTTAGGGTGCGTACCTGAATTGAGAAGTCGATGATTTTGGCCTAATAGCTGATGTTCTTTATAGCCGCTTACTTCACAAAACTTTTTATTTACAAAAGTAATAGTGCCTTTTAAATCAGTTACAGCAACAATGGCATGCTCATCTAGTGCAGCTTTTTGTTCTGCTAATTGTTTTAACGCTATTTGAAGAGCAGAACGTTGTTTTTGTAAAATACTTTTTTGCTCTTCCTTCGCTTTTACTAGCTTGTGAAGATCAATTGATAGCTGATTAAATTCAGTACTGTCTTTTAATATTGGAACTTTAACATCTTGTCCTTTTGTAATATTTTCAACAATTTTGGTTAACCGAATTAAAGGACGAGACAACCTGCGACCAAACCACCAAGACGAGCATAAAATAAGTAACAAAGCGCCTGCATTTGTTAAAATAGCAAGCTGCTTATAATAATCACTCCCCTGAAGGGCAACTTTAGTTGGTTTTGAAACAAGTAACTGCCAACCTTGTTCACCCAAAAAGTCTAAATCGCTAATGTAGCCATAAAACGTATTTTCACTCTTATTTTTATATGTAAATACTTGCTTTGAAGGAGAGCTATTTTGAGAAAAAAACTGAGGGTTTAACGCTGTTGTAGTTGCTTGCTTTTCAATTTTATTATTATGCATTACATAAAACGTAATGTTGGTACTGGCGGCATGTATTTGACTTAGATTATTTAGTAACCCTTGCAAATTTACATCAGCGAGTAATATTGCCTGCAACTGCTTGTTTGAATCTAATATAGGTAATGAAACTACATGGTGCTCTCGTCCATTCATTACAATAGAGCGAAAAAGTGTTTGCTGAATATTGTTTTTTTCAGCGTATATTTTTATAAAATCAGTTTGTATGGGTTGATTAAAAAAGGAAACATTAGGCGTAATTTCAGCAGATGAAGTATCGATAAACTCAACATGATTTACAAAGTCATACTGTTTAGTAAACTCGTTAATTAAGTTTTGTTTTTTAGCGGGGTTGTTTCCTAACCGTGATTTAAGTAAATAAAGGTCTTTAACATGATCTGAAAACCAAATATTGGCAAATTGCTTACCTATATTACTTAACTCATTAAGTTCGCTATTTGCATTTTGTTTAAGGGTGTTATTTACATGCTGAAAACTAAACCAAGTAAGCAAACACAATGGTCCTAACGCAATGATTATAAAGGTTATAATTAGTTTACTTCGAACAGATTGTCCTTTACCTGTTAACTCACCAAAGTTCAAACCTTTATCCATGCTTAATTTCCAGCAACTTTTAGTTATTTTATATTGCTTATATTAATGCATTAAATATGTAAAGACGCAAGTTTTGAACCGTAAACTCCTTAAAAAATCGATATTTAGCGCATAAACGTCTATCATTTAGGATTACAAATAATAGACGTTTATAACCATTTTTATCTTGTATTTATTCATACACAACATTGTGCTTATAGCGGTTGTAAACTTGTCATGATATAAGCATATATTATTATAAAATGTTTTTTTGAGAGCATTATGGGCCACGATCACTCGCACAGTCATGTAGATGAAAGTCAAAGTAATAAACAACTTACTGTTGCTGTAGTTATAAACGTTTTGCTTACAGTAGCGCAAGTTATTGGCGG